>JBEVKG010000171.1:0-11837 GCA_040509765.1 Xanthomonas sp.
GTCCATGAATACGCCCGGCAGCGGGTCAACCGCGACGACGACGGGGCGTTGTCTGCAGGGAAGGCGCCACGGTGCCGGCCCGTTGCGCGGGCCACCCGCGGCGCCGGACGCCTGCCGTCCCGGCAGGTTCCCCATCATCCTCCGGGAGTGACCCATGAAGTCTCGCAACCCGCTGCTTGCCCTGGCCGTGCTGGCCGTGCTGTCCGGTGCCGCCTACGCCGTTCCCCCGCCGCCGGCCGATCCCGCCGCGCCCGCCGATGCAGGCGGCATCGCCACCCTGGACAAGAACGGCGACGGCGTCATCGACCGCAGCGAGGCCGCCGCCGATCCGCGTCTGGCCGCGCACTTCGATGCGCTGGACAAGAACCACGACGGCAAGCTCAGCCGCGACGAATGGCCGCGGCATGGCGGACACCAAGGCGGCCGTGGCGAACACGGCGTGCCGGGCGCGCTGATGGCCAAGCTGGACACCAACAAGGACGGCCGCATCAGCCGCGCCGAGGCGCAGGCCGATCCCAAGCTCGCCGCGCGTTTCGACAAGATGGACGTGAACAAGGACGGCTACATCGACCGTGCCGACTTCGAACTGCGCGCCAAGCAGCATCGCGATGCCTGGTTCACCGCGGCCGACACCAACAAGGACGGCATGCTCAGCCGCGCCGAGTTCGATGCGGCGCAGGCCAAGCGCTGGGCGCATCGCCCGGGTGGGCAACGCGGCGGCGACGCGCCGGCACCGATGCCGACGCCCGACAGCAACTGAGTCATCCGCCGCGGCGATGGCCGCGGCGTCACTGCACCAAGGCGCCGATCGACAGCGCCCCTGCGCGTCCGCGCAGGGGCGTTTTTCTTGTGGGGGGAAACCGGCTGTCGCGCAGCGCGGCAGCCGCCGCAGCGCGCCGCGGACGTGGCCGTGCGGCGCGCCGCGCCGTCACGGAGGGAGGATCATCGGCAGGAGGTCATCGCCGCGGGCGACGACCACCGCATGCGTGGCCGTGCGCTCGGCGCGGCTCAGTTGCCGCGCGGTGCCGGCTGTACGCGCACGCGCACTTCGTCGTTGCCGATGTTCTGCGCCGGGGGCGCGGCCGGTTGCGTTGCGGGCGTCTGTGCCGGTGCGGCGGTCGGGGCCCGGTTGTCGCGGTGGCGCAGCACCGTGATCAGTGCCACCGCCCCGATCGCCAGCAGCAGGGCGATGCGGATGCGCCAGGCCCAGCGCTTGCCGGCGCCCGCTTCCACCTGCGAGCGGAATTCGTTCAGATAGGGCGCACGGCCCTGTTCCGGATCGCGGCGCGTGCTGTCGAGCAGGCCGGCGTCGCGCAGCAGTTCGCGCGCGCGCGGCTGGTCGTCGGCATGCACCACCCATACCGTGGGCTGGGCCTGGGCCGCCACCGGATCGAGATAGCTGAACTGGCCGCTGCGGCGGGTCCGGTAGGAGCGGCCGTTGCTCAGGCGCACGTCGATGCCGGCATCGCGCAGCAGTGCGGCCACGCCTTCGGCGGTTTCCACGCGTTGGCTGCTGAAGATCTGACGCATGTTCGTATCCTCAGCGTTTGGCCGGAACCTGCGCCGCGGCGTCGGCGTCGGGGACCACGCGGATCAGGCCTTCCTGCGCGGTGCTGGCCACCAGCACGCCGTCGCGGGTGAAGAACTGCCCGCGCGCCAGGCCGCGCGCACTCTGCGCGCTGGGGCTGTCCAGCGAGTACAGCAGCCAGTCGTCGGCACGGAACGGGCGGTGGAACCACAGCGCGTGGTCGAGCGAGGCCATCTGCACGTTCGGCGTGTAGTAGCTGATGCCGTGCGGGAAGGTGGCGGTGCCGAGCAGGTGGAAGTCGGAGGCATAGGCGAGCAGCGCCTGGTGCAGTTCCGGCGCATCGCCGACCGGCTCGCTCAGGCGCAGCCACATCTGCTGGAACGGCGGGCGCTTGGGCGGATTCAGTTCGTCGCGCGGATACACGTGGCGGAACTCGAACGGGCCGCCGCGCGAGAGCCAGCGCTGCACCTTGGTCGGCAGCGTCGCCAGCACCTCCGGGCGCGCCGCCGGGGTCGGTTCGATGTCTTCCGGCTGCGGCACTTCCGGCATCTTCAACTGGTGGGTGGCGCCGTCCTCCTGTTCCTGGAACGAGGCCGCGCAGAAGAAGATCACCTTGCCGTGCTGGATCGCGGTGACCCGGCGCACCGAGAAGCTGCCGCCGTCGCGGGTGCGGTCCACGTCGTAGACGATGGGGTGCTCGATGTCGCCGGCGCGCAGGAAGTAGGCGTGCAGCGAATGCACGCGGCGCGCGTTCTCCACCGTGGCCTGCGCCGCCGACAGCGCCTGGCCCAGCACCTGGCCGCCGAACACGTACTTGGTGCCGATGTCGCGGCTCTGGCCGCGGAACAGGTTGTCCTCCAGCCGCTCCAGCGACAGCAGCTCGATCAGTTCGGAGACGACGGGGGCGGGCTTGGCGGACAAGAGGCGGGGCCTGGCGACGGACGTGTGCCGATTATACCGGGCGGTCCGCGCCTCCCCGCGTGCCGGCGCCGCTCAGCCCTTGCCCAGCCGCGCCGCCAGCGCGCGCAGCGCGGCCTGGGTGTCCGGCGCCTGCCAGTCGTCGATCAGCCGCTCCAGCCCGATGTGCTCGTCGGTCAGCGCCACGCGCAGGTCGGCGCGGGCGATGGCACGAGTCTGCAGCATCGGCTGCCGCGGCCGCTTCAGCAGTTCCAGCAGCCAGGCCAGTGCGCGCGCCACCACCAGGTCGGCATCGACCAGTTCGTCGACCAGGCCGATCTCCAACGCGCGCTCGGCGCTGACCAGGTCGCCGCCGACCAGCAGGCGCTCGGCGCGGTGCGCGCCGACCACGCGCCGCAGCAGGCGCTGGATGCCTTCCGGGGCGACCAGGCCGACCTGGGTCTCGTTGAGGCCGATGGTGACCGGGCGCGCCGGATCGGGGCTGCGCGCCATCACCCGGTAGTCGCAGCACAGCGTCAGCACGCAGCCGCCGGCCGGGGCGTGACCGGTCAGCGCCGCCACCACCGGGATCGGGCTGGCGGCCAAGGCGCGCGCTGCGCCGAAGAACTGCTGCCAGCTGCCGAGCAGCTTGGCGCGATCGTCGCCGTGGCCGAGCAGGTGCGGCACGTCCATGCCGGCGGAGAACAGGCGTTCGTTGCCGGACAGCACGATGCCGTGCGCGCCCTCGGCGCCGGCCTGCTCGATCGCCTGGATCAGCTGCTGGCACAGCGCGGTGTCCAGCGCGTTGACCGGCGGCCGCGCCAGGCGCAGTTCGCGGATGGGGCCGTGGTTGATCACGTCGATGAGCGTCGTCATGCTGCGGTCTGCTTTCGAAGAAGGAACCTCGGCGATGATAACCAAACCATTCGCTGGCGTATTGATGGTGCTGTGCACGGTCGCCACCGCGGCATCTGCCGCGCAGCCGGCCTGCGTCACCCTCGAGCAGGGCTGGGTGCGGCTGCCGCCGAATCCGGCGATGCCGATGACTGCCGGCTACGGCGTGCTCCACAACGGCTGTGCCAAGCCGGTCACGGTCACCGGGGCCAGCAGCCCCGACTTCGGCGATGTGTCGCTGCACGCCACCACGCTGGTGGCCGGCGTCAGCCGGATGCGCGCGGTCGAGCGTGTGCCGCTGGCCCCCGGCGCGCGGGTGGAACTCAAGCCCGGCCGCATGCACCTGATGCTGATGCAGGGCAAGGGCGCGCTGACCGAAGGCCAGGCCGTGCCGCTGCAACTGCAACTGGAAGGCGGCGGCAAGGCCGATGCGACGCTGACCGTGCGCAAGCAGGCGATGTAAGGAAGCTCCATCGCGAGCTGGAGCTTCCCACCCGCATCGTAGGAGCGGCTCTCGTCCCTTCTTGTGGGATCAGCCGCGACGGGCGAAGCCGACGTCGGCTGATACCACCCGTCGTCGGGACTGAAGTCCCTCCCACAAGGAGCGCACGCTGCTCCTGCGTGGGCAGGTCACTGCAAAGGGCACGATGCGCCGGGCTGTGCCCGGCGCAAGCGCAGGCGTCAGCTCGACGCCTTGCGGATGGCGTCGGGCAGCGGCGCGCTCTTGCCGGTCTGGGTGTCCATCCACACCACCACCACGTTGCCGTCGGAGTACAGCCGGCGCTCGTCCTGCTGGTCGACGATGCGGTGGCCGATGGTGATGCTGCTGGTGCCCAGGCGCTCGACGAACAGTTCGACCAGGATGTCGTTGGGCCACACGATCGGCGCGCGGTAGTTGACGTTGGTCGCCGCCACCACCGGTGCGATGCGATCGCTCATCGAGACGCCTTCCACGCCCAGCATCCAGCGCACGCGCGCCTCTTCCAGGTAGGAGATGTACTTGGCGTTGTTGACGTGGCCCATGCTGTCCATGTCGCGCCAGCGCACGCTGATCGGGATGCGCGCCAGGATCTTGTGTTCGCTGCTCATCAAACGTCCTTCTTCTTCTTGGTGCTGGTGCTGGTGCTGGTGCTGGTGGTGCTCTTGCTGGCCTTGCCGCTCTTGGCGGCCACGGCCTTCTTCGCCGGCTTTTCCGGCTTGACCTTGCGCGGCGGGCGCGCATCGGGCTTGTTGGCCTTCGCCGCCGGCTGCTCCGGGCGCGCGCTGGTGGAGGGCAGCATCCGCGCCAGGAACTGGCCGGTGTACGACTGCGGGCAGGCCGCCACGTCTTCCGGCGTGCCGGTGACCAGGATGGTGCCGCCGCGGTGGCCGCCTTCCGGACCCAGGTCGACGATCCAGTCCGCGGTCTTGATCACGTCCAGGTTGTGCTCGATCACCACCACGGTGTTGCCTTCGTCGCGCAGCTTGTGCAGCACGCCCAGCAGCGCCTCGATATCGGGGAAGTGCAGGCCGGTGGTCGGCTCGTCGAGGATGTACAGGGTGCGGCCGGTATCGCGCCGCGACAGCTCCTTGGACAGCTTCACGCGCTGCGCCTCGCCGCCGGACAGGGTGGTCGCGCTCTGTCCGAGCTTGATGTAGCTCAGGCCCACGTCGACCAGGGTCTCCAGCTTGCGCGCGATCGACGGCACCGGCTCGAACAGCTTCAGCGCATCCTCGACGGTCATCTCCAGCACGTCGTTGATGTTGAAGCCCTTGTACAGGATCTCCAGCGTTTCGCGGTTGTAGCGCTTGCCGTGGCAGACGTCGCAGGGCACGTACACGTCCGGCAGGAAGTGCATCTCCACCTTGATCAGGCCGTCGCCCTGGCAGGCCTCGCAGCGCCCGCCGCGCACGTTGAAGCTGAAGCGGCCCGGCGAGTAGCCGCGCGAGCGCGCTTCCGGCACCTGTGCGAACAGTTCGCGCAGCGGCGTGAACAGGCCGGTGTACGTGGCCGGGTTGGAGCGCGGGGTGCGTCCGATCGGCGACTGGTCGATGTCCACGACCTTGTCGAACAGGTCCAGGTGCTCGATCTCACGGTACGGCGCCACGCTGTGCGAGGCGCCGTTGATCTCGTTGGCGGCCAGGGTGAACAGGGTGTCGTTGATCAGCGTCGACTTGCCCGAGCCGGACACGCCGGTGATGCAGGTCAGCAGGCCGGCCGGGATGTCCAGGTCGACGTTCTTGAGGTTGTTGCCGGTGGCCCCGCGCAGGTGCAGGGTCATCTTCGGGTTGGCCTTGTGGCGCTTGGCCGGAATCTCGATGCGGCGCTTGCCGGACAGGTATTGCCCGGTCAGCGAACGCGGCGCCTTGAGCAGGTCCTGCACGCTGCCGTGGCCGACCACCTCGCCGCCGTGCACGCCGGCGCCGGGACCGATGTCCAGCACGTAGTCGGCCCGGCGGATCGCGTCCTCGTCGTGTTCGACCACGATCACCGTGTTGCCGAGGTCGCGCAGGCGGGTGAGGGTACCGAGCAGGCGCTCGTTGTCGCGCTGGTGCAGGCCGATCGACGGCTCGTCGAGCACGTACATCACGCCCACCAGACCGGCGCCGATCTGGCTGGCCAGACGGATGCGCTGCGCCTCGCCGCCGGACAGGGTGTCGGCCTTGCGCTCGAGGGTCAGGTAATCCAGGCCGACATCGACCAGGAAGCCCAGCCGCTCGGCGATCTCCTTGACGATCTTGCTGGCGATCTCGCCGCGCCAGCCGGGCAGGTCGAGCTGGCGGAAGAAGGTCAGCGCGTCGTCGATCGGCAGCACCACCAGGTCCGGCAGCGGACGGTCGGCGACGAACACGTTGCGCGCGGCCTTGTTCAGGCGCGCGCCCTTGCAGTCCGGGCACGGCCGTTCGCTGATGTACTTGGCCAGTTCCTCGCGCACCGCCGGCGATTCGGTCTCGCGGTAGCGGCGCTCCAGGTTGGGGATGATGCCTTCGAAGCGATGCTTGCGCTGGGTGCGGCCGCCGGCGTCGGTGAAGTAGGTGAAGGTGATGGTCTCGTCGCCGCTGCCGTACAGCACCGCCTGGCGCACGCTCGCCGGCAGCGACTGCCAGGGCGCGTCGACGTCGAACTTGTAGTGCTTGGCCAGCGAGGCGATCAGCTGGAAGTAGTACGCGTTGCGCCGATCCCAGCCGCGCACCGCGCCGGCCGACAGCGACAGCTCCGGATGCACCACCACGCGCTCGGGATCGAAGAATTCGGCCACGCCCAGGCCATCGCAGCTCGGGCAGGCGCCCATCGGCGCGTTGAACGAGAACAGGCGCGGTTCCAGCTCCGGCAGCGAGTAGTCGCAGACCGGGCAGCTGTACTTGGAGGAGAACAGGTGCGGCGCGGCCGCGGTGTCGTCCAGCGACTGCACCGAGACCATGCCGTCGGCCAGCTTCAGCGCGGTCTCGAAGCTCTCGGCCAGGCGCTGCTTGATGTCCTCGCGCGGGCGGAAGCGGTCGATCACCGCCTCGATGGTGTGCTTCTGGCGCAGCGCCAGCGCCGGCACCGCGTCGATCTCGTACAGTTCGCCGTCCACGCGCACGCGCACGAAGCCCTGCGCGCGCAGCTGCTCGAACACCTGCGCGTGCTCGCCCTTGCGTTCGCGGATCACCGGCGCCAGCAGCATGTAGCGCTGCTCCGGGTCCAGGGTCAGCACATGGTCGACCATCTGGCTGACCGTCTGCGCCTCCAGCGGATAGCCGTGGTCGGGGCAGCGCGGCTGGCCCACGCGCGCATACAGCAGGCGCAGGTAGTCGTAGATCTCGGTGATGGTGCCGACGGTGGAGCGCGGGTTGTGCGAGGTCGACTTCTGCTCGATCGCGATCGCCGGCGACAGGCCTTCGATGTGATCGATGTCGGGCTTCTCCATCACGCTGAGGAACTGCCGGGCGTAGGCCGACAGTGACTCGACGTAGCGGCGCTGCCCCTCGGCATAGATCGTGTCGAACGCCAGCGAGGACTTGCCGGACCCGGACAGGCCGGTGATCACGATCAGCTTGTCGCGCGGCAGGTCGAGGTCGAGGTTCTTGAGGTTGTGCGTCCGCGCGCCGCGGATGCGGATGTAATCCATCGCCATGAAGAGATTCCGGAGTGTGCCGGCCGCGGCGGTGCCACTGGCCAGTGTGGGGGCGGAAAGGGGACGGCAATCGATCAGCGTACCCAGCTTGTCAGGTGGGGGCAATTGCCGCAGATCCCAGCGCCGCCAGGGGCCGGCGGCTGGCTGGTTCAGGCAGCCGCGCCGGGCCGCGGCGCCCGCCGCCGCGGGCCGGGCTGGACTTGACCCTGCCGCGCGCGGCGGATTACAATCCCGCTCCTGTCTGCCCGAAATGGCACGACGGGAACGACCACAATAACTACAGAGGAAGTCTGGTCATGTACGCAGTACTGGTCACCGGCGGTAAGCAATACCGCGTCGCGCAGGGCGAAACGCTCCGCGTGGAAAAGCTCGAAGTCGAAGCCGGCAACGAGATCACGTTCGACAACATCCTGATGCTGGGCGACAGCGACGGCATCAAGATCGGCGACGCGCTGAAGGGCGCCGCCGTCACCGCCAAGGTCGTGGCCCATGGCCGCGCCGACAAGGTGCGCATCATCAAGTTCCGCCGCCGCAAGCACCACATGAAGCGTCAGGGTCATCGGCAGCACTACACCGAAATCGAGATCACCGGCATCGCCGGTGGCGACAAGAAGTAAGGAGCAGCAGTCATGGCACACAAAAAAGGCGTAGGTTCCTCGCGCAACGGCCGCGACTCCAACCCGAAGTACCTGGGCGTGAAGATGTTCGGCGGCCAGGCCATCGAAGCCGGCAACATCATCGTGCGTCAGCGCGGCACCCAGTTCCACCCGGGTGCCGGCGTCGGCCTGGGCCGCGACCACACCCTGTTCGCGCTGGTCGACGGCAAGGTCGAGTTCTCGGTGAAGGGCGCCAAGAAGCGCCGCACCGTGAGCGTGGTCACCGAGGCGTAAGTCGCCGGTGTCCAGGGCCTGCGCCATGGCGCAGGCTTGCTGACGAAAGCCCCGCTTCGGCGGGGTTTTTGTTTTGCGGCCGGGAGTAGGGAAAGGGGAATCGGGAATGGCAAAGCGCCTCCCGTGAACTCGCCCTGTTCTGGTGGCCAGGCAATGCAGTGATGGATTTTGCCGATCTGTGGCTGCGACATAGAATCGACGCCGCGGCGGCGGTTCGTTTTTCCGATTCTCGATTCACCATTCCCCATTCCCGGTTGTTAATTCATGAAACTCGTAGACGAAGCGGAAATCCAGGTCACGGCCGGCAATGGCGGCAATGGCTGCATCGGCTTTCGCCGCGAGAAGTTCATCCCGCTGGGTGGGCCTGACGGTGGCGATGGCGGCAACGGCGGCAGCGTGTGGCTGGTCGCCGACGAGAACCTCAATACCCTGGTCGACTTCCGCCACCAGCGCGCGTTTCGTGCGCAGCGCGGCGAGAACGGCATGGGCCGGCAGATGTACGGCAAGGCCGGCGAGGATCTGACCATCACCGTGCCGGTCGGCACCGTGGTGGTCAATGTCGAGACCGACGAGGTCATCGGCGACCTGGTCGCGCACGGCGACCGCCTGCTGGTCGCGCAGGGCGGCAAGGGTGGCCTGGGCAACATGCACTTCAAGAGCTCGGTGACCCGCGCCCCGCGCAAGGCCACGCCGGGCGAGGAGGGCGAGGAGCGCACGCTCAAGCTGGAACTGAAGCTGCTGGCCGACGTCGGCCTGCTGGGCTTCCCCAATGCCGGCAAGAGCACTTTCATCCGTGCGGTGTCCGCGGCCACGCCGAAGGTCGCCGACTATCCGTTCACCACGCTGTACCCGAACCTGGGCGTGGTCAGCGTCGAGGCCTATCGCAGCTTCGTGATCGCCGACATTCCCGGGCTGATCGAGGGCGCGGCCGATGGCGCCGGTCTCGGCGCGCAGTTCCTGCGCCACCTGCAGCGTACCCGCCTGCTGCTGCACCTGGTGGATCTGGCGCCGATGGAAGGCGGCGTGGACGGCGTATCGCCGACCGAGCAGGTGCGGGCGATCGAGCGCGAGCTGCAGAAGCACGACCCGGAGCTGCTGGCCAAGCCGCGCTGGCTGGTGCTGAACAAGGCCGACCTGATGTTCGAGGACGAGGCGCGTGCGCTGGCCGAGCAGGTGGTCGCCGAGCTGGGCTGGACCCAGCCCTGGTACCTGGTGTCGGCGCTGGGCCGCGAAGGCACCTGGCCGATCATGAAGGACGTGATGGCGTTCTTCGACCGCCAGCGCGAGGATGCGCTGGAAGCGGCCGCCAATGCGCCCTGAGCGCGGCGGCCGGTCCGGCGCGCGGTCGTTGCCAGCGGATCACGCGCACACGAAAAACCCGGCCGAGGCCGGGCTTTTTCGTAGTGCCGGAAGCGCAGGCGCCTCCGGCAACGACCGCAACCGCTTAGGCGGCGGTCTTGATCGCCTTGATGCGCGCGCTCAGGCGGCTCTTGTGACGGGCAGCCTTGTTCTTGTGGATCAGGCCGCGCGAGCTGAAGCGGTCGAGGATCGGCTGGGCGATGGCGAAGGCGGCTTCGGCGCCGGCTGCGTCGTTGGCGTCCAGGGCCTTGATGACCTTCTTGACGGCGGTGCGCAGCATCGAACGCTGAGCCGTGTTGCGCGCGTTGCGCACGACGGTCTGCTTGGCGCGCTTCTTGGCGGACTTGATATTGGCCACGGTGGTGGTTTCCTGGAAAGCTGTGTGGTGGATAAAAACAAGCGGGAGAGTATGAAGCGTCCGAACATTCGCGTCAAGCCAGTTGTCAAGAGGGTCGCTGCATGAGCACGCCGCGCATGTTCCGCGGGCTGCTCTCCTTCAGCAGCATGACCATGGTCTCGCGGGTGCTGGGGCTGGTGCGCGACCAGGCCATCACCATTTCCTTCGGCGCCAACGCCACCACCGACGCGTTCTGGGTGGCGTTCCGCATTCCCAACTTCCTGCGTCGGCTGTTCGCCGAAGGCTCGTTCGCCACCGCCTTCGTGCCGGTGTTCACCGAGGTGAAGGAGACCCGCCCGCACGCCGACCTGCGCGCGCTGATGTCGCGGGTGTCCGGCACCCTGGGCGGGGTGCTGCTGCTGGTCACCGCGCTGGGGCTGATCTTCACCCCGCAGGTGGCGATGCTGTTCAACCCCGGCGCCAGCGACGACCCGGCCAAGTTCGGGCTGATCGTCGATCTGCTGCGGCTGACCTTCCCGTTCCTGCTGTTCGTGTCGCTGACCGCCCTGGCCGGCGGCGCGCTCAACAGCTTCCACCGCTTCGGCCTGCCGGCGCTGACCCCGGTGATCCTCAACCTGTGCATGATCGCCGGCGCGCTGTGGCTGGCGCCGCGGCTGCAGGTGCCGATCCTGGCGATGGGCTGGGCGGTGCTGGTGGCCGGCGTGCTGCAGTTGCTGTTCCAGTTGCCGGCCTTGCGCGGCATCGACCTGCTGACCCTGCCGCGCTGGGGCTGGCAGCACCCGGACGTGCGGCGGGTGCTGACCCTGATGGTGCCGACCCTGTTCGGCTCCTCGATCGCGCAGATCAACCTGCTGCTGGACACGGTGATCGCCTCGTTCCTGTACGCCGGCTCGCAGAGCTGGCTGTCGCAGGCCGACCGTTTTCTGGAGCTGCCGCTGGGCGTGTTCGGCGTGGCCCTGGGCACGGTGATCCTGCCGGCGCTGTCGCGGCACCACGTCAAGACCGACCGCGCCGGATTCTCAAGCGCGCTGGATTGGGGGCTGCGCACCACCTTGCTGATCGCGGTGCCGGCGATGCTGGGGCTGATGCTGCTGAGCCAGCCGCTGGTGGCGACCCTGTTCCAGTACGGCAAGTTCACCGCCTTCGACACCCGCATGGCGGCGATGTCGGTGTTCGGGCTGAGCTTCGGCCTGCCGGCGTTCGCCCTGCTCAAGGTGTTGCTGCCGGCGTTCTATTCGCGGCAGGACACGCGCACGCCGGTGCGCGCCGGCGTCGCCGCACTGGTCGCCAACATGGCGCTGAACCTGTTATTTCTGGCGATCCTGTACCAGCTGTGGGTGCCGGCGGAACTGCGCGCGCAGGGCGTGCGCGCGGCGCTGGAGGCGGTGCCGGGCCTGCACCTGGCGCTGGGCCTGGCCAGTGCGGTGGCCAGCTACCTCAACCTGTCGCTGCTGTGGCGCTGGCTGCGCCGCGACCAGGTCTACCAGCCCAAGCCGGGCTGGGGCGGTTACCTGCTGCGCCTGGGTGTGGCCTGCGCGGCGATGGCCGCGGTGCTGGCGCTGGGCCTGCACTGGCTGCCGGCGTTCACCACCATGGACAAGTGGCACCGCATCGGCAGCCTGCTGTTGCTGGTCGGTGGCGGCGGCGCGGTGTATTTGCTGGCGCTGCTGGCGCTGGGCTTCCGGCCGCGGGATCTGCGCGAGAGTTGAGGGCGGGACCGGGGACTCGGGACCCGGGATGTTTCCGCGCGTGCACCGCGGTTGCGATGGCATCGTGGGAGGGGCTTCAGCCCCGACGGGCTTTCCCGGGAAAGC
>JBEVKG010000172.1:0-4709 GCA_040509765.1 Xanthomonas sp.
GCCCACGACGCCCCCAACGCAGAACCCCCCCACCCCCCGGGGGGGGCCCCCCCCCCAGGCGCGACGCGCCCACGCCAGCGCGGATCGCTGGCGCCGGCGCCGGCGCCACCGCAACGCATCGCATCGCACCGCAACGCATCGCCATCGCGCGATGCGGCATGCGGCATGCGGCATGCGCAGGCAGTGACCCGCAGGCTGCGCTCCGGCGCAGCCTGCAGGCACACAGACAGCCGCAGCGCCCCGTCATCGCTGCGCGCTGCACGCATCGGCCGCACGGCACGCAGGTGAACCGCCCGGCAAGGCGGGCATGCGGCGGGCAATGTCCTTCACGGCCCTTGGCCGCTGCGCTTGCTATCCCGAAGGCCCGTCCTCGCCTGCCACCGCCGATGCCGACCGCGTCTCCCCGTCGCGCCGACGCCGCCCCCTGCATCCGCGTCGGCTGCGCCGGCTGGTCGATCGCCAGCTCGCAGCGCGCCCTGGTCGGCGACGGCGCCAGCCAGCTGGCGCGCTATGCCACCCGCTTCGACGCGGTCGAGATCAACTCGACGTTCTACCGCGCCCACCGCGCGAGCACCTACCAGCGCTGGGCCGACAGCGTGCCGACGGATTTCCGCTTCTCGGCCAAATTGCCACGCACGATCACCCACGACGCGCGCCTGTACCGCGTCGCGCCGCTGCTGCAGGCCTTCCTCGACGACGTCGGCCATCTCGGCGACAAGCTCGGCTGCCTGCTGGTGCAACTGCCGCCGAGCCTGGCCTTCGATGCGCGCACCGCCGCCACCTTCTTCGCGATGCTGCGGCGCCGCTGGCACGGCGGCATCGCCTGCGAACCGCGCCACGCCAGTTGGTTCGGTGCGCGCGCCGAGGCGCTGTGGCAGCGCCACGGCATCGCGCGCGTGGCCGCCGACCCGGCCCTGGACGCCACCGCCGCGCAGCCGGCAGGCGCGGCGGCGCCGGCGTACTGGCGCTGGCACGGCACGCCACGCATCTACTACAGCGACTACGCCGACGACACACTGCGCAGCCTGGCCGCACGCATCGTCGCCGCCACGCCGCCCACCGACCGAGCCTGGGTGATCTTCGACAACAGCGCGCTCGGCCACGCCCTCGACAACGCCGCCACGCTGCAGACGCAGTTGCGCGCGCTCGGCGCCGGCGTAGCCCGCTGATCCCCGCGATTTGCAGGACACGCCCGCTCCCACGACTGGAACCAGCCCCGCGTTCGCCGCCCCTGCAGGCGTCGACTGCAGCGCCGGTGCCTGCGCTGACGCTGCGCGAGGTGCAGGGGCGGGACAGCGACGGCCGAGCGATCAAGCGCTGATCGGCCACGGCCCGTGATGACAGGGACCTTGGTGTGCATCGCGTCACGCTTGCACGCTTGTCCACGCGGCATCTCCGCGCCCTGCGGTATGGTGCTGCGCCTCGCGATCCGCACCCGACCCGACCCAGCCCATGACCGATGAAGCCCAGCGCCAGCGTGTCCTCGACAGCTACCGCATCGTCGACAGCCTGCCCGAGGCCGCTTACCAGGACATCGTGCAGATCGCCGCCGCGCTGTGCGACACGCCGATCGCACTGCTGTCGCTGCTGGATCGCGACCGGCAGTGGTTCAAGGCCCGGCTGGGCCTGGAACTGCCGCAGACCGCGCGCAGCCAGGCGGTGTGCGACCACGCGATCCGCGAGCCCGAGCGGTTGCTGGAAGTCCCCGACCTCGCCGACGATCCGCGTTTCGCCGACATCTCGGTGGTCCGCGGCGACACCGGCGCGCGCTTCTATGCCGGCATGCCGCTGGTGACCGAGGAAGGGGTCGCGCTGGGCACCGTGTGCGTGCTGGACACCACGCCGCGCCAGCTCACCGACGCCCAGCGCGAGGGCCTGCGTGCGCTGGCGCGCACCGCCATGCGGCTGCTCGACGAACGCCGCAGCGCGCTGCAGCGCGAACGCGAGGCGATCCTGCAGCCGCACGCTGCCGACGCCCATAGCGCCGGCGCAGACGGCCGCTACCGGGTGGTGATTCTGGAAGTGCAGGAACTGGCCGCACTGGCCGAACGGCAGAGCGAGCGCCTGCTGGGCAGCAGCCTGCAACAGCTCGACCGCACCCTGGCCAGCTATGTGCAGGATGGCGGTGCCGACAGCGTCGACCGCGCCACCGAGCATGCCGAGTTCATCGTCATGCTGCATGGCGCCGATGCCGAGCAGAAGCTGCGCGGCCTGCGCGAGATCGCCGCGCGGCAGCAGGCGCTCGGGCTGACCGTGCTGGTCGGCGACGCCCGGGCCGCACGCGCGGACGAGCCGATCGGGCAGGTATTCCTGCGCGCCGAAGCCGCGCTCAGCGCCGAAAAGGACCGCCAGCGGCCGCAGACGCCCTGACCTGCGGGCGGGGGCCTGCTGCCCACGCCGCCCGCGCGTGGCGCGCCGAACGCCCCGTCGCCCGACCTTGGCGGGCGCGGCGCCGACCATCCGGCATACGACACGCGGCGCCACGCCGCGCCAGCGGCCCCGTTCTTGCATGTTGCGGGACGTTGCGGTCCTTCACCGGTGCGAGCCGGGCGGCGCGCGACCGCCAGGCGGGATCGGCGGCCGCGCATCCGGATCCGGCCGCGCGCCCCGTCTCCGCTTCGGTCGTTTACCATGCCGCACGCATCCTGCTCTGGACCCGACATGAGCCATGCCGCTCCCCCCTGCTGCACCCCACTGCTGAGCCTGTCGCTCGGCCTGTTGCTCGGCAACTGCGACACCGCCAATGCGCAGGCGGCACCGACGACCACGCTGACCGCACCGGCGCCGGCGCCGCAGACGCCCGACCTGGCCTACCCGGAACTGTTCCAGGCGGTGCAGCAACAGCAACTGTTCGACGACCAGAAGCACTTCGTCGATGCGCTGCCGCTGCGCGACCCGGCGCTGATCAACGCCGATTATCTGGCGCAGCGCCAGCAGCCCGGCTTCGACCTGCGCCGCTTCGTCGCCGCCAACTTCGAGGAATCCGGCCCGGTGCAGACCGAGGCGATCCGCCAGGACACCGGCCTGCGCGAACACATCGACGCGCTGTGGCCGCTGCTGGTGCGCCGCCAGGTGGACGTGCCGGCCTACAGCAGCCTGCTGTCGCTGCCGCATCCGTACGTGGTGCCGGGCGGGCGCTTCCGCGAGGTCTACTACTGGGATTCCTACTTCACCATGCTCGGCCTGGTGGAGAGCGGCGAGCACGAACGCAGCCGGCAGATGCTGGACAACTTCGCCTACCTGATCGACACCTACGGGCACATCCCCAACGGCAACCGCACCTACTACCTGAGCCGCTCGCAGCCGCCGTTCTTCTCGCACATGGTGCAGTTGCAGGCCAAGGTGGAGGGCGATGCCGCCTACGCGCGCTACCTGCCGCAGTTGCAGAAGGAATACGCGTACTGGATGGAGGGCGCGCAGACCCTGGCGCCCGGCAGCGCGCATGCGCACGTGGTGCGGCTGGCCGACGGCAGCCTGCTCAACCGTTACTGGGACGCGCGCGACACGCCGCGCCCGGAAGCCTGGCTGCACGACGTGCGCACCGCTGCCGAAGCCAAGGACCGACCTGCCGCCGAGGTCTACCGCGACCTGCGCGCCGGCGCCGAGAGCGGCTGGGACTATTCCAGCCGCTGGCTGGGCGACCGCAAGACCCTGGCCAGCATCCGCACCACCGCCATCGTCCCGGTCGACCTGAACAGCCTGCTCTACCACCTGGAGAGCACCCTGGCCGTGGCCTGCGCCAAGAACCCCGGCGCGGCCGGCTGCGACACCGACTACGCCGCCCTGGCCAGCGCGCGCAAGACCGCGATCGACAAGCACCTGTGGAGCGATGCCGGCTACTACGCCGACTACGACTGGCAGCAGCGCCGGCTGCGCGAGCAGGTCACTGCGGCGGCGCTGTCCCCGCTGTTCGTCGGCGCCGCCTCGCCGGCACGGGCCAAGCGCAGCGCCGACACCGTGCAGGCGCAGTTGCTGCGCCCCGGCGGCCTGGCGACCACGCGCCTGCATACCGGCCAGCAGTGGGACGAGCCCAACGGCTGGGCGCCGCTGCAGTGGATCGCCGTGGACGGCCTGCGCCGCTACGACCAGGACGCCCTGGCGCAGCGCATCGGCAGCCGCTTCCTGGCGCGGGTGCAGGCGCTGTTCGCGCAGCAGCACAAGCTGGTGGAGAAGTACGCGGTGGATGCCCAAGCCAAGGGCGGCGGCGGCGGCGAGTACGCCCTGCAGGACGGTTTCGGCTGGACCAATGGCGTGACCCTGCTGCTGATGGACCTGTACGCGACACCGGCCGAGGCGCCGGCACCGGCGCAGCAGCGCACGCAGCCGGAACCGGAGCCGGCGCTGTCCTGAGCCGCCGGCACCCCGGGCGCGGCCCGGTCCGCGCGCCTGCGCACGGACCGGCGCGCCGGCCAGCGCCGCCGGTCCGTGCCGCGCGTGCCGGCCGCGGACATCGCCCCGCCGGCGACATGCGACGCCACCCGGCCTGCGCGCGGCACCGTCGGCAGGCGCCGGCGCGATGACCGCAGCCGGCCATATCGAGACCGAAGCCGATGCGGCGCAGGCCGCGGTGCTGCGCGGGCTGCCGTCGCAGGCGCAGCTGTGGCACTGGATCGAACGTCTTAACAGCTTCGGCCCGCGCCTGACCGGCAGCCCGGCGCACGCCGCGGCGATCGATTTCCTGGCCGCCGAACTGCAGGCGCTGGGCTTGC
>JBEVKG010000173.1:0-18493 GCA_040509765.1 Xanthomonas sp.
TCAGTTCCTGGATGCCGGAGATGGCGACGATGTCGCCGGCCTGCGCGCTGTCCTGCTCGATCCGCTCCAGGCCCAGGAAGCCCAGCACCTGCAGCACCTTGCCCTGGCGCTTCTTGCCTTCGCGGTCGATCACCGCCACCGGCATGTTCTTCTTCAGCACGCCGCGCTGGATGCGGCCGATGCCGATCACGCCGACGAAGTTGTTGTAGTCCAGCTGGCTGATGCGCATCTGGAACGGGCCGTCCGGGTCGACCTCCGGCTTCGGCGCGTGCTGCATGATCGCTTCGTACAGCGGGGTCATGTCGCCGTCGCGCACGCTGTCGTCCAGCGAGGCGTAGCCGTTCAGCGCCGAGGTGTAGACGATCGGGAAGTCGAGCTGCTCGTTGGTCGCGCCGAGCTTGTCGAACAGGTCGAACACCTGGTCGATCACCCAGTCCGGACGCGCGCCCGGGCGGTCGATCTTGTTGACCACCACGATCGGCTTGAAGCCCATCGCGAAGGCCTTCTGGGTCACGAAGCGGGTCTGCGGCATCGGGCCGTCCATCGCGTCGACCAGGATCAGCACGGTGTCCACCATCGACAGCACGCGCTCCACCTCGCCGCCGAAGTCGGCGTGTCCGGGGGTGTCGACGATGTTGATGCGGTTGCCCTGCCAGGTGATGGCGGTGTTCTTGGCCAGGATGGTGATGCCGCGTTCCTTTTCCTGGTCGTTGCTGTCCATCACGCGCTCGGCCAGCACCGTGCGCTCGGACAGGGTGCCGGACTGCTTCAGCAGGCAGTCGACGAGGGTGGTCTTGCCGTGGTCGACGTGGGCGACGATGGCGATATTGCGAAGATTTTCGATGGACATGCGAAAGGGGGCCAGCCGGCGCCAGAAGGAAGGAAAGGAAGCCACCTAGTATACCCGGATCCCGTGACGCCTGCCGGCGACGGCCGGCGCAGGGCCGGGCGGGGGCGCTCAGGCGCCGGCGGTGGGTGCGAGCGAGGCCTGAACAAGGCGACGTGTATCCTATGCGCCCCTCATGACGCCCCCGTTTCCAAGGAATCCCATGTCCCTGATCGCCCATTTCGACACCGCCCGCGGCCCGATCAAGATCGAGCTGTATCCCGACAAGGCCCCGCTGACCGTGGCCAACTTCGTGAACCTGGCCAAGCGCGGCTTCTACGACGGGCTGAACTTCCACCGCGTGATCGCCGACTTCATGATCCAGGGCGGTTGCCCGGAAGGCTCCGGCCGCGGCGGCCCGGGCTACCGCTTCGAGGACGAGACCAACAACGGCGTGCGCCACGACCGTGGTGTGCTGTCCATGGCCAACGCCGGCCCCAGCACCAACGGCAGCCAGTTCTTCATCACCCACACCGCCACCCCGTGGCTGGACGGCAAGCACACCGTGTTCGGCAAGGTGCTCGAGGGCCTGGACGTGGTCGACAGCGTCGCCCAGGGCGATGTGATCAACAAGATCACCATCGAAGGCGATGCCGACGCGGTGCTGGCGGCCAAGGCCGACCGCGTCGCCGAGTGGAACCGCACGCTCGACGCCTGATCCGGCGCTGTCCGCGCGTCCGGTCCTGCGGCCGGGCGCGCGGACCCTGCGTGCTACCATTTCCCGGTTGACTGCCGCACCCGACCGCCGATGACGATGCGCCCCCTTGTGTTGTGCCTGCTGCTGCTCGCCATCGGCGGCGGCGTGCACGCGTGGTGGCGCAGCGCGGCCTCGGCGCCGTCGGCCGCACTGGCCGCCGGCGACCCGCGCCTGCTGACCGGCGACACCGGCATCGTCATGCTCGCCGCCGACTGGTGCGGCTACTGCCGCCGGCAACAGGCCGATTTCGCCCGCGCCCAGGTCCGCTACACGGTCCTGGACGTGGAGCAGGAGGCCGGCCGCCAGGCCGCCGCCGCGCTGGGCCTGGAAGGCGTGCCCATCACCGTGATCGGCCAGCACGTGGTCGAAGGCTACGACACCGCCGCCCTGGACCTGCACCTGCAGCCGCTGG
This sequence comes from Xanthomonas sp., assembly GCA_040509765.1. Taxonomy (GTDB): domain Bacteria; phylum Pseudomonadota; class Gammaproteobacteria; order Xanthomonadales; family Xanthomonadaceae; genus Xanthomonas_A. Next base: position 1,996 of record JBEVKG010000173.1, read on the forward strand.
GCTATCGCGTCTACTGATTCACCCACCCACTTTCTTAGCAGAGGAATCCCCCATGAAAGCACCCGTTCGTGTTGCCGTGACCGGCGCCGCCGGCCAGATCGGTTATGCCCTGCTGTTCCGTATCGCCTCCGGCGAAATGCTGGGCAAGGACCAGCCGGTGATCCTGCAGTTGCTGGAACTGCCGATGGAGAAGGCCCAGGCCGCGCTGAAGGGCGTGATGATGGAGCTGGAAGACTGCGCGTTCCCGCTGCTGGCCGGCATGGTCGGCACCGACGACGCCGAAGTGGCGTTCAAGGACGCCGACATCGCCCTGCTGGTCGGCGCGCGTCCGCGCGGCCCGGGCATGGAGCGCAAGGACCTGCTGCTGGAGAACGCCAAGATCTTCACCGCGCAGGGCGCGGCGCTGAACAAGGTGGCCAAGCGCGACGTCAAGGTGATGGTGGTCGGCAACCCGGCCAACACCAACGCCTACATCGCCATGAAGTCGGCGCCGGACCTGAACCCGAAGAACTTCACCGCCATGCTGCGCCTGGACCACAACCGCGCGCTGAGCCAGCTGTCGCTCAAGCTCGGCAAGCCGGTCGGCGGCATCGAGAAGCTGGTGGTGTGGGGCAACCACAGCCCGACCATGTACCCGGACTACCGCTTCGCCACCGCCGACGGCGCCTCCATCGCCGATGCGATCAACGACCAGGAATGGAACGCCGGCACCTTCATCCCGACCGTGGGCAAGCGCGGCGCGGCGATCATCGAAGCGCGCGGCCTGTCCTCGGCCGCCTCGGCCGCCAACGCCGCCATCGACCACGTGCGCGACTGGGTGCTGGGCAGCAACGGCAAGTGGGTGACGATGGGCGTGCCGTCCGACGGTTCCTACGGCATCCCGGAAGGCGTGATCTTCGGTTTCCCGGTCACCACCGAGAACGGCAAGTACACCATCGTCAAGGACCTGCCGATCGACGACTTCAGCCAGAAGTACGTCGACAAGACCCTAGCCGAGCTGGAAGAAGAGCGCAGCGGCGTGGCCCACCTGCTGGGCTGATCGCCAGCGCGATCGCGTCGTCACGGAACGCCGGGCACCGCCCGGCGTTTCGCGTTGTGGAACCCCCCGACATGATGAATCTGATCCACTGGCGGCTGTACGTCGCCGTCGTCGAGTGCGGCAGCATCAGCGCCGGCGCCGCGCGCTGCGGCATCACCCAGTCCGGCGCCAGCCAGGCCATCGCGCAGATGGAGCACGTGCTGGGCGCGGCGCTGCTGCTGCGCGAACGCGGGCGGAGCCGCCCGACCCCGTTCGGCCTGCGTGCGCTGGAGCATGCGCGGGCGATGCTGAGCGAGCTGGGGCAATTGCAGGCACTGGCGAGGGCGCAACGTGCGTCCGTCGCCCCCTCGCTGCGGGTGGCCGGGTTCGCCTCGTCGCGGCCATGGCTGGCGCCGCGCCTGCGTGCGTTCGAGCGGGCGCATCCGGACACGGGCGTGGTCTGGCTGGAAGGCAGCGACGAGGAGGTCGAGGCCTGGCTGGCGGCCGGCACGGTCGACCTGGGCGTGGTGCTGGATCCGGCACCGGAACGCGACGCCACGGTGTTCGGCACGGACGAATGGCTGGCGGTGCTGCCGCCGGCGCTGGCGCGTCCGCAGGCGCGCGACATCGCTCTGGCGCAGGTGCTGGCGCTGCCGTTCGTGCTGGCCACCGGCGGTTGCTGGCTGCATGCGCAGCGCCTGGCCGAGCGTGAGGGGCTGGCGATCGCCGACCTGCGCCTGCAGGTGCGCGACTGGTCCAGCGCCTGGGCGCTGGTGCGCGACGGCGCGGGCGCCAGCCTGCTGCCGGCGTCGGTGCTGCCGGCCGAGCGCGACGGCGTGCAGGTGCTGCCGTTGCAGCCACGGCTGCAGCGCCACTTCGCGCTGGCCGCCGCCACGCACCCGGCGCCGGCCGCGCAGCAACTGCGTGGGTTCCTGGACGAGGCCATCAGCAGCGCTACTGGCGCACGCTGACATTCTTGTTTCTCGACAGGTCGCAGTGCCGCGCACACTGCACACGCCGACTGTCCGGTGCCCTGCGAGACCGTTCCGATGCATCTTTATGCCGCTCCCGGCGCCTGTTCCCTGGCCCCGCACATCGTGCTGCGCGAACTGCAACTGCCGTTCCGGCTGGTGCACGTGGACAACCGCCGCAAGCGCACCGCCGACGGCGAGGATTTCCTCGCGATCAATCCCAAGGGCTACGTGGCCGCGCTGCAACTGGACGACGGTCGGGTGCTGACCGAGGGGCCGGCGATCCTGCTGTATCTGGCCGACCGCTGCCCGCAGGCGGCGCTGGCGCCAACGGCGGACGCAGACGCATGGCCGCGTTATCGCCTGTACGAGTGGCTGGCCTTCATCAACAGCGAGCTGCATGCCGGCAGCGTGCCGCTGTTCGATGCCGGGCTGGCGCCGGAGCGGCGCGCCGCGGTCGGCGCCCGGCTGCTGCAGCGCTACGGCCATGCCGAAGCGGCGTTGCAGGCGCGGCCGTACCTGCTCGGCGAGCGCTTCGGCGTGGCCGATGCCTATCTGTTCACCGTGCTCGGCTGGCTGCCGCGGTTCGGTCTGTCGCTGGCCGCGCATCCGGCGCTGGCGGCCTACGCGGCGCGCATTGCGCAGCGTCCCAGCGTGGTGGCGGCATTGGCCGCGGAGCAGGCGCTGGCCTCTGCCTGAGCCGGCGGCGCAGGCCGGCCGGGCAATGACCTTTGGCGGTCGGCCGCCGCCTGGCGGCTGTGCTACGTTGCCGGCGCCACTCGAAAGGGGATGTCGATCATGCTCATGCCGTTCCGCTGGATCGGCGCGCTGGCGCTCGCCGGTGCGTTGCCCGTTGCCGCCCACGCCGCCACCGCCGCCGGCGGTTACCGGCAACCGCCCGAGCCGCTGCTGGGGGTGATGCGCGCGCCGCTCAATCCGTCGCCACGGCTGGATCCGACCGGGCGCACCCTGCTGCTGGTGGAGCGCCAGGCCTACCCGCCGATCGCACGCGTCGCCGAGCCCTACCTGAAACTGGCCGGGGTGCGCGTGGAGCCGCGCACCCACGCCCGCCACGACATGTCCAACGGCTACGGCATCCGCGCCTGCCTCGACGGCTTCAGCCTGGTCGACGTGGCCAGCGGCAAGCAGACCGCGGTGACCCTGCCGGCCGGCGCCTGCCCGGCGCAGCCGGTGTGGTCGCCGGACGGGCGCCGCTTCGCCTTCAACAACACCGCGGCCGACCGCGTCGAACTGTGGCTGGGCGACGTCGCTACCGGCGCGGTGCGCCGCATCGACGGCGTGCAGCTCAACCCGGTGCTGGGCGGCGAGATCCAGTGGCTGGGCGGCAGCGACACGCTGCTGGTGCGCGCGGTGCCGCAGGACCTGGGTCCTGCGCCGGTCAAGGCGGCGGTGCCGCCGGGGCCGGAGGTCAAGGAGGCGATCCGCGGCAAGGGCGAGAGCAGCACCTACGAGGCCCGCGACACCCTGTCCAGCCCCGAGGACGAGGCCCAGTTCACCTACTACGCCACCGCGCAACTGGTCACCGTGGATGCCGCCAGCGGGCGTTTGCGCAACGTCGGCAAGCCGGCGGTGTACTCGGTGGTCGACGGCGCGCCGGACGGCCGCCATGTGCGCGTGGAGCGCCTGCAGCGCCCGTATTCCTACGTCACCACCTATGGCCGCTTCGCCCACGACGTGGCGGTGCTGGACCTGGCCGACGGCAGCGAGCGGGTGCTGGCGCGCCTGCCGGTCGCCGACCGGGTGCCGGTGCACGGCGTGCCCACCGGGCCGCGCGCCTACGGCTGGCGCGCCAACCAGCCCGCCACCCTGGTCTGGGCCGAGGCCCTGGACGGCGGCGACTGGAAGACGAGCGTTCCTGCCCGCGACAAGCTGCTGACCCTGTCGGCGCCGTTCACCGGCACGCCGCGCGAACTGGCCAAGGTCACCCAGCGCTACGCCGGCCTGAGCTGGTTCGCCCAGGGCGGGCAGGTGCTGCTGGACGAGTACGACGAGAACCGCCACTGGCGCCGCACCACGCTGCTCGACGCGGACCGCCCCGGCAGCGCCGGGCGGGTGCTGTTCGACCTGTCCACCGACGACCTGTACGCCGATCCCGGCACGCCCGAACTGCGGCGCCTGCCCAATGGCGAATACGTGCTGCGCGAGGACAACGGCGCGCTGTTCCTGAGCGGGCAGGGCGCCACCCCGACCGGCGACCGCCCGTTCCTGGACCGCTACGCACTGGCCGACGGCAAGACCCAGCGCCTGTTCCGCAGCGACGCCACGGTGGACGAAGCCTTCGCCGGGTTCGCCGGCGACGACACCACCCGCCTGCTGACCTGGCGGCAGTCGCCGAGCGACCCGCCCAACGTCTACCTGCGCACCCTGGGCCAGCCGCAGCCGGCCGCGGCGGCGGGCGAGGCGGTGGTCGCCTCCAGCCTGACGCCGGTGACCCGCTTCCCCGATCCGACCCCGCTGGTGCGGCAGATCAAGAAGCGCCTGGTGACCTACACGCGCAAGGACGGCGTGGAGCTGTCCTTCACCCTGTACACGCCGCCCGGCTACAAGGAAGGCACGCGGGTGCCGGCGATCCTCTACGCCTATCCGCTCGACTATGCCGACCCGTCCAAGGCCGGCCAGGTCAGCGGCGCCAACGAGCGCGACTTCACCCGCCTGAGTTCCTACCAGCTGCTGCTGCTGGCCGGCTACGCGATCATCGACGATGCCGCGTTCCCGATCGTCGGCGACCCCAAGACCGCCTACGACACCTACCTGCAGCAACTGGTGGACAACGCCCAGGCGGCGGTGGACAAGGCGGTGGCGCTGGGTGTGGTCGACCGCGACCGCATCGGCGTCACCGGCCACAGCCATGGCGCGCTGATGGCGGCGAACCTGCTGGTGCATTCGGACCTGTTCCGCGCCGGCGTGGCCACCAGCGGCAGCTACAACAAGACCCTGACCCCGTTCGGCTTCCAGAACGAGCGGCGTTCGTTCTGGGCCGCGCCGGAGGTGTACGCGCAGGCCTCGGCGTTCTTCCATGCCGACAAGATCAACGAGCCGCTGCTGCTGGTGCACGGCATGGACGATGCCAACCCCGGCACCGAGACCACCCAGGCCCCGCGCATGTTCCAGGCCATCCGCGGCCTCGGCGGCACCGCGCGGCTGGTGCTGCTGCCGTTCGAACCGCACTGGTACACCGCGCGCGAGTCCAACGAGGACGTGGTGGCGGAAATGCTGGAATGGTTCGACCGCTACGTGAAGCAGGCGCCGCCGCGTGCGGCGTCGGCGACCGCGCCAGCGCAGAAGCCGTAGCTGGCAGCCGGGGAGCGCGCGATGCGATCGATCCTGGTGCTGGCGCCGCTGGTGCTGGCGCTCACCGCATGCGGTGCAGTCGACACGATGAAGAATGCGTACGCGCATTCGCAGGAGGTGGCTGCCGACCTGGAGAAATCCGTCGGCAGCAAGCCGATGGTCGGCTTCAACTGGGCCAACGGCGCGCTGGTCCAGGTCACGGTCAACTTCCAGGGCGTGCCGCACAAGCCCCTGGATCAGATCGTGCAACTCAGCAAGGATTCGGTAGCCACGCGCTTCGAGCAGGCGCCGGGGAATGTGGTGGTGACGTTTACGGTGCCGGGGAAGTAGGTCCATCTCCGGCGATTCGTCCAGCCGACGCCGCATTGCGGCGCGGCTCGATCCAGGCGTGAGGCGAGCCATGTCCAGTCCCTGCTACCCCGGTACAACGACGCCTGTTCATCGTGGCGACCTGGTCAAGTGGTGCAATGACGAACGCCCGTCGCGAGTGCTCTTTGTCATCAGCACCGACGACTTTCCACCCGAAGAAGACGTCGCATCAAGAGCGTGGTTTCGGTCGGAGTTCGGCGAAGGCATCATGATCGACACGCCGACCGCAGGATGGGTGCTCGAGTCGGAAGACTGCCTGAATCTGATGCTGCTGCGTTCGGCCGATGAGCACGCCTGACTGCCTGGGAAGGTCAACGCTGCCGGTGGCGCGTCTCAATCCGCATACACGATCAACAGGAGGCTGCATGAAGCATGTAGCAGTTTTGGCAATTGCGGTGGCGTCATCGTTTGCCGGTGAGTCTCAGGCTGGAGACCGGGTTGCGTACAGGGAACCCACCATCACCCAAGCCTCTGAGCTTGTGCCTTGGTGCAAGGCGGAGGCCGAATCCCGTTACATCGCCAGGAACATGACGCCCTATCAGTGGTCCGCTTCCTACCATGACAGCGTCGACGTTCTTTATGTTGATGGTCGCCTGCGTGTCCATGGAGATGATGTGGTTGTCCGCTGCCGCATTGCCAGAGGAGCGCGTCAAAGCTATGGGGTCATCGAGATAGATGATCCAAAGCTTTAATGCTTTCCTTCTGGGTGCCACGCGTAGTTGTGCGCGATCATCAGGCCAGCGTTCTTCGCAGCGCGTCTTGATCCCTGGATCGGATCGTTCTAGAGAGACCTGGGATTGCGGCTCTTTTTTGGGCGCTATTCGTCCTGACATCCAGGTGGAGGCGTGCGGCCGACGCTGAAGAGTGGTTGGCATAGAGCCAGCAAGCTGGCTTCAACGTTCGAATCCCTCTTTGTCCGCTCTACGTTCAAGTTCCTTTCGGCTGCCCATGCCCCTTCGACCAAGGTCGGAACGACGCCCTCCCCGCCGAAGGACTATGCTCGGAGCCGGTGCACCGGCCTTGGGAGGGGCGGCATGGACTACGCGACGCTGTACCGACGTTCGATCGAGCGGCCCGAAGCGTTCTGGGCCGAGCAGGCCCAGGCGATCCACTGGGAGCGGCCGCCCCAGGCGATCCTGGAATACGACACGCCGCCGTTCCGGCGCTGGTTCGTCGGCGGTCTGACCAATCTGTGCCACAACGCGGTCGACCGGCATCTGCCCGCGCGCGCCACGCAGCTGGCGCTGGTCGCTGTGTCCAGCGAAACCGGGCAGACCCAGGAGATCACCTATGCGCAGCTGCACCGCGAGGTCAACGCCTTCGCCGCGGTACTGCAGCGGCTGGACGTGCAGCGCGGCGACCGCGTGGTCATCTACATGCCGAACATGGCCGAGGCGGTGTACGCGATGCTGGCCTGCGCGCGCATCGGCGCGGTGCACTCGGTGGTGTTCGGCGGCTTCGCCGCGCACAACCTGGCGCTGCGCATCGACGATGCGCGGCCCAAGCTGCTGATCGCCGCCGACGCCGGCAGCCGCGGCGGTAAGCGCATCCCCTACAAGCCGCTGGTCGATGCCGCGTGCGCGGAGGCCAGCGCGCCGCCGCCGCGCGTGCTGATCGTCTCGCGTGGACTGGATCCGGCGCTGCCGCGCGTGCCCGGGCGCGACGTCGACTATGCCGAGCTGCGCGCCGAGGTCGGCGATGCGCAGGTGCCGGTGGTGTGGCTGGAATCCAACGAGCCCAGCTACCTGCTGTACACCTCCGGCACCACCGGCAAGCCCAAGGGCGTGCAGCGCGATGTCGGCGGGTATGCGGTGGCGCTGGCGCTGTCGATGCGCACGGTGTTCGACTGCGGCCCCGGGCAGGCCATGTTCTCCACTTCCGACGTGGGCTGGGCGGTGGGGCATTCGTACAACGTGTACGGCCCGCTGATCGTCGGTGCGACCTCGCTGCTGTACGAAGGCCTGCCGGTGCAGCCGGATCCGGGCGTGTGGTGGGCGCTGTGCGAGAAGTACCGGGTGCGCACGATGTTCTCCTCGCCGACCGCGATCCGCGTGTTGAAGAAGCATCCGGCGCGCTACCTGCGCGAGCGCGACCTGAGCGCGTTGCGCTATCTGTTCCTGGCCGGCGAGCCGCTGGACGAGCCGACCGCGCTGTGGATCGGCGAAGCGCTGGGCAAGCCGGTGATCGACAACTACTGGCAGACCGAAACCGGCTGGCCGGTGCTGACCCTGTTGCCGGGCGTCGAACTGCGGCCGGTGAAACCGGGCTCGCCGGGCTTTCCCAACCTCGGCTATCGCACACGTATCGTCGACGAGCACGGCGCCGAGGTGCCGGACGGGCGCAAGGGTGTGCTGGTGATCGAACCGCCGTTGCCGCCGGGCTGCATGACCACGGTGTGGAACGACGATGCGCGTTTCCTGCGCAGCTACTTCAGCCACTTCGACACGCTGCTGTACAGCTCGCTGGACTGGGCGATCCGCGACGAGGACGGCTACACCTTCATCCTCGGCCGCACCGACGACGTGATCAACGTCGCCGGACATCGCCTGGGCACGCGCGAGATCGAGGAAGCCATCGCCGGCCACGCCGATGTGGCCGAAGTCGCGGTGATCGGCATGCACGACGAATTGAAGGGGCAGGTGCCGGTGGTGTTCGCGACGCTGAAGCAGGCCGCGCCCGATGCCGCTGCAGTTGCGGAAGAGCTGCGCCAATGCGTGGTGCAGCGGCTCGGCGCGGTGGCGCGGCCGGCGCAGGTGTATCTGGTGCAGGCACTGCCGAAGACGCGCTCGGGCAAGCTGCTGCGGCGCTCGCTGCAGGCGCTGGCCGAGCAGCGCGATCCCGGCGATCTGTCGACGCTGGACGATCCCGGCGCGCTGGAGGAGATTCGCCGCGCCTTGCGCGGTTGACCTGTCACGCGCGACGCCGGCGCACACGCGCCGGCGTTCGCAGCGCCGCTCAGCTGAGGCCTTCGGCCTGCAGCGCCGCCTGCACCTGCGGATCGGCGGACATGCGTTCGAAGTGCAGCTGCAGATTGGCGCCGAGCGCGATCTGCTGCGCGCGCGCCCAACGCAGGGTCACGAACAGGTAGGCGTCGGCGATCGAACGGCGCTCCCCGCCCAGCCAGGTCTGCTGTTCCAGTGCGGCATCCACGCGCGTGTACAGCGTGCGCACGCGCTCGCGCGCGTGTTCCTGGGTGCGCGCGATCACCGCGGCATCGTCGAGATAGCGGGTGCTGCCGAATAGCGGATGAAACGCCGGATGCAGATCGGCGTTGAGGAAGGCCAGCCAGCGCTGCACCTCGGCGCGGCCGCGCGGGCTGCCGTCGCCGGCCAGTTGCGCATCGGGCGCCAGCTCGGCGATGTAGTTGAGGATCGCCGAGTTCTGGGTCAGCACCCAGTCGTCCATCTGCAGCGCGGGCACCGCGCCGGCGGGATTGATCGCCAGATAGGCGGGCGCCTTCATCGCCGCGGCATCGAGCAGCTTCAGTTCGAACGGCAAGCCGGCCCAGCGCAGCGCGATGTGATCGGCCAGCGAACAGGCGCCGGGCTTGGAATAGAGTTTCATGGCAGGCGGCTCCGCATCGGTCAGGACGGCAGAGCGTACCCGCTGCGCGGTGCGCTTGGCGATGAAGACGCGCCGTGAGCGGCGCGCAGGGCCTGCGTCAGGATGGGATTGCGCGGCGACCGACTAGGATGCGTTGCGCGGACGCAGCTTCTGCACGCGATAGAACGTGTGGTCGCCGATGGTCGCGACCTGGTAGGCGTTGCGCCAACTCGGGCTGGCGATGGCATGCGCGGCGAAGTGGCTGGCGCCGGGCACGATCTCCTTGCGCTGGCCCTGCGGCAGCGCCCAGTTGCGTTCGGCGGCGAAGGCGACCTTGACCGCGTCGGCCCAGGCGTCGTCGTTCTTCAGTTCGGTGCCCGGTTTCACCAGGCCCGGCGCGAACTGCTTGCGCGCGGTGACCACCTGGCACATCGAATCGCCCCACAGGCCGCTGTCCAGGCGGCGCAGGGCGACCTCGGCCACGGCCTGCTGGCCGCGAAGGGTCTGGTCGCGGGCTTCCAGGTAAACGGTGGTGCTGCGGCAAAGCGAATCGGCAGCGGGTTGCGGCAACAATTGCGAGAGCCAGAGAATCCAGGCCAGTTTCATCGTACTCCTTGCTCCGTCTGGGCCGTCGTCGTGGCGCTGCGCCGGGATGGCGCGGCAAGCGATGCGGCTTGGCGTCATGGGGAGGCGGCCTGTCACGGGCCGCCCGGGTGCCGGCAATCTGAAGTCCGGCGGATCCGCCAAGATGGGCGGATCGAGAAGAGGCGCGAACGATAGGGGCCGGTTCCCGAATCGCAACTGAACCCCGAGTGTTGACAGGGTTCACATCTCGCTGTGCGGAGATGCCGTCGCGCCTGGCCGCACGACGGCATGGACAGCGCCGCGACGCGGCGCGCGCGGCTCAGGGAAATTGCTTGCGCTGCATCAACATGGCGTAGACCTTGACCACCGGATCGGCATGTCCGGCCAGTTGCCCCAAGCGTTGATCGCGATCCGGCCAACGCTGCGCCTGATCGGCGAGCACGCGCAGATCGCCGAACCAGGTGTCGTGATCGCGTGCGTAGTACGGGCCGCTCAGCAACGTGGCGAGCAGGCCCATGCCACGGTCGCGCGCCGCGCCGGCCGGCGCGTACTCGAGATAGCGCAGCAGTTCGCGCAGGCGCGCGCGTTGCACGCGGCCGCTGTCGTCGCCCGCCGCGGTCTGCTGCAGCACGCCGTGATCGAGCTGGTCGAGAAACTCCATCGACGCTTTTTCGATCGCGGGATCGCCCGCGCTGGCGGCGGGATCCAGCAACTGCGTGCGGATGTTGAAGCCCGCCTGGCGGATCAGCGAGATCGCATCGGCGTCGATCGACTGCGCGGGAACCGGCGGCGCCGGCGCGATGCGGTCGGCCGGCAGTTCGGCGACGAAGCGCTGCTCCAGCAGCCAGTGGTTGCCGAGCACGCTGGACGCACAGCGGGTCTGCGCCAGGTGCGCGGCGACGTAGCCGCGATAGGCGCCGTGCAGCCGCTCGCGCAGCGCGGGATCGGACACCTGTTGCAGTAGCAGGGGCAGGTCGCTGGCGACGCCCAGCTCGGTGGCGGTAAAGCCGGCATCGTCGCCGCGGATGCGCTCGAACATGCGCGCCAGGCTGTCGGCGAGCTGTGCCTGTCCCGCGCTGTCCAGTGGCGCCGCGGCAAGCGCCATCTTCAGCGCCGGCGCGGTGTCGGTTTCGTGTTGCGCCGCGTCCGCGCGTGCGGCGAGCGCGCTGGCGCGCGCGGTCGGTTGCGCTGGCTGCAACGCGGTAGCCAACGCATAGGTCGGGCTGGGGTCGTCGAGATAGGCCGCATCGCAGCTGCCCGGTTGCGGCGTCGGCAGCGTCGCGAGCAGGGCCTGCGCCTGTGCCGGCGCGACGTGCTGTGCGGCGCGTGTCTGCAGCGTCAGCCGGTCCAGTCCAGCGGTGCGCAGCGCGGCCAATTCGTTGTCGCGCTCTTCGTCGACGCTGCCGACGCGGGCCAGGCCGGGCATGCGCCGTTGCGCGCGCTCGGCGAGTGCCGCGGCCTGTTGCGTCACGCGTTGCGCGGCGGCGGCACGGTCGCCGCCGCCATCGGTCGGCAGGTCGGCGGAGGCGGCAAGGCGCAGCAGCACATCGGCCTGGAAATCGGCCGGCAGCGCCTGCGCCGCGGCCAGTACCGCGCTTGCGGGCGGCCCGGGCATGGCGCCGTCGCGCGTGGCCACGGACGGCGTGGGCGGCGGCGTCTGCGCGCTCGCCGACTCGGCGTGCGGGTGCGTCGCGAGAGAGGGAGGCGCTGCAGCCTGTGCGCCGTGTGCGGTGGCCGCGCGTTGCAGCAGCGGCACGCACGCGCCGGCGACCAGCAGCGCGAGAAGCAGATGGCGGGGACGTGGGGCGGAACGCATGGGGAACTCCTGAAAGCGTAGGGCGTGCTGCACGGCGCGGGGGCGCCGTGCAGTGCCGGGGAGCGCACTCCCCGGCGCGACCATGCGCTGGTCAGTTGTAGCGCGTGGTATCGCGCGGCACGTTGGCGCGGATCACGCTGAGCGGGTCGTCGGTGATGATGCTGGTGAAGCCGGCGGTGACCTGGCCGCGGAAATCCGGACGGTCGTCGGCTGTCTCGTTGCCGAAGTACTTGGTGCGCGTCAGGTAGTCGTCGAGCGACGCGCAGCAGGTGCCGTTGCTGCGCACGTAGTGCTGGCCGTCATGGCTGCTCAGGCGGTACTCCGGCACCGGCGAGAACGCGCCGATCGCGCGCTTCTGCGCCTGGTTGTCGGCCAGCAGCTCGGCGGTCGGGTCGCCGCGGCGCGGCTGCTTGTTGCCGATCTCCAGCCAGGCGAAGCCGTTCTGGCCACGCACCTGGGTGATCCAGGCGTTGACCCGGCAGAACGGCGTGTTGGGGCTGATCGTCCCGCACAGGCCCAGGTAGCCGCCGTCGGCGAGGTTGTCCATGTCGCCGGCGTAGACGGTCGGCGCGAACGCCACACCCTTGGTGTAGCGGGTGATATCGCTGGGATTGCGCGCCAGCAGCGAGGCGCTGAATTTCAGCACCACCTGGTTGTCCATGCGGAACGCATGCACCTGATCGGCGGCACGCGAGACCGCGTCCAGGGTCTTCAGGTCCAGCACCACCACCATGTGGTTGGCGTTGCTGACCACCGCGTTGAGGCCGTCGGCCAACGAAGCCGGCCGATAGTTGGTCCTGGCGAAGTTCTTGTCGCGCAGCTTTTCGTTGACCAGATCGTGACTGGTCATGGTGCGCAGGTCGGGATCCCAGCCGGAAGGATTGCTGGCGTTCTGGAAGATGTTGAACGGCGGATCGTGGTCGACCACGCGCCCAGCGTTCTGGTCGTGGAACAGCCAGAGGATGCCGTCGGAGGTCTGCTTGACGTCGAGTTCGATCGCCTCGATGTTGTTGTTGTAGGTGCTGAGGATCGAGCAGGTGGAGTTCTCCGGGCAGCCATTGCTGACCACGCCGCGGTGCGCGATCACCGCGACATCGGCGCGGTTGCCCTGGTACGGGCCCTTCATCGCGTTGAGGATGTGCTGGGGATTCCAGTTGTTGGCGGCCGACGCGATGCCGGACAGCGCGGCCAGCGACGTGCAGGCCAGCGCCAGGGCGAGAACCTTGGCGGGTTTCTTGGGCAGTTTCATGTGCTCTCTCTTCCGTTCTGGGGTTGATGGAATGAAGTGAAGCAAGCGCAACGCACCGCAGCCGACATCCGCATGGGCGGTGTCCTCTGCAGTGCAGTGCTCGAAGCGACGGGCATCGTGCTGGCGTAGCATGCCGCCCGTCTGAAACCGGACTCCAGACGCCGCCGCGCGTGGCCATCGCGCGACGTCGTCTGGATTGGGAACGAGGGCGGCTACCGTGGCGTGTCCGTGCCGTGCAGGTAGCGTTGCAATGCCAACGGTTCGTCGGTCTGGATCATGCTGACACCGTGTTGGCGCAACCCGCCCCAGACCGCGGCCGGATCGCGCAGCGCACGCTGATCGGTGTAGTTCGCGGACAGCCGCATCGGCTTGCCGCTGGCGATGTCGTTGGTCATGGTGTTGACGAACAGCCGCGCGTGCGGTGCCAGCGTGCGTTGCGCGATGTCCAGTACCAGCGGGTCGTCGAACATCAGTTGCACCACCGCCGGCTGCAAGCGTGCGGCGCGACGCAAGGCCTGCTCGGGCGGCAGCGCCGAATCGCGCTGCAGGTACAACGCCTGCACGGCGATGTCGGCCTTGCGCGCGCGCTGCAGCACCGCATCCGGTACGTCCAGCGGCACGTTGAGCAGCACGTCGCGCTGCGCGCCGGCGGCCTCCACCGCGTCGATCACCTGGTCCAGTGCCGCGGCCTTGATGTCCAGGTTCACCAGCACCTTGCCGCGCGCCGCGGCCAGCGCCTGCGCCAGCGTCGGCGGATGCCGCGCGGTGAGGGGGCTGTGGCGTCCGCCGCCCTGGCTGCGCACGCGCAGCGCGGCGATCTGCGCGGCGTCCAGATCGGCAACGGCGCCGTGCCCGTCGGTGGTGCGGTCCACGGTGGCGTCGTGCATCAGCACCAGCGCGCCGTCGCGGGTGGTGCGCACGTCGATCTCCACCATGTCCACGCCGCGCGCGATGCATGCGGCGATGCCGTCCAGGGTGTTCTCCGATGCGAACTTCCAGCAGGCGCGGTGCGACACCACCAGCGCCGGCCCATGCGGGTCGCGCAGGCGCTCGGGCAGGCTCGGCGTGGCCGCCAGGGCCAGCATCGGCAGCGACAGCGCGGCGCTCATCAGCAGTCTCCGGCAGCGCATGCTCACCACCTCCAGGTCAGCGACGCGTTGTAGTTGCGGCCGAAGATCGGCCGTGCGTAGATCGCGTCGGCGGTGCCCTGGCCGGACAGCGTGTCCAGGCGCGCATTGCCTTCGGTCAGGCCGAGCGCGTTGCTGACGTTGGCCGCGTGCAGTTGCAGTTCCAGGTGGTCGCTCAGCCGCGCGAACAGGCCCAGGTCGTAGGTGGTGTAGGCGGGCAGGGCGGTGGCGTTGGTGTAGTCGACGTAGCGCTGGCCCATGCGATAGGCGGTGGCCGACAGTTCCAGCGGTCGGCCGTCGAGGTCGAAGTACAGGGTCGGGCTGATCGACGCCATGAACTTCGGGATGCGCGAGATCTGCTTGCCGTCCAGGTCGCCGTAGCTGAGGCCGGTGGTCGCGTTGCTCAGCCCGCGCGTCTGCGGATCCTGCAGCGTGGCCGAGCCGGTGATGCCGAACAGCGGCGACGGCCGCCAGGTGAACTCCGATTCCAGGCCGACCGTGCGGGTCTTGCCGACCAGCGCCAGGCTCTGCACCGCGCCGGTGCCGTCGAGCACGATGGCGCTGATCGAGAGATCGTTGAAGCGGCTCCAGAAGCCGACCGTGGAGAAGCTGAAGGTGTCGCCGAAGCTGCCGCGCAGGCCGGCCTCGGCCTGGTCGATGGCGGTGACGTCCGCGTTCTGGGTCTGGTAGACGTTCTGCAGCCGCGGCAGGCGCTGCGACTTTGTGTAGCGGGCGAAGGTCTGCAACTGCGGGGTCAGCGCGAACTCGGCGCCCAGCGTCCACTGCGTGGCATCGCGGTGATCGGTGCGCGGGCTGAACGCACCGCTGAGCCCGCCGACGTTGTCGTCGGCCAGCGTGGTCGGATCGCCGAGATTGCGCGTGGTGTTGGCGTACACGCCGCCGCTGGCGTTGTAGCGGGTGTGGCGCACGCCGGCATCCAGGCCGAGGCGGCCGACGCGCACCGAATCCCACAGGTACGGCGACAGGTAGGTGCCGTTGGCGAAGCCGCTGGTGACGCCGTTGCCGTAGCGCACGAAGCCGTTCTGGGTGACCGAACCCACCACGTTGCCGGCGGCGTCGTAGGCCAGCACGTCCAGGCGCTGGGCGTTGTTCTGCAGCGTGGTCAGCACCGTGTTCTGCAGCCGGTCCTGGCGATATTCGAAGTGCTGCACGTCGAGGCCGGCGGTGAGCGTGTGCTGGCCCAGCGCCGTGTCGTCGAACGCCTTGCTCAGGCGCAGGTCGTCGGACAGGGTGCGCAACCGGGTGCGCGCATTCCACAGGCCGCTCTCCAGCACCAGGCCGTCGGCCGCGGCCGGATCGTAGGCGGCGCCGGTGTGGGTGGTGACGTAGCCGACCCGCGCCACCCGCGTGCCGAAGCCGCTGCGCGCGCGGCCGAGTTGCGTGCCGAGGTAGGCACCGGCGTCGTAGGGCGCGGCGCCGGAGAACAGCGCGGTGTAGTCCACCTGCGCATCGACGAAGCGCATGCGGTTGTTGAGGGTCAGGCCGTCGCCCAGATCCCATTCCAGATGCGTGCCGAGCTGCTTGACCTTGCTGTGGATGCCGTCGGCCAGATCCAGGTTGCGCGCCAGCGGGCCGTTGCCGTCGAAGCTCAGCGCGGTGGTGTGGCGCAGGTCGTTGGACAGCAGCGTGCCGTCCAGCGGGTCGATCAGCGCCGACAGCGATTGCGACGGGTTGCGCGGATCGGCCAGCGGGATCGGGTTGTAGAAGGCGGTGCGGTCGTTCAGGTACTTGGCGTCGACGTCGAGGACCGCGTCGCCCATCAGGAAGGTCAGGTTGCCGCGCAACTGGCCGCCCTGGTCGGCGGTGTAGCCGGTGCGGCGCAGGCCGTCGTCGCTGCGCTGGTAGCCGCCGATGCTGTACAGCACGTTCTCGCTGAGCGGGCCGGCACTGTAGGCGTCCTCGCGGCGCAGGCCGTCGCTGCCGACGGTCATGCGCACCGCGCCCTCCGGGGTGGCGGTGCCGTGGCGGGTGATGGCGTTGACCGTGCCGCCCGGCGCGTTGGTCGCGAACAGCGGCGAGGTGCCGCCGCGCACCACTTCCAGGCGCTCGGTCATCATGTCCAGCGAGAACAGCGTGTCGACGTTGAAGAAGCTTTCCTGCGGCTCGTCGAACAGGCTCAGGCCGTCTTCCTGGTACTGCACGTAATACCAGCCGCCGGCCGGCAGGCCGCGCACGTACAGGTTCTGGCCGCCGCCCTGGCCGCCGGAGGGCTCGGCGGAGAAGCCGGGGACGGCGCGCAGCATGTCCACGCTGCTGCTCGGGGTGCTGCGCTCCAGGCGTTCCTTGGACACCACGCTGATCGCGAATGGTGCGTCCTTCTGCGACTGGCCCTGCGGCGTGCCGGTGACCACGATCTGGTCCAGCGTGGTGGTGGCGTCGGCCGGCGGCGCCGGGGCGTCCTCGGCGTGGACGGCGGTGGCGCCGCCGAGGATGGACGCGAGCGCCAGTGCCAGCAGGCTCGGGTGCGGATGGACGGTACGCATGAAG
>JBEVKG010000174.1:0-11153 GCA_040509765.1 Xanthomonas sp.
TCGAGTACTTCATCGCCGACAACCTCGGCATCGAAGTCCTGGCCGCGCTGCCGTTCAAGCACGAAATCAGCATCGCCGGCGTCGGCAAGGTCGGCGAGACCAAGCACCTGCCGCCGGTGGTGTCGCTGCAGTACCACTTCAACAGCGCCGGCAAGGTGTCGCCCTTCGTCGGCGCCGGTATCAACTACACCACCTTCTTCAGCGAGAAGACCACCGGCGCCCTGGCCGGCAGCAAGCTCAAGCTGGACGACTCCTGGGGCCTGGCCGCGCACGCCGGCGTGGACATCGCGCTCACCGACAAGTCCGCACTGCGCGTGGATATGCGCTGGATCGACATCGACAGCAAGGTCAAGGTCAACGGCAGCGACCTGGGCACCGCACATATCGACCCGCTGGTGTACGGCCTGGCCTACGTAATGAAGTTCTGAGGCGGGCACCGGCGCCGCCGCAACGCGCGACGGCGCCACAGCGGCGCCATCAGGGGCATGTCCGTACCACGGCGACGCCGCGTGCCGCGCACGCAGCACCGCAGGATCGCAGCGCGTCCGCCGCGCTTCTCTGGCAGACTACGCGCCACACGGATGTGGATCGGCGCCCGCCGGGCCGACACGGGATTCGCATCCGCCCACTCGTCGTCCACCGGGGTCTCCCATGCCGCCACGCCTGTTCCGTCGCCTTGCCGTCGCCGCCCTCGCCAGCATCGCCCTGCCCGCCGCGGCGCAGTCGGCCGGCCATTTCACCACCAGCTACGGCCTGCACGGCATGGTGCCGGGCGGCTCCAACGGCACGCTGCGCGGCAGCGACCAGCGCTTCGACGCCGACACCGCGCCGGCCGTGTCGTTCAGTTACGAATACTTCTTCCGCGGCAACCTCGGCGTGGAGATCCAGGGCCTGGTCGGCCAGCAGAAGATCGGCGTGGACCGCGGCGGCGACATCGGCAGCGCCTGGATGCTGTCGCCCACCATCTCGCTGCAGTACCACTTCAACGGCAACGGCGACATCTCCCCGTTCGTCGGCGTCGGCGTCAACTACACCGCCTTCCTCGGCAGCGACGGCAAGGGCGCGTTTTCGTCCAATGACGTGAAGTTCAAGGACAGCGTCGGCCCGGCACTGCATACGGGCGTGGATTTCGCCGTCGGCGAGCGCAGCGCGATCCGCGTGGATGCGCGCTGGACCGGCATGCGCAGCGACGTGGAGGTCGATGGCAGCACGCTCGGCAAGGCCAAGCTCGATCCGGTCAGCTACGGCGTCGCCTACCTGATGTACTTCTGAGTCAGCGCATCGGGCCGCGTCCACGGATGCGGCCTGGAGCGGTCGGCGACAACGCGGCGCAGCGCTGTCGCCACACTGAGCGGCAACGCAACGGACCCGGCAGCGGTCATGGCCGCGTCGTCGTCGCCGGCTAGAATCGGCGCATGAAAACCTCTTCCCTCGTTTGCACTGCGCTCGCCGCGGCCCTCGCCGCCGCACCGTCCGCCGCCTTCGCCTGGGGTCCGCTGGGCCACCGCCTGGTCGCCGATCTCGCCGACACGCAGCTCACCCCAAACGCCCGCGCCCAGGTCCAGACCCTGCTACAGGGAGAACCCGAACCGACCCTGGCCGGCGTGGCCAACTGGGCCGACCAGATCCGCGAGCACGATCCCGAGCTGGGCAAGCGCAGTGCGCGCTGGCATTACGTCAACCTGGCCGAGAACGACTGCCACTACGAACAGACCCGCGACTGCCCGGACGGCAACTGCGCGGTCGAGGCGCTGCGCCGCCAGGCCGCGATCCTTGCCGACCGCAGCCAGCCGCAGGCCGCGCGCGCGCAGGCGCTGAAGTTCGTCGTGCATTTCGCCGGCGATGTGCAGCAGCCGCTGCATGCCGGCTACGCCCGCGACAAGGGCGCCAACACGGTGCAGATCCAGTTCGACGGCAAGGGCACCAATCTGCACGCACTGTGGGACAGCGGCCTGCTGCGCAGCCGTGGGCTGGACGAGCAGGCCTACCTGGCCGAGCTGGAAAAGCAGCCGTTGCCGGCGCCATCGCCGGCCGGCCCCGCATTGCCGCCGCCAGCCGCCGCCTGGGCCGAGGCGTCCTGCAGGATCATGCTGCGCCCGGGCTTCTATCCGCCCAGCGCCAAGCTGCCGGCCGATTACGTGACGACCTGGCGCCCGGTCGCCGAGGCGCAAGTGCGCCAGGCCGGTGCCGACCTGGCGGCCACGCTGAACGCTGCGCTGGGCAGGTAAGCTCGGCGCAGAGTGCAGGAGCGGTCTCGGCCGCGCTGGGCTTGCCTGGGAAAGCCCGTCGTGGCTGAAGCCGCTCCTACAAGAACACTCACGCCACACCCAGCTGCGCCCGCGTCCAGCGCACGATCTCGGCCGTGCCGATGGCGCCGCTGTGTCGGCCGAGTTCGCGGCCCTGGCGCAGCAGAATCAGCGTCGGGATGCTGCGGATGCCAAAGCGGCCGGCCAACGCCGGCTGCGCATCGCTGTCCAGCTTGCCCAGGCGCAACTGCGGCTCGAGCTGCGCCGCCGCGGCGGCGAAGTGCGGGGCCATGGTCCGGCACGGACCGCACCACGGCGCCCAGACGTCGACCAGCAGCGGCAGGTCGCTGCGTTCGGCATGCGCGGCGAAGCTGTCCGCGGTCAGCGCCACCGGCGCGGCCTCGAACAAGGCGCGATGGCAGCGTCCGCATTGCGGGGACGCTGCCAGCCTCTCGCCGGGCACGCGGTTGAGCGCAGCGCAATGCGGGCAGGCGACATGCAGCGGCTCGCTCACGCCCCGGCCTCGATGCTCTTGTCGCCGAGCAGCACGATGCCCTGCGCGTCCTTGACCGTGACCTGCACGTCGATGCCCTGGCGCACGCTCTGGGTCACCACGCAGAACTGCTCGAACTGGGCCAGGATCCGTTCCAGTTGCGCGTAGTCCTGGTTGGCGCCGGGCAACTGCAGCTCCACCGACGCCTGGGGAATGCGCCAGAAGCCATCGGGATTACGCATCGGCGTGGCGGTGATGTGCGCGACCACGCCGGCCGGATCGTTCTTGTACTTGCGCATCGCGAACAACAGGCTCGCCGCCAGGCAGTTGGCGAGACTGGCGAGCAGGATGCGCGTGGGATTGGGGCCGCGCTCCTGGCCCAGCGGCGCGGTTTCGTCGCTCAGCCAGGACTCCAGCGCGGTTTCGTCGAAGCGGATGCGGAACGCGAAGTCCGTGTCCTGCTCCAGGGTGACGCGGATCGGATCGCCGATGGGCATGGTGGCACTCCACGACAGGGATTGGACCGAATCTACGCGCCAGCCGGCAAGGCCATGTGGACGTCCCGTCTGCGCCACCCGTGACGGAGTGCATCGCGACGAACGTGACGCGGCGCTGTCCGCACCCTGTCTCGGTCTGCGCGCATATTAGCGCCGGCTGATATGATGCACTGCATCATTTCCTTTCGAGCGCTCCCATGCCCGCCTCCTCCGCCCAAGCCCTGGTCGATCGCGCGCGCGCGCAGATCCACGAAACCCCTGTCCACGCCGATGCCGCTGCCACGCCGCTGCCCGGCGAATGGATCATCGACGTGCGCGAACCCGGCGAGTTCGCCATGGGCCATCTGCCCAAGGCCATCAACATCCCGCGCGGCATCCTGGAATTCCGTCTGGACGCCGATCCGGCGCTGGCGCGACGCGACCAGCCGATCCTGCTGTACTGCGCCAGCGGCGGCCGCTCCACGCTGGCGGCGCTGAGCCTGCAGCACCTGGGCTACACCGCGGTACGTTCGCTGACCGGTGGCTTCCTCGGCTGGACCGCGTCCGGCGGCCCGGTCGATTTCGACTAGATGCTGCGCTCCCAGGCGTACGCGCCGGATGCCGCCGCGGTCGGCGCGCACGCCGGCGAAGCCGCGCGCCTGCTGAAGCGGCTCGGCAACGAGAAGCGGCTGCTGCTGTTGTGCCTGCTCACCGAACGCGAACAATCGGTCGGCGAACTCAACGCGCGCGTGGATCTGAGCCAGTCGGCGCTGTCGCAACACCTGGCGCTGTTGCGCGAGGATGGACTGGTGCAGACCCGCCGCGACGGCCAGACCATCTATTATTCGCTGGTGCCCGGCCCGGTGCAGCGCATCCTCGAGGTGCTGCACGGCATCTACTGCAGCGCCGCGCCGCCCGCCACCACCAGGAGCGATCGATGAGCCAGCGTCCGCACGTCCATCCCTTCCACCACGCCGGTTCCGGCACCTGGAGCTACGTGGTCGAGGATGGCCACGACGCCGCGGTGATCGACCCGGTGGTGGGCTACGACCCGCAGGCCGGTGCGCTGGACGCGGCGCCGGCACAGGCGCTGGCCGATTGCCTTGGCGCACGTGGACTGCACTTGCGCTGGATCCTCGAGACCCACGCCCACGCCGACCACGTGTCCGCCGCGCAGTGGTTCAAGCAGCGCTGGCCGCAGGCGCGGCTGGCGATCGGCGACGGCATCCGCGAGGTCCGCGCCCGTTTCGCGCCGCAGTTCGGCCTGGATGCGCAGGCGCAGGCGCGCTGCGGCTTCGATCACTTGTTCGCCGATGGCGAGCGCTTCGCGATCGGCGGGCTGCAGGCGCAGGTGATCGCGGTGCCCGGCCACACCGGCGACAGCGTCGCCTATCTGATCGGCGATGCGCTGTTCCCGGGCGATTCGCTGTTCATGCCCGACAGCGGCACCGCGCGCTGCGATTTCCCCGGCGGCGACGCGGCCACGCTGTATCGCTCGATCCAGCGGCTGTATGCGCTGCCGGAGGCGACCCGCGTGTTCGTCTGCCACGACTACGGCGCCGGCGGGCGCGCGGTCGCCTGCCAGACCAGCATCGGCGAACAACGCCGCGCCAACATCCACGTGCGCGACGGCATCGACGAAGCGGCCTTCGTGGCCTTGCGTCAGGCGCGCGATGCGACGCTGGCCGAGCCGCGGTTGATGCAGCCGTCGGTGCGCGCCAACATCCAGGCCGGCCGCACCGACGATCTGGCGCCGCCGAGCGCCTGAGCGGGCTGGTCGCGCGCAGCGTCGCGGCAGCGCGCTAGGATGCGGATCTGCGCCTGCCACTGCGGTGGTGCGCTCCCCCCTGCCGCATCGCATCCCCCGCCACCGCCGGAGTGACCCATGACCCGACCACTGCGCCGCCTGCTGTGCCTGTGCACGCTGATCGTCGCCACCGCGATCGCGCCGGTCTCGGCGCAGACGCCGCTGACCGTGTTCGCCGCCGCCAGCCTCAAGGAATCGCTGGACGAGGCCGCCAGCGCCTACCAGCGCGCGCACGGCACCCCCGTGCAGGTGTCCTACGCCGCCAGCTCCACGCTGGCCCGGCAGGTGGAACAGGGCGCACCGGCGGACGTGTTCGTGTCCGCCGATCAGGAATGGATGGACTATCTGCAGCAGCGCAACCTGATCGATCCAGCGCTGCGCCGCAACCTGCTCGGCAACACCCTGGTGCTGATCGCGCCGGCCTCCAGCAGCGCCAAGGTCGATCTGCGCAAGCCCGGCGCGCTGCTCGCCGCGCTCGGTGCGCAGGGGCGGCTGGCGGTCGGCCAGACCGCCAGCGTGCCCGCCGGCAAGTACGCGCGCGCCGCACTGCAGGCGCTGGGCCAGTGGAACAGCGTGCAGCCGCGCCTGGCCGAAAGCGAGAGCGTGCGCAGCGCGCTGATGCTGGTGGCGCGCGGCGAGGCGCCGCTGGGCATCGTCTACGGTTCCGACGCCCAGGCCGAGCCGAAGGTGCGGGTGGTGGCGACCTTCCCCGCCGACAGCCACGCACCGATCGTGTATCCGGCGGCGCCGCTGCGGGCGAGTGCGCAAGGCAAGGCCGCCGCCGATTTCGTGCGCTGGCTGGGCACGCCACCGGCGCAGGCGATCTTCCGTCGCCACGGTTTCTCGCTCGCCCGCTGAGGCCTGGCGTTGTTCGACTTCACCGCGCAGGAACTGAGCGCGATCGCACTGAGCGTCAAGGTCGCGCTGGTCGCGGCCCTGGCCAGCCTGCCGTTCGCGGTGGCCTGCGGCTGGCTGCTGGCGCGGCGCCGCTTCTTCGGCAAGGCCTTGCTGGATGCACTGCTGCACCTGCCGCTGGTGATGCCGCCGATCGTCACCGGCTATGCGCTGTTGCAGTTGTTCGGCCTGCAGGGCCCGATCGGCGGATGGCTGTTCGAGCATCTCGGCGTGCAGTTCGCATTCCGCTGGACCGGTGCGGCGCTGGCCAGCGCGGTGATGGGCTTTCCGCTGATGGTGCGGGCGATCCGCCTGGCCCTGGAATCCACCGACCGCCGCCTGGAGGCGGCCGCCGCCACGCTCGGCGCCGGCCCATGGCGGGTGTTCTTCACCATCACCCTGCCGCTAGCGTGGCCGGGCGTGGTCGCCGGCGGCGTGCTCGGCTTCGCCAAGGCGCTGGGCGAGTTCGGCGCCACCATCACCTTCGTCTCCAACATCCCGGGCCAGACCCAGACCCTGGCCTCGGCGATCTACAGCCTGCTGCAGGTGCCCGGTGCCGAGGCCGGCATCTGGCGGCTGGCGGCGGTGGCGCTGGCGATCTCGCTGGGCGCCTTGCTGGCCTCCGAGTGGCTGGTCCGGCGCCAGCGCGGCGCGGAGACGGACGCATGAGCCGCGCGTGCGCCCGGAGCCTGCGCCGATGCTGAGCATCGACCTGCAGCTGCGGCGCGGTCGCTTCGCCCGTCACGTGCGCATCGAGGAACAGGCGCGCGTGGTCGCTTTGGTCGGTCCGTCCGGCGCCGGCAAGACCAGCCTGCTCAACGCCATCGCCGGCGTGCTGCCGCCGCGCAGCGGACGCATCGCCATCGATGGCCGGGTGCTGTACGACAGCGCCGCCGGCATCGACCTGCCCGCGCATCGCCGCGGCATCGGCTACGTGTTCCAGGATGCGCGGCTGTTCCCGCACATGGACGTACGCCGCAATCTCGGCTACGGCCGCCATGGCCGCGGCCAGCCGGCGCGCTTCGCACTGGACGCGGTGGTCGATCTGCTGGGCATCGGCGCCCTGCTGGGGCGGCGCCCCGACACGCTGTCCGGCGGCGAAGCGCAGCGCGTGGCGATCGGCCGCGCGCTGTTGTCGCAGCCGGCGCTGCTGCTGTTCGACGAGCCATTGTCGGCGCTGGACGCCGACCGCCGCAGCGAACTGATCCCCTACCTGCAGCGCGTGCGCGACGAAGTGCGCCTGCCGATGCTCTACGTCAGCCACCAGGCCGAGGAAGTGGCGCGGATCGCCGACGCGGTGCATCGGCTGGACTGACGCGACGCCGCGTTCACCACCGCCGGCGAGACTGGCGTTCCCCGTCTCCGGCACGCCCTGCATGCGCCGCTATCGCAAGCTCGACTTTCCCACGCAAGAGGTCCGCCGTTTCCTCGAGCCCGGCCCGGTGGTGCTGGTCAGTTCGGCCTGGAAACAGCAGCGCGACATCATGACCCTGGGCTGGCACATGGTGCTGGAGTTCTCGCCATCGCTGCTGGCCTGCTGCATCTCCAGCGCCAACCACAGCTTCGACCTGATCCGGCGCAGCCGGCAATGCGTGATCAACCTGCCCACCGCCGACCTGGTCGACACCGTGGTCGGCATCGGCAATTGCAGCGGCGCGGACCTGGACAAGTTCGCGCACTTCGGCCTCACCGCGATGCCTGCCACGCACGTGGCGGCGCCACTGATCGCCGAGTGCCATTCCAGCTTCGAATGCCGCCTGCACGACGGCAGCCAGATCGGGAAACATGGCCTGTTCGTGTGGGAGGTGATCAAGGCGCATGTCGCCGCCTCGCCCAAGCGACCGCGCACCCTGCACTACCGGGGCGACGGCCGCTTCATGCTGTCCGGCGCGGAGATCTCGCGACGGCGCCTGTTCAAGCCGCAGATGCTCTAGGCGGCGGACGATGGATGCCGGACGTGCCGATCGCGGCGCTCAGCGCGCGCCGCCGACGCGTCCTGACTGCACGCTGGCCTTGCCCTGCCGGACCTCGAAGGTGAACGCATAGGCCAGCGTCACCGGGACCTCCTGCACCGACTGCGCATCGTCGCAGCGCCCGTCCTGCGCCGGCCGCTGCGCCGGATCGGCATAGGTGCAGATCGCCGCCGGCACGAAGCGCCACTGCGCGACCGCGTCCTGCACCGCCTGCAGCAGATCGGCCATCTCCGGCTGCGCGCCCGCGCTGCAGTCCGGGCGATCGTTCAACAGGGCACTGCGCTCCACCGCGCCTTGCGCGGACAGGATCACCCGCACGCACACCGTGGTCGGAGCCAGCGTGCGCCGCAGCGAATCGGCCGGCAATTGCGGCGTTGGCGCCTGCAGCGGTTGCGGCATGCGGAACACCTGCTGCGGCTGCATCCGATACGACTGCACCGCCGCCGCGCCCGGCGCCGCACCGAACCCCGTCTCCAGCATGCGCTGGTCCACCGAATCGATCCGCCGGGTCGGTTGCGGGACTTCCCGTGGCGCCTGGCTGGCGCAGCTGGACAGGCCCAGCGCGAGCAGCACGCCCGTCCGCCAGTGCGCACTCATCGCACGGTCCGGACCATGCCGCACAGCGGAGCGGTACCGCCCGTGCCCGGAAACACCTTGTCGCACAGGCTCGCCACTGCATCGCCGGCGCCCTCGCCCAGGCGATACCAGCGGTAATCCGCGGCCTCGGCGACACCCGCCGGTGCCGCCACAGGATCCATTTCCACGTCGAACGCCACCGGGATCTGCATTCGGCTGGGCACCGGCCGGCCGTGTTCGATCGCCGGAGAGAATCGCCACTTCCAGGCGGCGGACACGGCCGCTGCATCCAGCGCCGCGCTGCCGCTGCCATGGTCGAGCACGCGCACGCCGCTCGGTGTCCCGTGCGCATCGAGTTCGACCAGCAACATCACTTTCCCGGAGATGCCTGCACGCACTGCGGCTTCGGGATACTTCGGCGGCGTCATGTCGATCATCTTGGCGGGCCGTGTGGTCGCCCGCGCCTTGGCCGATCCGGGCTGCGGCGTGGGCGTCGGCGCGCTGCCCATCTCGCTCGCAACCGACCCGCGCGCCATTCCGCCGCCCGGCGTAGCGACGGGAAGCGCCAACACCACCGCGCTCCCACTCAACGCAGCCAGCGTCACCGCGGCGAGGCCGGCAATGCGCCGCCAACCACGCACCGCTGGACGCCGCAACAGGGTGATGCGCTGGCGCAAGACGCTGCCCGCCTGCCAATGGCACCCCACCGGCAAGGCCAGCGCGTCCAGCTGGGTCTGCAGCATCGCCTCGGCGTAGTGCCGGCGCGCGCCGGGATGGCGTGCCAAGACCGCGGCATCGCAGGCCAGTTCCTGATCCAGGCGGAAGCGCGTGGCCGCACAGTGCAGCAGCGGATTGAACCAGTACACACAGCGCAGCAGCGCCAGCAGCAGATTGCTGCGGGTGTCGCCGCGGGCGATATGCAGGCGCTCGTGCGCCAGCACCAGGTGCGCCTGCGGCGGCGGATAGCGCGCGGCGAAGTCCCTCGGCACCACCACCTGCGGCCGCCACGCGCCCAGCACCAGCGGCCCGTGCAAGGCATGCTGGGCGACCAGCACGCCGTCCTCGCCAGGCCGCAAGCGGCCCAGGCTGCGCCGGTAGCGGCGCTGCTGCCGCCACAGCAGGGCCGCCGAGGCCAGCGCACCCGCCAGCCACAATGCCAGCAACCAGACCGCGGTATGTCCGCTCGCCGACACGCCGTCGCCCACGGACGTCTGCGCCTGTGGCACGCCAACCAACACCGCCGGCACGTCCAGCGCCAAGCCCGCCGGCAGCGCTGGACGCCAACCGCTCGGCAACAGTGCCGCCAGCAACGCCAGCGGCACCGCCGTCCATAGCGCGTAGGCGATGCCGGCACCGAACGCGCGCCGCATCGGCACCCGCAACGCCAGCACTGCCAAGATGGCCACGCTGACGACCAGCGCGGTACTCCCGAGGTCCCTCACGATCCCGTCAATGCTCATTGTCCAGCTCCTGGATCAGTCGTTTGAGTTCGGCGATATCGGCGTCGCTGAGCTTGCCGCGCTCGCTGAAGTGCGCCACCAGCGGCGCGATACGGCCGCCGAACAGGCGGTCGAGCAGGCCTTCGCTCTGTTGCTGCACCCAGTGCGCGCGCTGCAATAGGGGCGTGTACAGATAGCGGCGGCCTTGTTTGTCGGCGCGGATCGCGCCCTTGTTGAGCAAGCGGTTGAGCAGGGTCTTGACCGTGGGTTCGGCCCAGCCGCCATGGCCGGACAAGGCGGCGAACACCTCCTCGGCGCTGAGCGGGTGCCGGTCCCACAGCGCCTCCATGACCACGGCTTCCGCATCGCTGATCGACATTGCGTTTACACCCGTAAATTTTTATCGATTACACGGGTAAACAAACGTACTGTCAAGCACTTTCCACGTCCGGCGCGCCGCCTCCACAGGCACCCAACGCCAACGCCGCGTGGCGGGCGCCATGACGCCTGGACGCGACGGCAACCGCCGATCCACCCGACACGCGGCCGGCGCCGGACGGCCGCAGACGCTCACGCCCCACGCTCCGACGCATCGGTGCCATGTCCGAACGCACTGCAATCGGCGGCACACCCTCTAAGCTATGCCGATGACCGATCATCTCGACGACCTCGACGCCGCTGCCGACCTGATCCTGCGGCGCATCGCCGGCCCGCTGCGCGTGGGCGCGCCGCTGGGCCTGGGCAAACCGCACCGCCTGCTCAATGCGCTGTACGACCGGGTCGAACGCGATCCGACGCGGCCGCTGCAGATCTACACCGCGCTGTCGCTGAATCCGCCGGCGCCCGGCCGCGGGTTGCAGGGCCGCTTCGCGCGGCCGTTCGTGCAACGCCATTTCGGCGAGGAGTTCCCGCACCTGCGCTACGTGCAGGCGATGCAGCGCGATGCGTTGCCGGCGCACATCCAGGTCGAAGAGTTCTACATGCAGTCCGGCGCGCTGCTGCGCTCGACCCAGGCGCAGCGCAGCTACACCAGTCTCAACTACACCCATGCCGCCGACGCGGTGGCGCAGCGCGCGCCGAACCTGATCGTGCAGAAGGTGGCGCGCGCGCCCGACGGCAGCCGGCTGTCGTTCTCCTGCAACAACGACATCACCCAGGACACGCTGGATGCGGTGCAGGCACTTGGCCTGCCGCGCCCCATGCTGGTGGCGGAAGTGGACACGCAACTGCCGTGGATCGGTGGCACCGC
>JBEVKG010000175.1:0-21829 GCA_040509765.1 Xanthomonas sp.
GGCCAGCAGCGCGTACAGCGCCACGATCAGGCAGGTGCCGACGAACCCCAGTTCTTCGGCGGTGACCGAGAAGATGAAGTCGGTGTGTGCTTCCGGCAGATAGTTGAGTTTCTGCACCGAACCGCCCAGGCCGACCCCGAACAGTTCGCCGCGGCCCACCGCCATCAGCGCGTTGGACAGCTGGTAGCCGGAGCCGAGCTGGTCGGCCCACGGATCGAGGAAGGAGGTGATGCGGCGCAGGCGGTACGGCTCGAGGATCGCGATGAAGGCGAACACCGGCAGGCCGATCACGATCGGCATCGACATGCGCGGCAGGTTCACCCCGCCCAGCACCAGCATGCCGGCGGTGATCGCCAGCAGCAGCGTGGAGGAGCCGAAGTCCGGCTGCAGCAGCAGCAGGCCCACCAGCGCCACCGCCACGCCCAGCGGCTTGAGCATCGCCGGCCAGGTCGCGTTGACTTCGTCGCGGAAGCGCACCAGGTAGCTGGACAGCCACACGATGTAGAGCACCTTCACCGCTTCCACGGTCTGGAAGCGCGAGATGCCCAGGTTGATCCAGCGCCGCGCGCCGTTGACGGTGCTGCCCAGGCCGGGCACGAACACCACCAGCAGCAGGCCGAAGCAGGCCAGCAGCAGCAACTGGTTGTACTGCTCAATGTTCTTCAGCTCGGTGCGCATCGCCCAGATCGCCAGGCCGACACCGCCGGCCAGGAACAGCAGGTGGCGGCTCAGGTAGTAGAACGGACTGGTGGTCAGTTCGATCGAGCTGGAGCCGACCATCACCACCCCCAGCGACGCCAGCGCCACCGCGGCGCCGAGCAGCCACGGGTCGTAGCGGCCACCGATGGCCTCCAGGCGGGTCGCTTGGCGGGCGGTGTCGTTCATCAGCGCACCTTCAACGTGGCCAGGCCGACCAGCACCAGCACCACCGAAATGATCCAGAAGCGCACGATCACCCGTGGCTCCGGCCAGCCCTTCAGTTCGAAGTGGTGGTGGATCGGCGCCATGCGGAACACGCGCTTGCCGGTGAGCTTGAACGAGGCGACCTGGATCATCACCGACAGGGTCTCGATGACGAACACGCCGCCCATGATCACCAGCACCAGTTCCTGGCGCACGATCACCGCGATGGTGCCCAGCACTGCGCCCAGCGCCAGCGCGCCGATGTCGCCCATGAACACCATCGCCGGGTAGGTGTTGAACCACAAAAAGCCCAGGCCCGCACCGGCGATCGCCGCGCAGATGATGATCAGTTCGCCGGCGCCGGGAATGGTGGGGATCTTCAGGTAGGCCGAGAACACCGCGTTGCCCGAGGCATAGGCGAACACGCCCAGCGCACAGGCCACCAGCACCGTCGGCATGATCGCCAGACCGTCCAGGCCGTCGGTCAGGTTGACCGCGTTGGAGAAGCCGACGATCCAGAAGTAGGCGATGGCGACGAAGCTGATTCCGGCCAGCGGCAACGCGATCGACTTGAACATCGGGATGTAGAAGGTGATCGCCGCCGGCACGTCGGCGGTGTAGTACAGGAACAGGCCGGCGGCCAGGCCGAAGATCGACTGCAGCAGGTACTTCCAGCGCGACTTCAGTCCGTTGGGGTCGCGGCGCACGATCTTGATCCAGTCGTCGTACCAGCCGATCACGCCGAACGCCAGCATCACCGCCAGCACCAGCCACACGTAGCGGTTGCGCAGGTCGCCCCACAGCAGCACCGACAGCAGCACGGTGAGCAGGATCAGCGAGCCGCCCATGGTCGGGGTGCCGGCCTTGGAGAAGTGGGTCTGCGGGCCGTCCTGGCGGATCGGCTGGCCGCCCTTGAACTGCGCCAGCTTGCGGATCACCGCCGGGCCCAGCCACAGCGACAGGAACAGCGAGGTCAGCGCCGCGAGGATGCCGCGGAAGGTCAGATAGCCGAACAGCCCGAACATGCTTTCGAGCTGCTGCAGCCAGCGCGCCAGTTCAAGCAGCATGCGGCGCCTCCTGTGCCTGGTTCAGCAGCGCGCGCACCACGGTGTCCATGGCGCTGCCGCGCGAGCCCTTGACGAGGAGCGTGGCCGGGACCCGCGGGAGCGCGCCATCGGACGGCGCGCCGGTGTTCTCGTGCATCGATTCGGTTTCCTGCTCTTGATGTGGCTCTTCGCGACCGGCGACTGCCGCCAGGTCGCGCTGCAGCGCCTCGATCAGCGCCGCATGGCTGTCGAACACCCGCCCGTTCTCGCCGAACGCCTGCGCGGCGTGGGCGCTGAGCGGGCCGAGCGCATACAGCCGGGTCAACCCGGCGTCGCGCGCGCGGCGGCCGCCGCTGGCGTGCAGCCCCTCGGCGCCGGCGCCGAGTTCGCGCATGTCGCCCAGCACCAGCCAGCGCTCGCCGCCGGCCGCGGCCAGCGCGTCGATCGCCGCGGCCAGCGAGCCGGGGTTGGCGTTGTAGCTGTCGTCGATCAACGCCGCGCCATTGGCCAGCGTGTGGGTGATCTGCCGGCCCGGCACCGGCTGCACCTGCGCCAGGCCGGCGGCGATGCGCGCCGGCGCCACGTCCAGCGCCAGCGCCAGCGCGGCAGCGGCCAGGGCGTTCTGCAGGTTGTGCCGTCCCGGCAGCGGCAGCGTCGCCTCGACGTCGCCGCGCGGGGTGGTCAGCACGAACTGGGTGCGGTCGGCCGCCATGCGCACCTGCGCGGCACCGATGTCGGCGCCCGGCTGCAGGCCGAAGCGCAGCACCTGCGGCCGCGCCTCGGCCGTCGCCAGGCGCTGCTCGAACCACAGGCCGAAGGCGTCGTCGGCATTGATCACCGCGGTGCCGTCGGCCGGCAGCGCGGTGTAGATCGCGCCCTTGGTCTGGGCCACGCCGAGCAGGCTGCCCATGCGCTCCAGGTGCGCGGCGGCGATGTTGTTGACCAGCGACACCTGCGGCGGCGCGATGTCGGTGAGATAGGCGATGTCGCCCGGCTTGCCGGCGCCCATCTCGTAGATCGCGTAGTCGGCGTCGTCGGGCGCCTCGATCACGGCCAGCGGCAGGCCGATCTCGTTGTTGCGGTTGCCGGGATTGGCGTAGACGCTGCCGCCATCGATGCGGCAGGCATGCTGCAGGATCGCCAGCAGCAGCGCCTTGACGCTGGTCTTGCCGTTGCTGCCGGTGAGCGCGGCCACGCGGGTGGCGCGGCCGCGCTGCATGCCGGCGGCGATCCGCGCCAGCGCCAGTTGGGTGTCGGCGGCGACGATCTGCGGCAGCTCGATCTGCGACTGCACGCGCTCCACCAGCAGCGCGCTGGCGCCGCGCGCGGCGGCGTCGGCGACGAAGGCGTGGCCGTCGAAACGCTCGCCGCGCAGCGCCACGTACAGGCTGCCGGCGGTCAGGCTGCGGGTGTCGTGGCTGATCGCATCGATCGCCACGTCGTCGCCATGCAGCTCGGCGCCGGCCCAGTGCGCGATCATCGACAACGGCAGGCGCTTCATCGGGCCACCTCCGCCGCATGTGCGCGCAGGGCCTGCGCGGCGACCTCGGTGTCGTCGAACGGGTGACGCACGCCGGCGATCTCCTGGTAGGGCTCGTGGCCCTTGCCGGCGATCAGCACGATGTCCTCGGCGCCGGCGTCGGCGACCGCCATGGCGATCGCCTGCGCGCGGTCGCGCTGCACCTGCACCGCCTGCATGCCGTCGAAGCCGGCCAGAATGTCGGCGACGATGCGATCGCCGTCCTCGCCACGCGGGTTGTCGTCGGTGACCACCACGCGCTCGACCAGGCGCTGGGCGATCGCCGCCATCTGCGGGCGCTTGCCGGTGTCGCGCTCGCCGCCGCAGCCGAACACGCAGGTGATGCGGCCCTGCGCGTGCGCGCGCAGGCTCTGCAGCGCCTGCTCCAGCGCGTCGGGGGTGTGAGCGTAGTCGACCACCACCAGCGGCTGCGCGCCGTTGCCGCCGAGCCGGTTCATGCGCCCGCGGATCGGCTGCAGCTGCGCCAGGGTGGCGGCGATGCGCACCGGCGCCACGTCCAGCGCGTGCAGCGCGCCGGCCACGGCCAGCAGGTTGTCGACGTTGAAACGGCCCAGCAACGGCGACTGCAGCGGATGCCGCTCTTCGCCGATCGCCAGGGTGAAGCCGATGCCGCGCGCATCCAGGCGCATCGCCTCGGCGCGCACCTCGGCGCCGTCCTGCCCGCGCGAACTGACCGCGATGCGGCGCAGCGCCGGATCCAGCGTGCCCAGCAGGTCGCGGCCGAACGCATCGTCGAGGTTGATCACCGCCGACTTCAGCCCCGGCGTGGCGAACAGGCGCGCCTTGGCCGCCCCGTAGCCGGCCATGTCGCCGTGGTAGTCCAGGTGGTCGCGGGTGAGATTGGTGAACACCGCCACGTCGAAATGCACCGCGTCCACGCGCCCCTGGTCGAGCGCGTGCGAACTGACCTCCATCGCCACCGCCTGCGCGCCGGCGTCGCGCAGTTGCGCCAGCAGCGCGTGCAGCGGCAGTACCAGCGGCGTGGTGAAGCCGGTCGGCTGCACCTGCCCGTACAGGCCGGCGCCGAGCGTGCCGATGCTGCCGCTGCGCGTGCCCAGCAGGTGCCAGGCCTGCGCCAGCAGCTGCACGGTGGAGGTCTTGCCGTTGGTGCCGGTGACCCCGACCATGGTCATGGTCTGCGACGGATGGCCGTGGAACTGGTCGGCCATCGCGCCCATGCGCGCGCGCAGGCCCGG
This sequence comes from Xanthomonas sp., assembly GCA_040509765.1. Taxonomy (GTDB): domain Bacteria; phylum Pseudomonadota; class Gammaproteobacteria; order Xanthomonadales; family Xanthomonadaceae; genus Xanthomonas_A. The sequence continues at coordinate 4,686 of JBEVKG010000175.1, forward strand.
CACCGCGATCGCGTCGGCCGGCGCCGGCAGCTCGGCCGGGGCCGGCGGGTCGTACAGCACCGCGACGGCGCCGTTGGCGCGTGCCTGGTCGACGAAGCCCAGGCCGTGCGCGCCGAACCCGGCGATCGCCACGAAGGCATCGCCCGGGCGCACCGCCCGGCTGTCCATGACCAGCCCGGACACCTGCACGTCGTGCGCCAGCGCCACGCCGGGCAACAGTTGCGACAGCGACATCGCGCGGGTCACTGGCGGGTCTCCTGCAGCGGCGCCGGCAACGCGGCCGGCGCCGGCGGCGCCACCGCGCGCGCGCTGGGCAGCGCGGCATCGACCTCGGCGGCGGCGTCGGGCACGTTCGCCGGATCCGGCTCCACCGGCGCCGGCGGCGGCGCGTGGCCGCTCTTGCCGGCGGCCTGCGCGGCCAGCCACGACTGGATGTCGTCCGGCGGCACGTCCATCAAGCGCAGCGCGCCTTCCATCACGTTGTGGAACACCGGCGCCGAGACCAGGCCGCCGTAGTACTTGGCGCCCTGCGGGTCGTTGATGACGATGACCGTGGCGAAGCGCGGATTGCTCGCCGGCACCAGGCCCGCGAACAGCGCGTTGTAGTGGCCGCGCTCGTAGCCGCCGGGGCCGGCCTTGCGCGCGGTGCCGGTCTTGCCGGCGACGTGGTAGCCCAGGATCGCCGCGCCCTTGGCGCCGCCCTGGGTGACCACGGTCTCCATCATCGCCACCACTTCCTTGGCGATCGCCGGGTCCAGCACCTGCTTGCTGTCCTCGTGCTGGCCCTTGACGAAGGTCGGGGTGACCAGGCGGCCGCCGTTGCCCAGCGCGCAGTAGGCGCGGGCGATCTGCAGCGGCGTCACCGACAGGCCGTAGCCATAGGACATCGTGGTCTTGGACGAGCCGCTCCAGCGCGCCGGCGACGGGAACACGCCGGCCGATTCGCCGGGGAAGCCGCTGTGCGGGGAACTGCCGTAGCCGTAGCTGTGGACCTGGTCGTAGAAGGTCTGGTCCGGCAGCTTGGCCGCGATCTTGGCCGCGCCGATGTTGGAGCTGCGGGTGATCACCCCGGTCACGGTCAGCACGCCGTTGTTGCGCGGCACGTCCTTGATGGTGAAGCGGCCCACGGCCATGTAGCCGGGGTTGGTGTCGATCAGCGTGTCCTTGGTCACCACCCCGGCCTTGAGCGCGGTGGAGATGGTCAGCGGCTTCATGGTCGAGCCCGGCTCGACCAGGTCGGTGACCGCGCGGTTGCGGCGCACGTCCGGATTGACCCCGTTGACCGCATTGGGGTTGTAGGTTGGCAGGTTGACCATGGCCAGGATCTCGCCGGTGGCCACGTCCATGATCACGATCGAGCCGCCGGCGGCCTTGTTCTCGACGAGGGCATTGCGCAGTTCCTTGTAGGCCAGGAACTGGATGCGGCGGTCGATGCTCAGGGTCAGGTCCTTGCCCGGCTGCGCCGGCTTGACCAGGTCGATGCTCTCGACGATCGCGCCCTTGCGGTCGCGGATCACGCGCTTGGCGCCCGGCTTGCCGCGCAGCCAGGAATCGAACGCCAGCTCCAGTCCTTCCTGGCCGCGGTCGTCGATGTTGGTGAAGCCCAGCACGTGCGCCATCGCTTCGCCCTGCGGGTAGAAGCGGCGGAATTCGCGCTGCGAGAACACGCCGGGAATGCCCAGCGCGACCACCGCATGCGCCTTGTCCGGGTTGATCCGGCGCTTGAGGTACATGAACTCCTTGTCCGCCTTCTGCGACAGCTTGGCGGTCAACTCGTCCACCGGCAGTTCCAGCGCCTGCGCCAGCTGCGGGATACGGTCCGGGCTGCGCAGCAGTTCCTGCGGGTTGACCCAGATCGACTCCACCGGCGTGGACACCGCCAGCGGCTCGCCGTTGCGGTCGGTGATCATGCCGCGCGAGGTGGCGATCGGCAGTTCGCGCAGGTAGCGCGCCTCGCCCTGACGCTGGTAGAAATCGCTGTTGATCAGCTGCACGTAGGCCGCGCGGCCGATCAGGGTCACCGAGCACAGGCCCAGCGCCGCGCCGACCAGCGCCAGGCGGCCGCGCAGGTTGAAGTTGCTGCGGGAACGGTTGCGGCCGCTCTTGCTCACGGGCGCACCACCACGATGTCGCCGGTCTCGGGGAACTTCATGCCCAGCCGCTCACGCGCGACCTGGTCGACGCGATTGCTTTCGGCCCAGGTCGCCTGCTCCAGCTGCAGCCGGCCGAACTCGATGTTCAGCTCGTCGCGGTTGTGCTCCAGCCGCGACAGCTCCACGAACAACTGGCGATGGCGGTGGCGCATGTACACCACCCCGATCGCCGAGGCGATGGTGCAGGCGAGCAGCACGATCAGCAGCAGCCGGCTCATGGGGCGCTCCTGTGGAGCGCGCCATGGGCCGGCGGGAATGGGGAAACGGGAATCGGGAATGGGGAAAAACTGGTGTCCTGCGCACGGGAATCGTCCGTGCCAGAAGGCCGGCTTTCGCTTCTACCGATTCCCGATTCCCGATTCCCGATTCCCAGCTTCTCCGCCACCCGCAGCACCGCGCTGCGCGCGCGCGGGTTCGCCGCCAGTTCGTCGGCGTCGGCCTTGATCGCGCCGCCGTGCAGGCGCAGGGTCGGCACGAAGGCCGTGGCCTCGGGCAGGCGGCGGTTGCTCGGCGGCGCCTTGGCGTGGCGCTGCATGAACTGCTTGACGATGCGGTCTTCCAGCGAGTGGAAGCTGATCACCGCCAGGCGGCCGCCGGGCTTGAGCCGGGCCAGCGCCGCGTCCAGGCCGGTTTCCAGATCGGCCAGCTCGCGGTTGATGTGGATGCGGATGGCCTGGAAGCTGCGGGTGGCCGGGTGGGTCTTGCTGTCGCCGCGCGGCATCACGCCCGCGATCAGCTCGGCCAGTTCGGCGGTGCGGGTCAGCGGCTGCTTCTCGCGGCGGGCGACGATGGCGCGGGCGATGCGCCGGCTCTGCCGCTCTTCGCCATAGGTCCACAGCACGTCGGCGATCTCGCGCTCCTCGGCGCGCGCCAGCCACTGCGCCGCGCTCTCGCCGGCGTCCGGGTCCATGCGCATGTCCAGCGGGCCGTCCTTGCCGAAGGAGAAGCCGCGCGCGGCCACGTCCAGTTGCGGCGAGGACACGCCCAGGTCGAACAGCACCCCGTCCAGGGCCACGGCGGCGTCCCACTGGCCCAGCTCGGCGAAGCTGCCGCGATGGATGGACACGCGCGCGTCGGCGCCGAACGCATGTTCGGCTTCGGCGATCGCCTCGGGGTCCTTGTCCATCACCAGCAGCCGGCCTCCTGGGCCGAGTTTGTGCAGCACCCCGCGCGCGTGTCCGCCACGCCCGAACGTGCCATCCAGATAGATTCCGTTTTCGATCACCTGCAGCCCGTCCAGGACCTGTGCGAACAACACCGGCACATGCGCCGCCGATGGTTGCGACACCGGGAGGTGACCGGCCTGCGCCTGTCCGCGCATCCGGACACCCCGACTCACAACTTCAGATCGAGCAATCCATCGCCCAGATCCTCGTCAGACAACGTCTGCTGGATCAGTGCGCGATGAGCCTGCTCGCTCCACAGTTCGAACTTGTCGCCCATGCCCAACAGCACGGCGCGCTTTTCAATGCCCACCGCGGCGCGATGGCTCGGCGGAATGGTGATGCGGGCGTTGGCATCCAGCTCCAGCGCCGCCGACGAACCCACCAGCTTCTGCTGCAGGACCCGCACCACGCGCTGGGTGTTGGGCTTGGCCATGACGTCGTCACGGACCCGCTCCCACTCCTTCTCCGCATACAGCCACAGGCAGCCGGCCTCGAACGGGTTGTAGGTCAGCACCAGCCGATTGCCGCTCACGCGCGCGACGAGGTCGCGGTACGCGGTGGGAACCGCCATACGCCCCTTGTCGTCCACAGTGATTGCGGTCTCGCCCTGAAACACGACGCCTGCACCTTTCCGAATCCGCCTGGGCGGTCATTGAACCACGAAAAACCACAAAAAACCCGGTTTCCCCTCAAGTGCCCACCTTAGCAGCGCCCAACAGGTTGTCAACAACTTTGCGAGCGGCAAATCGCTAGCGGGATCAATGGTTTGCAACGATCTTTAGAGACTTGTTCAAGGCTTATCCACAAGTTACTGTTTCGTCTCAAATTTTGAGATTGAACGGAAATTCAGGCCCGTGTACGGGGCGTTAAGGCCATCGTCACCGGCCATCGACATGGCGCATGGGCTCGCACCGCGTTGCGCAAGCGCGCACACTGCGGCGCATGTGTCTGGTCGTTCTCGCGCACGCTGCGCACCCGCGATGGCGCTTGCTGCTGGTCGGCAACCGCGACGAATTCCACGCCCGCCCGACCGCGCCGCTGCAGCGCTGGCCGGCCCCGGCGCAGCGCCTGCTGGCCGGGCGCGACCTGCGCTCCGGCGGCACCTGGGTCGGGCTGGACGACGCCGGCCGCTGCGCCGTGGTCACCAACGTGCGCGACCCGCTGGCGTCGATGTCCGGCGCCTCGCGCGGCGCCCTGATCGCCGACTACCTGACCGGCACGCAGCCGGCCGCGGCCTTCGCCGCCGCACTGGCGACGCGCGCCGACGCCTATCCACCGTTCAACCTGCTGCTGGCCGATGCCGCCGGCGCCGCCTACGTGGGCAACCATCCGCCAGGCCGCAGCGCTCTTGCGCCCGGCGTGCACGGCATGTCCAACGGCACGCTGGACGCGCCCTGGCCCAAGACCCTGCACCTGCGCGCGGCGGTGGCCGCCTGGATCGCCGCCGGCGACGAGGACCTGGCGCCGCTGTGGCGGGCACTGGCCGACCCGACCCTGGCCGACCCGGCCGACCTGCCCGACACCGGCGTCGGCCCGGAACTGGAGCGGCGGCTGTCGCCGGCCTTCATCCGCGGCCACGACTACGGCACCCGCGCCAGCACCATCGTCGCGGTGGATGCCGCCGGCCACGGCTGGATCCACGAGCGCCGGTTCGGCCCGGACGGCGTGTTCCTGGGGGAGACGCGCTTGGAAAACCGGGACCCGGGGCCCGGGGACCCGGAAATGCGGTAGCCGCAGCGCCATCGCTTTTCCGAATCCCGAATCCCGGGTCCGGGCTTAACATGCGACAATGCGCGCGGCGGAGTCGGCCAGACAGTCGCGTCATCCCCTCGCACTTCGGTGTGGCGGGATGCCGAGGAAAGTCCGGGCTCCATAGGGCAAGGTGCCAGGTAACGCCTGGGCGGCGCGAGCCGACGGACTAGTGCAACAGAAAGATACCGCCTACGTCTGCGCAAGCAGGCCGGTAAGGGTGAAATGGTGCGGTAAGAGCGCACCGCGAGTCCGGTAACGGACCGGCACGGCAAACCCCACCTGGAGCAAGACCAAATAGGGACCTCATGGCGCGGCCCGCGTCGGGTCCGGGTAGGTTGCTCGAGCGTACCGGTGACGGTGCGCCTAGAAGAATGACTGTCCACGACAGAACCCGGCTTATCGGCCGGCTCCGCCACTTTTCTCCTGCCACTCCCCCCCACACCTGGCCGGGAGTGGCCACCTGTCCTGCCCACGCGGGCCGCTGCTGAGCGGGCGACCGAACGCCATCCGCCTCGCCAACGCTGTGCGCCCGGGCGCCGCTACTGCGCAGCGCCGGTCACCATCGCGATGAATTCGGGGCCTGTCATGTTCTTGGTGGGCTCGGCGAACGAGTAACTGGCCGGCTTCTCGTCGATGAAGATCTGGGAGGTCAGCGCGAAGCCAGAGGGGTCCTCGAAGAGGTGAACGGACAGCGCGTGGTGCGTCCCGTCCCTGGATCGCCACATCAGCGTGCTGCCGCAGACCTTGCAGAAGCATCGCTCGCCCCATTCGGACGAGGCATACACACCCACGTTCTCCGGGTTCTCGACCTCGACGTCGTGGCATTCCACCGCCAGGAACACCCCGCCGGACCAGCGCCGGCACATCGAACAGTGACACGCCCCCATTTCACGGGCGGAGAACGTCGCCTGCAGCCGAACCGCGCCGCAGAGACATGCGCCCTGCTCCTTCGCAACTGCTGTGTTCATGGCGTGTCCTTTCATCTATCGGGAAGGAATGGCGCGCGTTGCCGACCACAATCTAGTACCGGCGACGGCGCACGCCCGGCCTGCAGCCACCTTACCCGCCGTACAAGGCCTTGCGCGAAGCACCGGTCAGCTCGGCGGCGAGCTTGGCCGCGGTGGACGGCGGCAGGTGCTCGCTGAGCTTGGCGTAGACGCGGCGGCCCTCGGCCAGTTGCGCATCGGCGTCGTCGCCGGCGCCCTGCACCATCAGCACGAACTCGCCCTTGCGCTGGTTGTCGTCGGCCTCGACCCGGGCATGCAGGTCGGCCAGGGTGCCGTCGAGCACGGTCTCGAACAGCTTGGTCAATTCGCGCGCCAGCACCGCCGGGCGGGCGTCGCCGAAGGCCGCCCGGCAGTCGGCCAGGGACTCGGCGATGCGGTGCGAGGCTTCGTAGAACACCAGGGTGCGCGGTTCGCCGGCCAGCCGCAGCAGGCGCTCGCGGCGCGCCGAGGCCTTGGCCGGCAGGAAGCCCTCGAACGCGAAGCGGTCGCTGGGCAGGCCGGCCACGCTGAGCGCGGCGATCGCCGCGCAGGCGCCGGGCACCGGGCTGACCCGCACCCCGGCCGCACGCGCCGCGCGCACCAGGCGGTAGCCGGGGTCGCTGACCAGTGGGGTGCCGGCGTCGCTGACCAGGGCCAGCGACTGACCCTCCAGCAGGCGCGCGACGATGCGCTGGGACAGCGCCTCCTCGTTGTGTTCGTGCAGCGCCAGCAGCGGCCGCTCGATGCCGAAGTGGGCCAGCAGTTGGCCGCTGCGGCGGGTGTCCTCGGCGCAGATCGCCGCCACCGAGCGCAACGTCTCCTGGGCGCGCGGCGTCAAATCGGCGAGGTTGCCGATCGGCGTGGCGACGACGTGCAGGGTTCCGGGCTGGGCGCTCATCTACGGGCTTTCCATGGTCAAGGGTAGAATCGTAGCGGTTTTCCCCGGCGCGCCCGGCGTGCCCAGCCGAATGGACCAGAAATGAACAAGCGATTCGCAAGGATTTCCGCCCTGTCGCTGCTGGCGCTGCTCATCGCCGGCTGCGCCACCACCAGCGTGACGCCGAGCGCCTCGCCGGCCCAATCGGCGGCGCTGGCGCTGCTGGACCAGGGCAAGCCGCGGGAGGCGGCGCAGCAGCTCGAGGCGCAGGCCGCCGGCGCCACCGGCAGCGCCCGCAACCAGTTGCTGGGCGACGCCGCCTTCGCCTGGTACGAGGCCGGCGACGCGGCCCGCGCGCGCAGCCTGCTGGCGCAGGTGCAGCCGCGGCAGTTGCCGCCGCTGAGCAAGGTGCGGGTGGCGCTGGTCGAGGCCGAGCTGGCCCTGGCCGACCGCCAGCCGGCCAAGGCGCTGCAGGCGCTGGGCAGCGATCCGCAGGCGGTGCCACAGAACCTGCGCGCGCGCTGGCACCTGGCCCGCGCGCAGGCGCTGGAAGGCACCGGCGACGCCACCGCCGCGCTGGACGAGCGCGCCCGCGCCGACAACGGCCTCAGCGGCCAGGCACGCAGCGACAACCAGCGCGCCATCGTGCGCCAGTTGGCCGCGCTCAACGACGCCACCCTGCAGGCGCGCGCCGCCGCGCTGCCGGCCGGCGACCCGCTGTACAACTTCGTCGGCCGCGCCCTGCTGAGCCGCGGCCTGGCGCTGCCGCGCCCATTCGACCGTGGCGAACAGTGGGGCTTCGACACCAGCAAGCGGCCGCCGGCCGAACGCGACGGCTACCGCCCGCCGGCCAAGCTGGCGGTGCTGCTGCCGCTGAGCGGCAGCTTGGCCACCGCCGCCGCGCCGGTGCGCGACGGCCTGCTCGCCGGCTACTACGGCGAGACCCGGCGGCGTCCTGCGATCGACTTCATCGACACCACCGGCACCCCGGCCGGGGCGCTGGCCGCCTACCAGAAGGCGGTCGACAGCGGCGCCGATTTCGTGGTCGGCCCGCTCGGCCGCGACGAGGTCACCGCCCTGTTCGGGCGCGACACGCTGCCGGTGCCGGTGCTGGCGCTGAACCGCGGCACCCACGCGCCGCCGGGCGGCAGTGCCGGTTTCTCGCTGGCCCCGGAAGACGACGGCATCGCCGCCGCCGAGTACCTGCTGGCGCACGAGCGCCGCAACACGCTGGTGATCGGCAGCAACGACGACAACGGCCGCCGCGCGGTGGCCGCGTTCCGCGACCGCTTCAGCGAGCGCGGCGGCAAGGTCGCCGGCAGCGTCAGCGTGGCCGACACCCCGGGCGACATCGGCGCGCAACTGCGCAACGCCGGCGCCGCCGACTCGGTGCTGCTGGCGGTGAAGGGCAACACTGCCCGCGCGCTGGCGCCGCAGCTGGCGCTGGCCGGCTTCGCCGGCAAGACCCGGGTGGCGACCTCGCAGTTGGTGCTGGGCACCGGCAAGCCGGAGGACGACCTGGTGCTGGACGGCATCGTCTACCCGAGCGAACTGTGGAACGTGCGCGGCGTCGGCGGCCTGCCGGCGGCGACCAGCGTGGCCGACATGCTGCCGACCGCGCGCGGTCCGGCCGGGCGCCTGTTCGCGTTCGGCTACGACGCCTGGCAGATCACCGCGTACCTGGAGAAGCTGGCGACCGGCAAGGACAGCGGTCTGCGCGGCGCCACCGGCGTGCTGCACCTGGACGGCTTCGGCAACATCGTGCGCACCCCGGCCTGGTCCACCTTCAGCGGCGGGCGCCCGACCCCGCTGCCCGATGGAAACTGAGCGGCGCCGACGCGGCAACGCGGTGGACGCGGCGGCGCGCGCCGAACTGGAGCGCGCCGGCCTGCGCCTGATCGCCGCCAACGTCGCCTACCGCGGCGGCGAACTGGACCTGGTGATGCAGCAGGCGCAGAGCCTGGTGTTCGTCGAAGTGCGCTACCGGCGCAGCACCGCGTTCGGCGGTGGTGCCGCTTCGGTGGACCTGCGCAAGCGCCGCCGCCTGCTGCTGGCGGCGCACCTGTTCCTGGCCGCGCATCCACAGTACGCCACCTGGCCGTGCCGCTTCGACGTGGTCGAGGCCGAAGGCGATCCGCCGCGGCTGACCTGGCTGCGCGACGCGTTCCGCGCCGAGGATTGCTGAGGTGCCCAGCGTCTTCACCCACGCCGCGGTGCCGCTGGCGCTGTGGGCCGCCGCCGACCGCGGCCGCATCTCCACGCGCCTGCTCGGCGCCGGCATCGTCGCGGCGATGCTGCCCGACGCCGACGTGCTCGGCTTCGCCCTGCACATCCCCTACGCCGACGCCTTCGGCCATCGCGGCGCCAGCCACTCGCTGCTGTTCGCCGCGGCACTGGGCGTGCTCGGCGCCGTGCTGCACCGGCCCCTGCGCGCCGGCGCGCTGCAGGCGGCCACGTGGCTGTTCGTCTGCACCGCCTCGCATCCGTTGCTGGATGCGATGACCTCCGGCGGCCTGGGCGTGGCCCTGGCCTGGCCGTGGAGCGAGCAGCGCTGGTTCGCGCCGTGGCGGCCGATCCGGGTCTCGCCGTTCGCCAACGGATTCTTCAGCGCGCGCGGCATGGCCACGCTGCTGTCGGAACTGCGCTGGGTGTGGCTGCCGCTGGCGCTGGCGGTGCTCACCTGGAAACTGCTGCAGCCTCCCTCGCCCTCCGCTCCCTCGTCGCCGCCTTCGCCATGACCACCACCTTGCCCGCCGCGCTCACCGACACCCTCTCCGCCCTGCTCGGCGCCGAGGGTTGGCGCACCGATCCCGACAGCCGCCGCCGTTACGGCGAGGACGATTCGCGACGCTGGGCGCTGGCCGACGCGGTGGCGCTGCCGCAGACCCGCGAGCAGGTGCAGGCGATCGTGCGCGCCTGCCGCACCCACCGCGTGCCGCTGGTGGCGCGTGGCGCCGGCACCGGCACCGCCGGCGCCGCGGTACCGTTCAGCGGCGGCGTGGTGCTGTCGTTCGCGCGCATGAACCGCATCGTGCAGCTGCGCCCGGCCGACCGCTGCGCGGTGGTCGAACCCGGCGTCCTCAACGGCGACCTGCAGCAGGCGCTTGCGCCGCACGGGCTGTTCTGGCCGCCGGACCCGTCCAGTGCGGAGATCTGCAGCGTCGGCGGCAACCTCTCCACCAATGCCGGCGGGCCGCGCGCGGTGAAGTACGGCGCCACCCGCGACAACGTGCTCGGCCTGGTCGCGGTGACCGGCAGCGGCGAGCTGATCCGCTGCGGCGGCGCCTACACCAAGGACGCCACCGGCTACGACCTGACCCACCTGCTGGTCGGCAGCGAAGGCACCCTGGCGCTGATCGTGGAAGCGACGCTGAAGCTGTCGCCGCGGCCGCTGGCGCAGGCCGGGCTGCGCGCGCTGTACCGCGATGCCGCCAGCGCCGCGGCGGCGGTATCGCGGCTGATGGCGCAGCCGAGCACGCCGACCATGCTGGAGTTCATGGACCGCAGCGCGATCGCGCTGCTGCGCCGCAACGGCAGCGACGTGCCCGAGGCCGGCGCGATGCTGCTGATCGAGGCCGACGGCGACCACGACACCCTGCCCTACGCGCTGCAGGCGCTGGGCGCGGCGGCCGAGGGCGACGGCCTGCTGGCGCTGGACGTGGCCGCCGACGGCAGCGCGCGCGACCGCCTGTGGGCCGCGCGCCGCGCGCTGTCGCCGGCGCTGCGCACGATCCGTCCGGGCAAGATCAACGAGGACGTGGTGGTACCGGTATCGCGCATCCCCGAGCTGGTGGCCGGCGTGGAAGCGCTGGCGGCCGAGTTCGACCTGCCGATCGTCGCCTTCGGCCATGCCGGCAACGGCAACCTGCACGTCAACATCATGTACGCGCCCGACGACGCCGGCGAAACCGCGCGCGCGCAGGCGGCGCTGCCGCGGCTGTTCGCGTTGGTGCTTTCGCTGGAAGGCACGCTGTCCGGCGAACACGGCATCGGCGTGGCCAAGCGCGACTACATGGCCCAGGCCTTCGACGCCGCCACGCTGGATGCGATGCGCGCGATCAAGCGCGCGCTGGATCCGGATGGGATCCTCAATCCGGGAAAGGTGTTGCCGGAGGCGTGAGCGGGAATCGGGAATCGGGAATCGGGAATCGCAACAGCGTCTTTCGTGTACTGATCCGTTGCGACGTCGCCCTGCCGCCATGCCGTTGTAGGAGCGGCTTCAGCCGCGACGAGCGTCACCGGCCAGGCCACGGGCGCGGCTGAAGCCGCTCCTACGACAGCCCGGAACGCCGTCACGCCCCATCACGCGGACGAACACTGCACCCCGATGAAGCGCAAGCCCACCCCCGGCTCGGTGGCGATGTAGCGTGGGGCCACGGCGCTGTCGCCGAGCTTCTGCCGCAGCTTGCCGACCAGGATGCGCAGGTAGTGGGTGTCGTCCTGGTGGGTGGGGCCCCACAGTTCGCGCAGCAGTTGCGGCTGCGTCACCACGCGGCCGCTGTGGCGCAGCAGCAGCGCCAGCAGCGCGTACTCCTTGCGGCTGAGCGGCAGCGCCTCGCCGTCCAGGCGCACTTCGCGCAGGCCCAGGTGGATGTGCAGGTGGCCGTCGTCGAACACCGGCTCGGCCTCGCCGGCCACCGGCTGCATGCGCAGCAGCACGCGGATGCGCGCCATCAGTTCCTGCACGCCGAACGGCTTGGTCACGTAGTCGTTGGCGCCGGCGTCCAGCGCCTGCACCTTCTCGTCCTCGCCGGCGCGCACGGTCAGCATGATCACCGGCACCGACGACCATTGCCGCAGTTCGCGCAGCACGCTGTGCCCGTCCTGGTCGGGCAGGCCGATGTCCAGCACCACCAGTTCGGCGCCGTGCGCGGCCAGTTGCGCCAGGCCGGCGGCGCCGGTGTCCGCCTGCAGCACGCGGTAGCCCTGCGCGCGCAGGCTGATGTCGAGGAAACGGCGGATCTGCGGCTCGTCGTCGATGACCAGCACGCGCGGCGGCGGAATCGGATCGGCGTGGGACTCAGTCGGCATCGGGGCGGGACGGCGGCGCGGCGGGTTCGATGAGCGGCAGAGTAATGCGGATCGTGGTGCCGCGGCCATCGGGACCGGGCAGCGCCTCGACGCTGCCGCCGTGCGCGCCGATCATGCCTTGGCAGATGGTCAAGCCCAGGCCGGTGCCGTGGCGGCCGCGGTCGCCGCGCTCGACGCTGTAGAACATGTCGAAGATGCGCGCGCGCTCGTCCTCGGGAATGCCCGGGCCGCGGTCGCTGATGTCGATGCGCAGGCGGCCGTCGACCATGCCCGCGGCGACGTGGATCGCCGTCTCCGCCGGCGAGAACTTGGCCGCGTTCTCCAGCACGTTGAAGATCGCCTGCTCGACCAGTGCCGGGTGCACCCACAGCGTCGGCAGCTCCGCGGCCAGGGCGATGTCCAGGCGCACCTGCGGCTGGTAGCGCTGCAGGCGCCGCGCGGCCGAGCCGATCAGTTCGTCCACGCCGATCCAGTCGCGGTTCAAGGTCAGCCCGGTGTGGCCGAGCCGGGTCATGTCCAGCAGGTTCTGGATGTAGCGGTCCAGGCGCTCGCCTTCCATCTGGATGGTGTCGAGCAGGCTGCGGCGGTCGTCCGCGTCCATCGCCTGGCCGTAGCTGGACAGGCTGCTGGCCGCACCGATCATCGCCGCCAGCGGCGAGCGCAGGTCGTGCGAGACCGAGGACAGCAGGGCCGAGCGCAGCCGCTCGGTCTCGCCGCTGACCCGCGCGCTCTCCAGGTCGGCCACCAGCCGCGTGCGCAGCGCGGCCTGGCCGATGTCCTCGACCATCGCCTCGGCCAGGCGCTGCTGCTCCAGGCCGGGGCGCTGCACGCCGGCGCCGAAGCGCAGCCCGACCACGCCGATCGCGCCGCGCTCGTGGCGTACCGGCAGGAACCACCAGCTGGCGCCGGCCAGGGTGTCGGTGAAGCGGCCGGTGGCCTGGCCGTGGCGCTGCGCCCAGTCGGCGGCGCTGCGGTCCACTGCGGCCATCGACGGCGCGTAGTCGTCGGCGCCGTCGTGCGCGCGCTCCAGCGGCTGCAGGCGCAGCCAGGCCTCGGCGTCGAGCGTGCCGGCGAGCGCGCGGCGCCCGGCCTCCAGCACCTGGCCGAGGTCGGCGGCGCTGGCCAGTTCGCGACCCAGGCGCTGCAGTGCGGTGGTCTGCGCGTTGGCCGCGCGCAGCGCCAGCACCTGCATGCGCAGGCGCGAGGCCAGGCGCCCGGCGACCAGCGCGGCGACCAGGAACAGCAGCACCGTGACCAGGCCCTGGCGCGCGCCGATGTGCAGGGTGTAGCGCGGATCGATGAAGAAGAAATCGTAGGCCAGGAAGCTCAGGATGGCGGCCAGCACCGCCGCGGCCATGCGCGTCTTCGCCGCCACCACCACCACCGCGACGATGAACACCATCGACAGGTCGTCGATGCCGACCCAGCGCTCGGCCAGCCAGCCCACCGCGACCGCGGCCAGGGTGGCGAACGTGGCGAACACCAGGTCGTCGCGCGACAGCCAGTGCCCCGGGCTGCGCCAGCGCCGCCGCGCGCGGGCGCGCGCCTCCGGCGAACTGATGATCACCAGTTCGTAGTGCGCGCCGCGTTGCAGCAGTTGCTGGGTCAGGGTGCGGTTGATCATGCGCGCCAGCGGGCGCTCGCGGGTGCGGCCCAGCACCAGCGTGGACACGCCGCTGCGCGCGGCATGGTCGAGCAGGGTGTCGGCGACGTTGGCGCCGTGCAGCAGCGCGGCCTCGCCGCCGAGCCGACGCGCCAGGGCGAAGGCGCGGTCGATCTCCAGTTGCCAGTCGGCGTCGGGCTGCGCCTGGGTCTGCACGGTGACCACCGTCCACGGCGCGCCGCGGCGTTCGGCCAAGCGCCGCGCCACCCGCACCAGATAGTCGGACTGGCCGCGCCCGTCGATCGCCACCATCACCGTGCGCCGCAGCGCGACGCTGGTGCGGCCCTGCGCGGCCTGCACGTCGCGCAGATCGTTGTCGACGCGGTCGGCGGCGGTCTGCATCGCCAGTTCGCGCAGCGCGGCCAGGTTCGACGGCGAGAAGAACGCCTGCAGCGCCTGTCCGGCCTGCTCGGGCAGGTACACCTTGCCCTGCTGCAGACGTTCGATCAGCTCGCGCGGCGGCAGGTCGACCAGCACGATGTCGCGCAGGCGATCGAAGATCGCATCGGGCACGGTCTCGCTGACGCGCACGCCGGTGATGCGGTGGACCACGTCGTTGAGGCTTTCCAGGTGCTGGATGTTGACCGTGCTGTAGACGTCGATGCCGGCGTCGAGCAGCTCCTGCACGTCCTGCCAGCGCCGCTCGTGGCGGCTGCCGGGCGCGTTGCGATGCGCCAGCTCGTCCACCAGCACCAGCGGCGGGCGCAACGTCAGCAGCGCATCCAGGTCCATCTCGTCCAGGGTGCGGCCGCGGTACTCCAGCCGCCGCCGCGGCTGCACGGTGAGGCCTTCCAGCAGCGCCGCGGTCTCGGCGCGGCCGTGGGTCTCGACCACGCCGACCACCAGGTTGCTGCCCTGCTGCTGCAACTGCCGCGCGCGCGACAGCATCGCGTAGGTCTTGCCCACCCCCGGCGCCGCGCCGAGGAACACGGTCAGGCGCCCGCCGCGTTCGCGCTGGAGTTCGCCGATCAGCGCATCGGCCTGCTGGGTGCGGGGGTCGGGCATTTGGAACCGGGAATGGGGAATTGGGAATGGGGAATCGCAAAGCCTACAGCGCGGCGCGCTTTACCGCTTTTGCTCCTTCCCATTCCCGATTCCCGTCTCCCTATTCCCGGCCGCGTCCAAGGCCAAATTCAGCGCCAACACATTCACACGCGGCTCCCCCAGCACGCCGAACTGGCGCGGCTGGGTCTGCGCGGCGACCAGGGCGGCGACGGTCTGTGGCGGCAGGCCGCGCGCGGCGGCCACGCGCGCCACCTGGATCTGCGCCGCGGCGACGCTGATGTCCGGATCCATGCCGCTGCCGGACTGGGTGACCAGATCGTCCGGCACCTGCGCCGGGGCGATGCCCTCGCGCGCGGCCACCGCCTGGCGGGTGTCGTCCAGGCGCTTGCGCAGGTCGGGGTTGCTGCGCGCCTGGTTGCTGCCGGCCGCCGACATCGGGTCGTACTTGGCGCCGGACGGACGCGGCTGGAAGTAGCCGGCGGCGGCGAACGGCTGCGCCACCAGCGCCGAGCCGACCACGCGGCCATCGTGCGTGCGCAGGCTGCCGTTGGCCTGCTCGGGGAACAGCGCGCCGGCCAGCACCGTGGCCAGCAACGAGTACAGCGCAGCGGCAGCGAGCACCAGCAGCGGCAGCACCAGCACGGCGCGCCAGCGCATCGGTTCGCGGAGGGAAACGGAAGACACGGTCATGGGAGCGATTCCGGAAGAAGAAGGAAGATCGGCGCGGGGTGGAGAGGGCGATCACGATGTCGCGAGCGGTCGCCAGGCGGGTGCGGACGGCGCGGAGGAACCGCAGTGTACGAGTGGGTACATGGGAATTCCTGCCTCCTTTCGCGCCCGCCTGGCGGCGGCGTCGCAGTCGTGTTGGCCGCGCTCAGCCCAGCGCCACCAGCAGCAGGTCGATGACCTTGATCCCGACGAACGGCAGCAGCACGCCGCCCACGCCGTAGATCAGCATGTTCCGGCGCAGCAGCGAGGTCGCCGACGACGGGGTGAAGCGCACGCCGCGCAATGCCAGCGGGATCAGCGCCGGGATCACCAGCGCGTTGAAGATCAGCGCAGCCAGCACCGCGTTGGTCGGGCTGGACAGGCGCATCACGTTCAGCGCGGCCATCTGCGGGATCGAGGCGGCGAACAGCGCTGGCAGGATCGCGAAGTACTTGGACACGTCGTTGGCCAGCGAGAAGGTGGTCAGCGCGCCGCGGGTGATCAACTGCTGCTTGCCCACTTCCACCACCGCCAGCAGCTTGGCCGGATCCGAATCCAGATCGACCATGTTGCCGGCCTCCTTGGCCGCCTGGGTGCCGGAGTTCATCGCCAGGCCGACGTCGGCCTGGGCCAGCGCCGGGGCGTCGTTGGTGCCATCGCCGACCATCGCCACCAGGCGTCCGCCGGCCTGCTCCTGGCGGATGCGCGCCAGCTTGTCCTCGGGCGTGGCTTCGGCGATGTAGTCGTCGACGCCGGCCTCGGCGGCGATGGCCGCGGCGGTGAGCGGGTTGTCGCCGGTGATCATCACCGTCTTGACGCCCATCGCGCGCAGCCGCGCGAACTTCTCGCGCACGCCGTGCTTGACCACGTCCGACAGCTCGACCACGCCCAGCACGTGCCGGCCCTCGGCCACCACCAGCGGCGTGGCGCCGCTGCGCGCGACCTGCTCGACCCGGCTCTTCAGCTCCGCCGGCACCTGCCCGCCCAGCGCGGTGACGTGGCGGATCAGCGCATCGGCGGCACCCTTGCGGATCGACCGCGGCGGCTGCATGCCGGCCGCCGGCAGGTCGACACCGGACATGCGCGTCTGCGCGGTGAAGGCGACGAACTCGGCGCCCGCCGGATCGGCCGGCGGCAGGCCCTGCTCGCGCGCCAGGCGCACGATCGACTTGCCTTCCGGGGTGGGGTCGGCCAGCGACGACAGCATCGCCGCCTCGCGCAGTTGCGCCACGTCCACGCCGCTGAGCGCATGGAACACGGTCGCCTGGCGATCGCCGTGGGTGATGGTGCCGGTCTTGTCCAGCAGCAGCACGTCGACGTCGCCGGCCACTTCCACCGCCTTGCCCGACTTGGCCAGCACGTTGGCCGACAGCGCGCGGTTCATGCCGGCGATGCCGATCGCCGGCAACAGCCCGCCGATGGTGGTCGGGATCAGGCACACCAGCAGCGCGATCAGCAGCAGCGGGTCCACGTGCACGCCGACGAAGCCGGCGATCGCCGGCAGCGAGGCGACCACGATCAGGAAGGTCAGGGTCATCGCCGCCAGCAGCATGGTCAGCGCGATCTCGTTCGGCGTCTTCTGCCGGTTGGCGCCTTCCACCAGCGCGATCATCCGGTCCAGGAAGCTGTGGCCCGGCTCGGCGGTGACCTTCACCAGGATCTCGTCGGACAGCACCTTGGTGCCGCCGATGACGCCGGAGCGGTCGGTGCCGGCCTCGCGCAGCACCGGTGCCGACTCGCCGGTGACCGCGGCCTCGTTGATGGTGGCCAGGCCCTGCACGATCTCGCCGTCGGCCGGGATCA
>JBEVKG010000176.1:0-9336 GCA_040509765.1 Xanthomonas sp.
AGCCAGGGCTTCCTCGTCGTTACGCGGCGTGGGCCACGCGCGGAAGTGGCAGTCGCTGACCAGGCACAGCTCGTCGTAGTCGTAGAACACCGCGCGCCCATGCCGGGACACACCGAAGTTCTTGGGCAGCATGTCGCCCGGGAAGATGTTGTTGCGGGCCATGTCGGTGATCGCCTGCGCATAGTCCAGCGCGGCCCGGCGCCGCGCCTCGCTGCCCTGCTCGCGCAGGTACAGGTTGAGTGGACGGAACCGCCGCTGCACATAGCACAGCGCGATCACCAGCTCATCGCCCTCCGCGTGCACGCTGCCGCTGCACTGGCCCAGCAGTTCCGCCAGCAAGGCCGGGGAAAACCGCGCACGCGGAAAACGCAGGTGGCGGTATGGCTGCGCGTCGAGCAGGCGACCGACCCGGTCCAGGTTGAACACCAGCGCGTACTTTTCCTCCACCTGGTGCCGGGTCATGGTCTTGGGCCATGCGAAACGGTCGCGGATCAACTTGAACACCAGCGGGTAGCTGGGCAGGGTGAACACCGCCATGACCATGCCGGGGGTGCCATCGGCATGCACCAGCTGCTCGTCGGGGTGGTCCAGGAAGTGGCGGAAAAAGGTACGGTAGCGCTCGGTCTTGCCCTGTTTGGCGCGGCCCAGCACGGTGTAGATCTCATCGATGGGCTTGGCCGGCAGCAGGCTGCGCAGGAACACCACCGCGTCGCCCACCGTGGCCAGGTCGGCCTGGAAGTAGCTGCGCGAGACGCCGAACAGATGGGCCACGTCGCGGCGCCGGGTAAGCACGGCCTCGGCGCGCAGGCCGTCCTCGTCGTTCACCAGCGCGATCACGCACGGCGAGAAGCGGTGCTCGCCGAACACGCGACCGATCAGGTAGGCGCGGCGCTCGCGGTAGAACACCGTCTCCAGCAGTTCGATGCCGCGCACCGGGTTCTCGCCCCAGTGCGCCAGATCGTCCTGCAGCCGCACCGCGATGGCCGCCGCGCAGCGCGTGCGGTGCGCGTATGGGACCTCGAACGGATAGTCGCCGAGCACGCGCACGAACGCGTCCACCGGCCGCGCCTCGGACACCACGTAGTTGTGCCGCGCCACCGGATGGGTGATGGCGTCGGTGGGCTCGATGTCCAGGGCCACGAATTCGATCTGCGCATCCACGCCCTGGGTACGGAAGAAGCGCCGGGTCAGGGTGTTGTAGAAGGTCTTGTACAGCTCCTGATCGATCAGCGCGGCGATCAGCTCGGCGTAGTGGTCGCGCGCGCGGATCCACAGCGCGCGGTCGTGCGCCTGGCCGAGCAGCACCGCGCGCAGGCGCAGCATGCACTCGGCGATGCACTGGTCGTACAGGGCGATGCGCTCGATCGCGTCCTCGCGCGCAGCGCTCCAGTCGCGCGCCTCGAAGCGCTGGCGGGCGCGCGAGGAAATCTGCGCGAAGCGCGCGTGGTAGTCCTCGAACGCCTCGAAGACGATGCGGCCGATGACCAGGGCGCGGCGTTCGGAGGGCAGCGGGAGCGGCGTGGACGGCATGCCCGCAGTGTACCCAGGTGGCGACGCCACGCGGGCGTCGGGCACCCTGCCACGCTCCGCCTCGCGGGCACATCCAGCGGCCTGCTTCGCCAGGGATCGAGCCGAACGCAGGTCGGCCGTAGGAGCGGCTTCAGCCGCGACCGGCCGTACCGGGAACGCCCTGTCGCGGCTGAAGCCGCTCCTACCGAACGTTTCCTGCGCCGCAAACGCAAAGGGCCGCCCCGACGGGGCGGCCCGTTGCGTCACAACCAGTTCGGGCGATCAGGCGTTCAACGTCGCCAGGGCGTCGGTGAGGGTCTTGCTCGGCCGCATCGCCTGGCCGACCAGTTCCAGGTTCGGACGGTAATAGCCCTGGATGTCGACCGGCTGGCCCTGCACGCCGTTGAGCTCGGCGACGATGGTCGCTTCCTGCTCGGTCAGCTGCCTGGCCAGCGGCGCGAAGCGTGCCTTCAGCGCCGCGTCCTCGTCCTGCGCGGCCAGGGCCTGCGCCCAGTACAGGGCCAGGTAGAAGTGGCTGCCGCGGTTGTCCAGCCCGCCGACCTTGCGCGAGGGCGACTTGTCGTTGTCCAGGAACTGGCCGTTGGCCTGGTCCAGGGTGCGCGCCAGCACGCCGATGGCGGCATTGTGGTGGCGCTGGCCCAGGTGCTCCAGCGACGCGGCCAGGGCCAGGAACTCACCCAGCGAATCCCAGCGCAGGTAGTTCTCTTCGACGAACTGCTGCACGTGCTTGGGCGCCGAACCGCCGGCACCGGTCTCGAACAGGCCGCCGCCGGCCATCAGCGGCACGATCGACAGCATCTTGGCGCTGGTGCCCAGCTCCATGATCGGGAACAGGTCGGTGAGGTAGTCGCGCAGCACGTTGCCGGTGACCGAGATGGTGTCCTCGCCCTTGCGGATGCGCTGCAGCGAGAACGCGGTGGCTTCCACCGGCGGCAGGATGCGGATGTCCAGGCCGTTGAGGTCGTGGTCCTGCAGGTAGCGCTCCACCTTCTGGATCATCAGCGCATCGTGGGCACGCTGCGGATCCAGCCAGAACACCGCCGGGGTGGCGCTCAGGCGCGCGCGCTCGACCGCCAGCTTGACCCAGTCCTGGATCGGCGCGTCCTTGGTCTGGCACATGCGCCAGATGTCGCCGGCTTCCACCGCATGCTCCAGCAGCACCGTGCCGCCGGCATCGACCACGCGCACGCTGCCGTCGCTGGCGATCTGGAACGTCTTGTCGTGGGAACCGTATTCCTCGGCCTTCTGCGCCATCAGGCCGACGTTGGGCACGCTGCCCATGGTCGCCGGGTCGAACGCGCCGTGCAGCTTGCAGTCCTCGATCACCGCCTGGTACACGCCGGCGTAGCAACGATCCGGGATCACCGCCTTGGTGTCCTGCAGTTTGCCTTCGGCGTTCCACATCTTGCCGGAGTCGCGGATCATCGCCGGCATCGACGCATCGACGATCACGTCGCTGGGCACGTGCAGGTTGGTGATGCCCTTGTCGGAGTTGACCATCGCCAGCGCCGGACGCTGCGCGTACAGCGCCTGCAGGTCGGCCTCGATCGGCGCGCGCTGCGCCTCCGGCAGGCTGGCGATGCGCGCGTACAGGTCGCCGATGCCGTTGTTGGCGTCGAAGCCGACCTGCTTGAGCGTGGCGGCGTGCTTGTCCAGCACGTCGCGGTAGAACGCCTCGACCACCACGCCGAACATGATCGGGTCGGAGACCTTCATCATCGTCGCCTTCAGGTGCAGCGAGAACAGCACGCCCTGCTGCTTGGCATCGGCGATCTGCGCCTGCACGAAGGCGGCCAGCGCGCGCTTGCTCATCACCGCCGCGTCGATCAGCTCGCCGGCCTGCACCGCGGTCTTCTCCTTCAGCACGGTCACCGCGCCGTCCTTGCCGACCAGTTCGATCCTGACGCTGCCGGCCTGCGCGATCAGCGCCGAGCGCTCGCTGCCGTAGAAATCGCCCGATTCCATGTGCGCCACGTGCGACTTGGACTCGGCGCTCCACGCGCCCATGCGGTGCGGGTGCTTGCGTGCGTAGTGCTTCACCGAGGCCGGCGCGCGGCGGTCGGAATTGCCCTCGCGCAGCACCGGATTGACCGCGCTGCCCTTGACCTTGTCGTAGCGCGCCTTGGCCTCTTTCTCTTTCTCGTCCTTCGGCTCGTCCACGTAGTCGGGCAGCGCAAAGCCCTGCTGCTGCAGTTCCTTGATCGCGGCCTTGAGCTGCGGCACCGAGGCGCTGATGTTGGGCAGCTTGATGATGTTGGCTTCCGGCGTGGTCGCCAGCTGGCCCAGCTCGGCCAGGTCGTCGGCGATGCGCTGGTCTTCGCGCAGGTATTCGGGGAACTGCGAGATCAGGCGGCCGGCCAGCGAAATGTCGCGGGTCTCCACGGCGATGCCGGCGGTGCCGGCGAACGCGGCGACGATCGGCAGCAGCGACTGCGTCGCCAGGTACGGGGCTTCATCGGTGAGCGTGTACAGGATCTTGGGCGTATTCGACATGACGCGACGGATGACCTCTGGCAGGGGAAAGTGGCAGCACCGACAGTACGGCGGCGTATGTTTTCTTGTAGGTTTCGCGATGCCGCCAACCGCCGGACATCGGTCGTCCATTGTCGCGTGTCTGCCGGCTGCGGGCAAAGCGCGGGGTCGCGGCGTGCGCCCGCGCTGCCGCGACACCACGCGGCGGCACCGGCCGCGCCGGAAACGAAGACGCCGGGCAGTGCCCGGCGTCGCGACCGCATCCCGCCACCGCAGCCCGCTCAATAGCCTCCGTCGAACGCAAAGATCGGTGTGCGCCGGCTCCACGCACCCGCGGTGAAATCCGGGAACGCCACGGTCTGGAAGCCGCTGGCGATCGAGTGTTCGGACAGCGGGGTGATCGCGCTCCAGGTCACCGCGTCGTAGATGTCGATCGGCATTGGCGCCCTCGCCTTCAGCGCTTCGACGAAGGCGTGGATGACGAACCAGTCCATGCCGCCGTGGCCGGCGCCGGCGGCGGTGGCGGCATAGCGCGTCCACAGCGGGTGTTCGTACTGGTCCTGGTACGGCTTGAAGGCTTCCCACTGATGCGGGGGGCTGCGCCCTTCCAGGTGGATCGACTGGTTGAGGTCCATCCACAGGCCCTTGGTGCCCTGCACGCGGAATCCCATCGAATAGGGACGCGGCAACGAGGTGTCGTGCTGCAGCAGGATGGTCTCGCCGTTGGCGCAGGCCAGGGTGGTGGTGACGACGTCGCCCAGCTTGAACGTCACATTGGTGCTGGGATGGGCGGTGCCGCCGCTCCTGGCCACGGTGTAGTCGTGCAGGCCGCGCGCCTTGCTGGCGAAGGCGTTGAGGTGGGTGATGCGGTTGCCGCGGTTGATGCCGGCATACATCGCGCACGGGCCGATGCCGTGGCTGGGGTACAGCTCGCCGTTGCGCTGCACCGAGTGCGCGGTGCGCCAGCGCGCTTCGCTCCAGCCCTTCGGGCCGAACTCCACGCCGCTGTCGTAGGGCTGGTCCGGGTCGCCGGAGTTGAACTTCACCCCGCGCAGGTCGTGCTGGTAGCCGGCCTGCAGATGCACCAGTTCGCCGAACAGCCCCTGCCGCACCATCTGCAGCGCGGCCATCACGTCGCGGCGGTAGCAGACGTTCTCCAGCAGCATGTAGGGAGTGCCGGTGCCGAGTTGGGCGTTGAGCACGTCCCAGTGATCCTGCAGGGTGATGCCGGCCACCACTTCGCAGCCGACCGCCACGCCGGCCTGCATCGCCGCGATCGCCATCGGCGCATGCCACTCCCAGGGCGTGGCCACGATCACGCCATCCAGGTCTTTGCGCGTCAGCACGCGTTTCCAGGCGCTGGCGTCGCGGTCCTGACCATAGGCGCTGGGCGCCGGCTTGCCGGCCTTGGCGACCATGGCCATGGCGCGGCCGAGCATGATCGGCTCGATGTCGCACAGGGCGACCAGTTCCACGTCGTCGCGGCGCAACAGTTCGGTCAGCAGCACCTGGCCGCGCATGCCGGTGCCGATCATGGCCAGGCGCAGGCGGCGCTTGCGCGCCCAGGCCGGTGTCTGCGGCAGCAGGCTGGTGGCGGCGATGGCGGCGCCGGCGGCGATGAAGTCGCGTCGTTTCATGCTGTGCGGTCTCCTCTTGGATGCGCGCCGGCAGCGGCCGCCACGCAGGCTGCTGCATGGGCGATCACTTGAAGCGGTAGCCGATGGTCACGCTGTAGCCGCGGCCGAAGATGGTGGCGTAGTCGCTGGAATCGCCCAGGAAGCTGTTCGGATCGTAGAACGGCAGGCGGTCGAACAGGTTCTTGACGGTGAAGCTCAGGTTCCAGGCGTCGTCCGGGCGCCAGGTGACGCTGAGGTTGGCGGTCCACCACGACGGCGCGCCATCGCATTTGCTCGGCTGCAGCTTGAGGTAGCCGGCCGTGCAGGTCTGCGGGTTGTTGTCCTCGGCGTCGATCCGGTCGGTGGCCCACTTGGTGCCGCCGACGTAGTTGACGAACATGCTGGTGGTGACCTGCCGGTAGGTCCAGTCGGCGTTGAGCGTGGCGCGCAGGCGCGGGTTGTTGTAGTAGCCGACCACGTCGCCGTAGTACCAGCCGCTGTCCTGGTCCATGTAGAAGCGGTTGCGGTTGGCGATGGTGGCGGCCAGGCCGATGGTCAGCCCGCCCCACTGGCCGAGCGAGAAGCGGCTGCGCGCGTCGATGTCGAAGCCGTCGACCAGGGTCTTGCCGCGGTTGCGGTACTGGCCGACCACGCTGGCGACATTGCCGACGCTGTAGCCCGGCAGCGTGCCCGGGCAGGCGACGCCGCTGGACGGATCGGCGCACATCGCCGCCAGTTGGGCGAGGTTGGCGCGGTCGCTGTCGGTGATCGGCGAGCGGGTCATGGCGGTGATGTCGCCGGCGCGGCGGTAGTCCGGGGCGACGATCTCGTTGTCGCGGTAGATGAACCAGTAGTCGGCCGACACCGACAGCCAACTGGCCGGCTCGTAGACGAAACCGAGCGTGGCGATCTTGGCCTTTTCCGGCTTCAGGTCCGGGTTGGGCTGGGTCATGCGCGCCACGGTGCGGCTGCAGTCGGCATTGAGCAGGCTCTTGCCCAGGTCCACATCGCCGCTGCGGCGCGACTGCAGCAGCAGGTTGGCGATGGCGTTGGTCTCGGCGCAGCGCACTTCGTCGCGGTAGCCGCCCAGTTGCGCGTAGACGCCGCCGCTGCCGGACTCGGCCAGGCTCGGCGCGCGGAAGCCGGTGGAATAGGTGCCGCGCAGCAGCAGTTGCTCGAACGCGCGGTACTTGAAGCCGACCTTGGGCGCCAGGTTGGTGCTGAAGTTCGGATACTTGTCGGCGCGCAACGCGGCGTCCAGTTCCAGCCTGTCGGTGATCGGCGCGACGGTCTCGGCGAACAGCGCATAGGTGTTGCGCTTGCCGTCGAACCAGGAGCCGCCCTGCTGGGTGATCAGGCCGTTGGCCGCGTCCGGGTTGCCGGGGGTGTAGAAGGTCTCGCGGCTGGCGTTGAAGCCGAACGCGGCGCGCATCTCGCCGGCCGGCAACTGGAAGAGCGGCCCTTCGATCTTGCCGTCGAGGGTGTGCAGGCGCGTCCACGATTCGATGTCGAAGGTCGGGAACGCCTCGCGGATCAGCGCGGCATTGGCGGCGCTGATCTCGCCGAACTTGTACGCCGGATGGTCGGAGATGATCACCCGGCCGGTGCCCGGGTCGATGGTGAACGGACCGAACGCCTTCTCGAAGCCTTTCACGTTGACGTTGACGGTCTGGTAGGTGACCGAGTGGGTGCCGGCGGTGGCGAAGGCGGTCTCCCAGTTCCAGTCGCCGATGCTGCCGCGCGCGCCGCCGAGCACGCGGTAGCTCTTGTCGGTGTTGCGCTGGCCGAAGTAATCGGGGCCGGCGTCCTGCAGCAGGTACTGCAGGCCGACCACCCCGCCCATCATCGCCTTCAGTTGCGGGCTGGCGTGGTTGTAGTCGTTGTTCGGCCCCAGGAACGGATACAGGAACTGGTTGACGGTGTTGCCGGTGTTGCGCGAGAACCAGCTTGTGGGGTTGCCGGTAGTGGTGTTGAAGGCGCGCGGGGTGCCGCCGTTGGCGCGCAGGTCGATGTCGGTGTAGGTGGCCTCGGCGAACAGTTCGGTGCTGGCGCCGACCAGGAACGTGCCGTTGAGGTAGGCGGTGTTGCGTTCGGACTTGGCGCCGGCGTCGATCTCGTTGTTCAACCAGGTCTCCCACACGCAGCGCGGACCGGCCGCCTCGCTGGTCAGCACGTTCTGGCAGCCCGGCGCGGCTTCCTGCACGCGGCGCCCGGTGACCGGGTCGAAGGCGAAGTAGCTGCCCGGATTGAACTGGCCCGGCGTGCTGCCCACGCCCAGGCGCAGGTTGGTCAGGTAGTTGGGGTTGTTGACGTAGTACTGCGCCGGGCGCTTGTCGTAGAAATCGCGCAGCGGGATCGCGTCGCGGCGGTACACGTTGACCGCGCCGTAGACGTTGAAGCGGTTCTCGGTGAGGTCGCCGAAGCCGGCGGTGATGCTGGCCTGGTGTTCGCCGTAGGCGTCGATGCGGCTGGAGGTGTCGTTGCTGAAGTTGATCTCCGCGCCCTGGAAATTGCGTTTGGTGATCACGTTGATGACGCCGGCCACCGCGTCGGTGCCGTACACCGCCGAGGCGCCGTCGGTGAGCACCTCCATGCGTTCGATCGCCGCGGCGGGGATCGCATCGATGTTGACGAACTGGGTCTGGAAGCCAGCCGGCGCACCGTAGTAGGACAGGCGGCGGCCGTTCAACAGCACCAGCGTGCCCTGCGCGCCGAGGCCGCGCAGATTGGCCTGCGCGGCGCCGTCGGAGCCGGTGAACAGCGAGCGCGCGTCCTGCTGCGCCGGACGTGCCGCCGGCAGGTTGTCGAGCACCTGCAGCAGGGTGCGCGCGCCCATCGCCTGGATGTCCTGCTTGCTGATCACCTGCACCGGCGAGGCGGTCTCCACGTCGGTGCGGCGGATGTTGGAGCCGGTGACCTCGACCCGGGCCAGGTCGGTGGCCGTGGCCTGGCTGTCCTGGGCGGCGGCCGGCTGCAGGGCGGCGAGCAGGATGCCGGCGATGGCCAGGGGCAGCGGTGCGAGCGGGCGGCAGCGGGAATGACGGTGACGGGCGGGCAACATCGGGGTTCTCTCCTGGCAGGGTGCGGCGCGAACGCGGGATCGGCGGGCAAAGCGCTCCCGGGCCACGGCCAGGCGGCCGCAGTCGGGAAAGGCGGGGGAGGAGCGGTGTTACGGGGCGGTCATGGGGCGACGAAGCTGGCGGTGTCGCCCTCCTGGCCGATCAGCACGGCGTTGGCCCAGTTGGCGCAGACCTGGGCGGGCTGCGGACCCTGCGCGCCCAGCGTGCGCAGGCTCAGCGAGGACAGGCCGCGGATGTCCAGTTCCGGCTTGACCACGCCGGGTGCGTTCACCAGGCCACTGTCGTAGAGCAGGCGGCCGTCGCCCCAGACCTGGAACTGCAGGCCACCGGCGCTGCGGCAGGCGTCGTCGATGCCCAGGTCGGCGCGCAACAGGCGCCAGTCGCCGTGCAGGTGCAGGTCGAGGCGGCTGTTGGCGGCCACGCCCAGGCCACGGCGGAACTGCAGGCCGTTCATGCGCATGCCGGCATCGCCG
The DNA here is from genome assembly GCA_040509765.1 of Xanthomonas sp. Lineage (GTDB taxonomy): Bacteria > Pseudomonadota > Gammaproteobacteria > Xanthomonadales > Xanthomonadaceae > Xanthomonas_A. The sequence goes on from JBEVKG010000176.1 coordinate 9,172, forward strand.
CGGAAGGCCTGGTCGGCACGCACGTGGCCGGCCAGCGCCGCCGGCAGCGCCAGCGCGGAAAGATAGCGCTGCTGCGCCGGCCGCTCCTGCGCCGGGTGTTCGAGGATATGGAAGGTGGACAGCGCGATCGGGCCGACGTCGCGCGGTTGCAGCGCATCGAACGCG
>JBEVKG010000177.1:0-9423 GCA_040509765.1 Xanthomonas sp.
CCCCGAAGACGAACCCGCCGCGGATTTCCGCGCCCTCGCCCTGCCCGAGCCGCTGATGCGCGCGCTCAGTGACGTCGGCTACGAGTCGCCGTCGCCGATCCAGGCCGCCACCATCCCGGCGCTGCTGACCGGCCGCGACCTGCTCGGCCAGGCGCAGACCGGCACCGGCAAGACCGCTGCGTTCGCGCTGCCGATCCTGTCGCGGCTGGATTTCGCCCAGCGCAAGCCGCAGGCGCTGGTGCTGGCGCCCACGCGCGAACTGGCGATCCAGGTGGCCGAGGCGTTCCACCGCTACGCTGCGGCGATCCCCGGCTTCCAGGTGCTGCCGGTGTACGGCGGCCAGCCCTATGTGCAGCAGCTGTCGGCGCTCAAGCGCGGCGTGCACGTGGTGGTGGGCACCCCGGGGCGGGTCATCGACCATCTCGACCGCGGCACCCTGGACCTGTCCGAGCTGAAGACGCTGGTGCTGGACGAAGCCGACGAGATGCTGCGCATGGGCTTCATCGACGACGTCGAGGCGGTGCTGAAGAAGCTGCCGGACTCGCGCCAGGTCGCGCTGTTCTCGGCGACCATGCCGTCGGCGATCAAGCGCATCGCACAGACCTATCTGAACGACCCGGCCGAGGTGATCATCGCCTCCAAGACCACCACCTCGGCCAACATTCGCCAGCGCTACTGGGCGGTGAGCGGGCTGCACAAGCTCGATGCACTGACCCGGATCCTGGAGGTCGAGCCGTTCGACGCGATGATCATCTTCGCCCGCACCAAGGCCGGCACCGACGAGCTGGCGCAGAAGCTGCAGGCGCGCGGCCTGGCCGCGGCGGCGATCAACGGCGACATCCAGCAGGCGCAGCGCGAGCGGGTGATCCAGCAGCTCAAGGACGGCAAGCTCGACGTCCTGGTCGCCACCGACGTGGCCGCGCGCGGCCTGGACGTGGAGCGGATCAGCCACGTGCTGAACTACGACATCCCCTACGACACCGAAAGCTACGTGCACCGCATCGGCCGCACCGGCCGCGCCGGGCGCAGCGGCGAGGCGATCCTGTTCGTCAGCCCGCGCGAGCGCGGCATGCTGCGTGCGATCGAGCGTGCCACCCGGCAGCCGATCGAGGAAATGCAGCTGCCCAGCGTCGACGCGGTCAACGATCAGCGCGTGACCCGCTTCATGGAGAAGATCAGCGAGACCATCGCCAGCGGCGGCATCGACATGTACCGCGATCTGCTGCAGAAGTTCGAGGCCGAAAAGAACGTGCCGATGGTGGAAGTCGCGGCCGCACTGGCGCGCCTGCTGCAGGGCGATACGCCGCTGCTGCTGGCCCCGGACCGTCCGCGTGCTCCGCAGGGCGAACGTTTCGAGCGCCGCGAGCGGCCCGAGCGTGGCGAGCGCCCGGACCGTCCGCGTTTCGAACCGAAGTTCGAGCGCGAGCCGCGTGCGCCGCGCCGCGACGACGGCGAGCGTCCGGCCCGTCCGGCCCCGGCCGCGCGTGGCGAGGATTTCGATTACCACCGCGACGTCGGCAGCTTCGAGGCGCCGCGCCGCGACAAGCCGCCGAAAGCGCCGCGCGGCACGCCGGAAGTGGGCATGGAGACCTACCGGATCGAGGTCGGTCACCAGCACGGGGTCAAGCCGGCCAACATCGTCGGCGCGATCGCCAACGAGGCCGGGCTGGAGAGCAAGTACATCGGCCGCATCGACATCCATGACGACCACTCGGTGCTGGACCTGCCGGCGGACATGCCGCGCGAACTGCTGACGCACCTGAAGAAGGTCTGGGTGTCCGGCCAGCAACTGCAGATGCGCAAGCTCGAGGGCGACGATGCCGGCGCCGCGCCGTTCAAGCCGAAGTTCGCCCGTGCCGGCAAGCCGGGCGGCAAGCCCAACGCCGCCGGGCCGCGGCCGGCCGGCCGCTTCGCCGCCGACCGCCCGCCGCGCAAGGGGCCGCCGAAGCGCTGAAAGGCCGGGAATAGGGAGTAGGGAATCGGGAATGGGGGGGCGTCCCCGCTGCCGCTCCCTGCCGTCGTTCCCAACGTTAGCCATGGCCCAGTCGGCAGCAGCCCGCTGTTGCCATTCCCCATTCCCCATTCCCAGCTCCCCATTCCCAGCCCATGTCCGTCCGCCTCAACAAGCACATCGCCGAGACCGGTTTCTGCTCGCGCCGCGAGGCCGATCGGCTGATCGCCGCGCGCCGCGTCACCGTCAACGGCCAGCCGGGCGGGGTCGGTTCGGTGGTGGGCGAGGGCGACGAGGTCAAGGTCGATGGGCAGCCGCTGCGCGCGCGCGCCAAGGCCAAGAGCGGGCGCCGCCACGTCTACATCGCGCTGAACAAGCCGGTCGGGGTGACCTGTACCACCGAGAGCGCGGTCAAGGGCAACATCGTCGACTTCGTCGGTCACGAGCAGCGCATCTTCCCGATCGGGCGCCTGGACAAGGAGTCCGAGGGGCTGATCCTGATGACCAGCAACGGCGACATCGTCAACGAGATCCTGCGCGCGGAGAACCGCCACCAGAAGGAATACCTGGTGGCGGTGAACAAGCCGGTCACCGACGAGTTCCTGCGCGGGATGGCGCGCGGCGTGCGCGTGCACGACCAGATGACGCTGCCATGCCGCACCGCGCGGATCGCCAAGTTCGGCTTCCGCATCGTGCTGGAACAAGGGCTCAACCGGCAGATCCGGCTGATGGCCGCGGCGTTCGACTACCGGGTCACCCAGTTGCGCCGTGTGCGCATCGACAACATCAAGCTCGGCGCGCTGAAGCCGGGCCAGTGGCGCAATCTCACCGAGCAGGAACTGCGCGGCCTGCTGCCGCAGCGCCAGGAGTGGTAGCGGTGGAGCGGGGTCGACGGCCGGCCGCGGCCGCACGGCCGGGCTGCGCCCGCGGCGTGCCGGCCAGGGCTGGCGTCCGCCGCGGATTTGGCCATACTGCGCAACGCGAACCATTGCCGCCGCCGGGTATCCCGTGATCAAGCCCCGCAAGCCCGACAACGAAGCCGCGCGCCTGCAGGCGCTGCATGCATTGGAGATCCTGGATACCGAACCGGAGGCGTCCTACGACGATCTGGTCGACATCGCCGCCAGGCTGTGCGACACGCCTTCGGCGCTGATCTCGCTGGTGGACGACGAGCGCCAGTGGCTGAAGGCGCAGCGCAACGTCTGCCTGTTGAGCACCGCGCGCGACGAGTCGTTCTGCGGCCACACCATCCTGACGCCTGAGCAGGTCATGGTGATCGCCGACGCCACCGCCGATGCGCGCTTCCAGCACAATCCGCTGGTCACCGAGGGCGGGGTGCGGTTCTACGCGGGGGCGCCGCTGCTGACCCGCGATGGCCTGCCGGTGGGCACCGTGTGCGTGCTCGACAACCGCCCGCGCACCCTGCAGCCGGAACAACTGGCGGCGCTGCAGGCGCTGTCGCGGCAGGTGATGCAATTGATCGAACTGCGCCGCAGCAGCCACGCGCTGGCGCTGCAACTGCGCGAACGTGCCTGGTACGAGCAGCAGTTGCTGCAGTACCAGGATTCGCTGGAGTCGCTCAATGCCGAACTGCTGGAGCAGGCGCGCACCGATCCGCTGACCGGCCTGCTCAACCGCCGCGCCTTCGCCACCTCGCTGATAGTCCATGTCGAGGCGGCGCAACTGAGCGCCGTGCCGCTCAGCGTGGCGATCCTGGATCTGGACTACTTCAAGAGCGTCAACGACCTGCACGGCCACGACAAGGGCGACGAGGTGCTGCTGGCGCTGGCCGACATGCTGCGCACGCGCATGTCGCCGGACAGCGTGGTGGCGCGCTACGGCGGCGAGGAGTTCGCGTTGCTGTTGCCGGGCCTGGACGCGGCGCAGGCGGTGCGCACCTGCGAGCGCCTGCGGCAGGACACCAGCCTGCTGCAGCTCGGCGTGCCGCTCACCGCCAGCATCGGCGTGGCCGCGCTGCAAGGCCGCGAGAGCGCCGAGGACCTGCTCAAGCGCGCCGACCAGGCCCTGTACGAGGCCAAGCGTGCCGGCCGCGACTGCGTGTCGCTGGCGGCGTAAGGGCGCCAGCTCATCCGGGAACGACCTAGGCTCCTCCTGCTCCCACCGGGATCACCGCCCCCTTTTGAGGGAAGCGGCCATGCAGGGGCGGATGAGGGTAGGCGCGTCGCCTCGCGCACTCACATTCCAGCAGACGCTTTCGCGCCGGACCCTCACCCCAACCCCTCTCCCGAGGGGAGAGGGGCAAGGCGTGTCGTTCGTCCCCGACCATGCCGCACCCTTCGCGTTGGGTCCGCGCTCATGCCGCAAATGCACAGGACAGGGCCAATCCCCAATACCCAATCCCGAATCCCGGAGTGAGCGCCCCCGGCGCTCACTCCACCACGTTCTTCGCCTCGCACGTCGCCAGCAGCTCCGGGTGCTGTACCGGACGGGCGCGGGTCAGCAGCGGATGCAGGAACACCGCGCCCAGGATCACCGCCACGCCGAGGTAGAACAGCCCGGTGAGCTGGCGTTGCTCGTCCAGCAGCACGATCGCGAACACGATCGCGTAGACCGGTTCCAGGTTGGTGACCAGTTGCACCGCATAGGCGCTGAGCCGGCGCAGCGCGACCAGGGCCAGGGCGAACGGCAGCAGCGTGCACAGCAGCGCCAGCGCGAGCAGCAAGGCGGTGTCGTGCAGACTGGGCAGCACCAGCAACGGCCCGCTCAGGGCCGGCAGCACGAACGGCAGCAACGGCGCCAGCGCGGTCAGGGTCAGGGTCCCGGCGCCCAGTTCCAGCGCGGTCACGGTCAGCGGATCGGCATGGTCGACCAGGCGCTTGTTGAGCGAGCCGAAAGCCGCCACCAGCAGCGCCGACACCGCCCCGACCGCCACGCCGGCGCGCATCCCGTGCGGCACCCCGCCGACCACCAGGGCCACGCCGGGCAGCACCGCCAGGCCGAAGGCCAGCTCGCTGGGGCGGAACGGCCGTTTCGCCACCCACGGTTCGATCACCGCGGTGAACACCGGCGCCAGCGCGATGCAGGTCGCCGCGACCGAGGCGTTGGCCAGCTTGATCGCGCCATAGAAGGTCAGCCAGTGCAGGCCGACCAGGGCGCCGACCACGGCGTAGCCCAGCGCCAGTTTCGGCGTCAGTGCCGCCAGCCCGCGCCATACCCGCGGCAGCAGCGCCAGCGCGGCCACCACCATCAGCATCCGCCACCACACCAGCGGCAACGCGGGCAGGGTGATCAGCTTGCCGAGAATCGCGGTGATTCCCCACAACAGGACGCAGAAATGGATTTGCAGCTGGGCTTTGGTGGTGGGATGCATCGGCATCCGCGTATTGTCGCGCAAAGCGCGGCGCGACGGTCGCAGACCGGCACGCGGATCAGGCGTCTGTCGCGGGCGGCGGCATCCGCGCCATCCGGCGCGCGTAGGCAGCGGTGAGCGGCGGCACCAGCAGTGCCGTCACCACCACGGACGTCGCCACCAGCGCGGTCGCGGCCGGCGCGGTGGCCCGGAACTGCGGCGCCACCGCTGCCACCAGTGCCGGCGTGGCCACCGCCGCCCCGGCGGTGCTGGAGGCGGCGAGGCCGGCGCTGCCGTTGCCGCCGGCCAGCCAGCGATCGGCCAGCAGCAGCGGGATCCCGGTGGCCACGATCACCAGCAGGCCGAGCGCGACCCCGGCCACGCCGGCGTGGGCGACCATGCGCAGGTCCAGGGTGTTGCCCAGGGCGAAGGCGAAGAACGGGATCAGCGCCGGCACCGCCCGTGCGAACAGGGCGCGCAGCGCCGGGTCCAGGTTGCCGAGCGCGAAGCCGACCAGCAGCGGCAGCACCGCGCCCAACAGCAGCCGCGGTTCGAAGCTGGCGACGCCGGCGCTGCCGAGGATCAGCATGGTCACCAGCGGCCCGGATTCCAGCGACATCAGCGCCATCGCCCCGGCCTCGCCGCGGTAGCCGTACTGCTGCATGAGCGCGGCGAACAGGCCGGCGTTGGTCATGTCCATCGCCGCGACCAGCGCCAGCACCGACATGCCGCCCCACACGCCGGCGACGATGCCGCCCGGCGGCAGCAGGCGCGCGGCGATCACCGCGGTCAGCCACGCCACCGCGATCTTGGTCAGCACCAGCACGCCGGAGGCGCGCAGCACGCGGCCGCCGCTGCGCAGCCGGATCGAGGCGCCCAGGCAGAAGCACCACACCGCCAGGATCGGCACCAGGCCGCCGATCAGGCCCTGGGTGAACGAGCCGAACCAGGCGCCGGCCTGCGGCCACAGGGTGTGGCACAGCGCGCCCAGCAGCAGCGGCGCCAGCATCATGCCGCCGGGAAGACGTTCGAGCGCGCGCTTGATCCGCATCGATGGGTTCCGCGTGAGGAGACGCGGCCTGCGGCCGCGGCCCGGCGATGGCACCGGACGGGCGGTGTTGTACCGCAACGCGACGACGGCCAGGTGTCGCCCGGCGCGCGCGGTCGAGGCCCGGTTCAGCCGCCCTGCGGCCATGGCGTCGACGGTCGCGCTTGCGCTGTGCCGCACGTCGCGTGCGTGCGGCACAGCCGGTCACGCCTGTGCGGCGGACCCCAGGACCTTCAGCAGGGCCATCGCTGCCGCGGGATTGCGTTCCTTGGCGGCGCTGATGAAGTAGACGAAGACCTCGCGCGGCGTGTGCCTGGCCACCGTCGCGTCGGCGTGCGGCAGCGCCTGCGGATCCTCGCCGCGGCGCCAGGCCTGCGCGTGCGCGGCCCAGGCCTGCAGCTCCTTGGAGGTGTAGCCATGGGCGAGGTCGGCGCGGCTGCGCATCAGTCGCGCGTAGACGAAATCGGCGCCCAGGTCGGCGAAGGAGGGGAACTCGGGCGAATCGGTGAACACCGTGGCCACGCCGTGCCGGCGGGTCAGTTGCAGCAGTTCCGGGCCGACGCAATCGGGATCGCGCACTTCCAGCACGTGGCGCAGCCGGTGTCCGCCGGCCTTGCGCGGCAGCAGGTCCAGGAACGCGGCCAGGTCGTCCAGGTCCAGGCGATGGCCATGCTCGAACTGCCACAACAGCGGGCCGAGGCGGTCGCCGAGACTGGCGATGCCGCCGACGAAGTCCTCGATCTGCGTGCCGGCACCGGCCAGCCGCCGCAGTGCGGTGATGCGCTTGGGCGCCTTGGCCGAGAACAGGAAGCCCGGCGGCGTCTCGTCGCGCCAGCGCGCATAGGTGTCCGGCTTCTGCGCACCGTAGTAGGTTCCGTTGATCTCGATGCTGGTGACGTGGCGGCTGGCGTACTCCAGCTCGCGGCGCTGCACCAGGCCCTGCGGATAGAACATGCCGCCGCGCCACGGCGCATAGGTCCAGCCGCCGATGCCGACGCGGATGCCGTCCGGCGCGGCCTGGTCAGAGGCGAAGAGGTCGTTCATGCGGGCGTGTCCGGCTGCAGGCGGGCAGCGATTGTGCCGCAGCGCGGCGTTGCCGGGGCGTCGTCGCGGCAGCCAGCGATCTCGCGGCGTCATCGGGCGGTGCGTGGCCATTGCAGCTGCGGCGTGTGCCGTGCCGGCCGGCACGCGCACGTGGCGTGCGGGGGCGGTGCCGCCGAGCCGCGGCGGCCGCTGCCTGCGTGCTGGAAGGGCGCTGCCCACGCCCCCGGAACAGCATCCGACGCCGCGCGTCGCCGCCGAGGCGCACCCTGGCTCCGCCGCAGAGGACATGGCAGGCTCTACACTCGGCCGGGACGCGCGCGGCGGCGTGCGGCCTTGGTTTCCCTTCTTCAGGAGCGACGCAGTTGAAGAACCTCTCGATGGGCTGCGGCCTGTTGCTGGCGATGAGCGCCACCGTGCAGGCGCAGGCACCGGCGCCGGCCCCCACTGCAGCCCCTGCACCGGCCCCGACGGCGTTGCCGCCGGCCTTGCAGGACCTGGATGCGCAGGTCGAGCGCGTGCGCAAGCAGTTCGACGTGCCCGGCATCGCCATCGCCATCGTCAAGGACGGGCAGGTGGTGCTGGAGCGCGGCTACGGCGTGCGCGAACTCGGCAAGCCGGAGCCGGTGGACGCGCAGACCCTGTTCGCCATCGCCTCCAATACCAAGGCCTTCACCTCCGCGGCGCTGTCGATCCTGGCCGACGAAGGCAAGCTCAAGCTCGAGGACCGGGTGGTGGACCACCTGCCGTGGTTCCAGATGTCCGACGCCTACGTCACCCGCGAGATGCGCGTGCGCGACCTGCTCAGCCATCGCAGCGGCCTGAGCCTGGGCGCCGGCGACCTGCTGTTCTGGCCGGCCACCAGCTACAGCAACGAAGAGGTGGTGCGGCGCCTGGCGCACGTGCCGCTGAAGGGCGGCTTCCGCGACCGCTACGCCTACGACAACATCCTGTACGCGGTGGCGCAGAAGCTGATCGAGCAGGTCTCCGGGCAGAGCTACGCCGAGTTCGTGCGCCAGCGCATCTTCGTGCCGGTGGGCATGACCGGCGCGCGCATCAACAGCGACCATCTGCAGCCCGGCGATGAAGCCGCGGTCGGCCACGCCAAGTTCGATTTCCGCGAGCTGCGCACGGTGGCGCCGCTGACCTGGTCCAACAATTCCGGGGCCGGCGGCATCTACGCCAACGTGCACGACATGGCCAAGTGGATGCAGGTGCAGCTCGACGGCGGGCGCCTGCCGTCGGCCGACGGCCAGGTGCGGCAGCTGTTCAGCGCGCAGCGCCAGCAGGAGATGTGGCAGATGATCACGCCGATCGCGGTGTCCGAGCCGAGCGTGCCGGAACTGCTGCCGGCCAAGCCGAACTTCGCCGGCTACGGCGAGGGCTGGAGCCTGAGCGACTACCGTGGCGCCAAGCTGGTCTGGCATACCGGCGGCTGGCCGGGCATGGTCTCGCGGCTGACCCTGGTGCCGGAGCGCAAGCTGGGCGTGATCGTGCTGACCAACCAGGAAGTCGGCGCCGCCTTCAACGCGATCACTCTGCGCGTGCTGGACGCCTACCTGGGCGCGCCGGCGACCGACTGGACCGCCGCCTACGCCAAGGCCGTGGCCAAGGCCGACGCCAACGCCGACGAGGACTGGGCCAAGCACGTGGCCGCGCGCGCTGCCAAGTCCACGCCGTCGCTGCCGCTGTCCGGCTACGCCGGCACCTACCGCGATCCCTGGTACGGCGATGTGGCGATCGCGCAGCGCGGCAAGCAACTGGAACTGCGCTTCAGCAAGACCGCGCAGTTGGTCGGCACCCTGGAGCATTGGCAGCACGATACCTTCATCGTGCGCTGGCGCGACCGCTCGCTCAATGCCGACGCCTTCCTGAGCTTTGCCCTCACCGCCGACGGCAAGGTGCGCGAGGCGCGCATGCAGGCCATTTCGCCGCTGACCGATTTCAGCTTCGATTTCCAGGATCTGGTGCTGACGCCGGCGGATTGAAGGCTGGGAATCGGGAATGGGGATTGGGGATTGGTAGGAGCGGCTTCAGCCGCGACCGGGCTTTTCCGCGAAGGTGCGGGCGCGG
>JBEVKG010000178.1:0-6990 GCA_040509765.1 Xanthomonas sp.
CGCCACCCTCGAAGGCGAAGGCGTGGCCCTGGACTACTGCATCGACAAGCGCGAGGCGACCACCCTGGTGATGGTCGCGCTGGACGCCGGCGGCGTGCCCAACTACGCCTTCTACGGCACCGGCTGCGCCGACCGCGCGCTGACCGCCGCCGACCTGCCGGCGCTGGATGCGCGCGTTGGCGGCCTGCATTTCGGCTCCTACACGCTGGTCGCCGAGACCACCGCCAGCACCTTCCAGGCCCTGGCCGAACGCGAGCGCGGGCAGCGGCTGATCTCGCTGGACCCGAACGTGCGGCCGACGGTGGAGCCGGACATGGCGGTGTGGCGCGCGCGGCTGGCGCGCTGGATCGCGCTGGCGCACGTGGTCAAGGTCAGCCAGGAAGACATCGAGCTGCTGTATCCGCAGCAGGATCCCTTCGCCATCGCCCGCAGCTGGCTGCAGCAGGGACCGTCGCTGGTGGTGATGACCCTGGGCGGCGATGGCGCGGTCGCCTGGCGTGGCGACAGCGAGGCGCGCGTGCCCGGCCGCGTGGTGCAGGTGGCCGATACGGTCGGCGCCGGCGACAGCTTCCAGGCGGCGCTGCTGCAGCAGTTGCCCGACCCCGCCGCGCTGGCGGCGCTGGGCAGCGCGCCGGCCGCGCTGGAGCGCCTGCTGCAGTTCTGCGTGGCCGCCGCGGCGATCAACTGCACCCGCGCCGGCGCCAACCCGCCCAGCCTGGACGAGGTCCGCGCCGCGCTCTGAGGCGGGGCCACCGCTTGCACGCAGCGCCAGCGGGCGCGTGCCCGATGATGGGCCGGCCGCCCACCGCGACACATCCACCGGGAGACCTGCCTTGACCGACCTGTCCGACATCGCCGTGCGCCTGGGGATCGCCGCCCTCGCCGGCGCGGCGATTGGATTGAACCGCGACCTGCATGGCAAGCCGATCGGCATCCGCACGCTGGGGCTGGTCGGCCTGGCCACGGCGATGGTGGTGCTGCTGGCCGATCCGCTCGGCAAGGGCGGCTTCACCGACGCCGGCAGCCGCGTCATCCAGGGCATCCTGACCGGTATCGGCTTCCTCGGTGCCGGCGTCATCTATCACACCCAGAAACACGTCCGGGTGCACGGCCTGACCAGCGCCGCCTGCGTCTGGCTCACCGCCTGCATCGGCATCATGTGCGGCGCCGGCCAGTGGCGGATCGTGGCCGTGTCCCTGGGCATCGCCTTCGTCATCCTGCTGTTCGGCGGCCGGGTCGAGCGCGCCCTGCACGCCCTGCTCGGCGGCAAGCCGGCACATGCCGCCACGCCGGATCAATCGTCGGACAACGGCCCGCACCAGCCCGGCAAGTAGCTCGCCTCCCTGCTCTTGGCGAGCGCGAGCGCGGTCTCCATGGCGCGGGCGAAATCGTCCTTGATGTCGCGGCGCCGCAGCCGGCGGCGGAACAGGTCGGCCCACAGGAATTCGCTGAACGGCGTGGTGTCCTTGGCGTAGCCACCCGCGCGGCGAACCTCGCCGGCGAGGCTGCGGTAGGGATCGTCCGTCAGGTCCGCGATCGACGTGGGCATGTCCTTGAACGGGCGGCGCTCGCCCTTGGCGTCGTAGGGATAGGCCCAGCGGCGATGATCCAGCACGCTCCACAGCGCGGCCTTGTCGACGACGCTGAGGTCGGCGATCACCGTGACCAGGATGTTCTCCACCCCTTCGTCGTGCAGCGCCCGCGCCAGATGGTGATGGTCGATCACGTAGTACTTGCCGTCCGGCCCCAGCACCACCGGAATCATGTGCTTGCCGAGCAGCTCGGCCTGCTTGTGCTTGGACGCGTGCGCGCGCCAGCGCTTGCGCTTCTCCTTCACCTCGCGCATGCCCACGGTCATTTGCGTGGGGCGCAGGGACAGGATCGGGACCGGGTGCAGCAGGGGTTCGCGGGAATCGGCCATACACAGTCTCCGTGGAGGGTGGGCGCGCCGCGGCAGGCGCGGCCGCCAGAGTGCCAGCGCCGTGCGCGTTCTGCACAGCGCCGTCGCACCCACACCCCCAGACCCCAGACACCTCCCAAGCACCCCAACCCACATCCCCCCCATCACGGCCCCATCTCCCGAAGGGAGAAAGGAAGGGCCGCAGTGCTCACGAGTTCCGCCGCCTGCCACGCCACTCCCCTCTCCCTCCGGGAGAGGGGCCGGGGGTGAGGGTGCGACGGCCATGGAATCCTCTTCACAGACCCACCACCCGCCGGCTCAAGCGCGCGCCGCCGGCGCCGATATCCAGATCCTGAGCGCCACCATGGGCGGCGCATTGACTGGGAGGAGCCGGCGGGCATGTCGGACCAACGCGACGAGCCGCCGATCAGCGGACTGCGCAAGCTGCTGTCGCCACGTCGGCGCGATCCCGCGCCCACGGCGGCCGCGGCGCTGCCGGCGCGCGCGCATGGGCATGGGCATGGCCACAAGCACCCGCCCGGCCAGGCGGCGCCGCCTGCGGCGGCCGCGAGCGACCCGGCCGCCGCCACCGCCGCGCTGATCCGCCTGTTCCAGCAGGCGCACGAGCCGCAGGGCCTGCTCGGCGCCTTCGCCGACGGCATGGCCTCGCTGCACGGCGAACTGGGCGACATGGGCCGGCGCCTGCAATCGGCGGCGAGCAGCGGCGACTGGCCCAGCTACGGCCGCGCGCTGCGCCAGCTGATCGACAAGTACATCCGCACCATCGACGTCGAAGACCCGCTGGCCGGGCCCAGCGACAGCGAGCGCCTGCGCGACCTGCTGCGGCAGACCGTGGCCGGTGCGCTGGCGGCGTTGCTGCACAGCCTGCCCGAACTGGCCGGCGAGGCCGAGGCCAGCGGCGAGGCGCTGCGCCAGTGGCGTCCCGGGCAACCGCTGGAGCCGGTGGCGCAGCAGGTGCGCGAGCTGTGCCACCAGATCGCGCTGCGCGCCAACGACAGCCAGGAGCAGCAGGCGCTGTTGCTGAGCCTGTTCGACCTGCTGCTGGAGAACGTCGGCGAACTGCTCGAGGACACCAGTTGGCTGCAGGGCCAGATCGCGGTGGTGCGCGACCTGATCGCCGGGCCGCTGGACCGCTACTCGATCGAGGAGGCGCGCGGCAGCCTGCGCGAGGTGATCTACAAGCAGGGCCTGCTCAAGCAGGGTATCGCCGAATCCAAGGAGGCGATGAAGGACCTGATGCTGAGCTTCGTCCAGGACCTGGACGGCATGGCGGCCAGCACCGGCGAATTCCACGACCGCATCGCCGACTACTCGCAGACCATCCGCGACGCGCGCAGCATCGCCGACCTCAACCGCCTGCTGCAGGAAGTGCTGCAGGACACCGGCCACGTGCAGGAACAGGCGCTGCGCGCGCGCGACCACCTGATCGCCGCGCGCCAGGAAGTGGATGCGGCCGAACAGCGCATCCTGCGCCTGGAGCAGGAACTGCAGGACGTCAGCGGCCTGGTCCGGGTCGACCAGCTCACCGGCGCACTCAACCGGCGCGGCCTGGACGAGCTGTTCGCGCGCGAACTGGTGCGCACCGAGCGCAGCGCGCAACCGCTGTGCGTGGCGATGCTGGACCTGGACGATTTCCGCCAGCTCAACGCAACCTACGGCCACCCCGGTGGCGACAGCGCACTGCGCCACCTGGTGGAGGTGGCACGCACCACCTTGCGCGCCAGCGATGCCATCGCCCGCTTCGGCGGCGAGGAATTCCTGCTGCTGATGCCGGACTGCACGATCTTCGAGGCCAGCGCGGCGGTGACCCGGGTGCAACGCGCCCTGGCCCAGCGCGCGGTGGTCCACGAGGACCAGCGCGTGTTCGTCAGCTTCAGCGCCGGCGTCGCCCTGCGCCAGTCCGGCGAGGCGCAGGACGCGCTGATCCGTCGCGCCGACCGCGCACTGTACGAGGCCAAGAAGGCCGGCAAGAATCGGGTGGTGTCGGCGGAGTAGCTGGCGCCGGCGTCGCCGGCGCGGGACGGGGAGTCGGGAGTCGGGATTGGCAAGAGCGGCGCGTCAGCCGCGCTGTCGCGAATCCCGAATCTCCAATCCCTACTCCCGCACCTTCTTGACGCCCAACACCACCGCCAGCACCAGGGCGCCGGCCACGATTCCCACTACGGCATTGCCCAGTGCCAGCACCAGGCTGCCCAGCCCGCCGGCCGGGGCGATGCCCTGCAGGGCATGGTGCAGCGGGCCGATGCTGTGCACCAGGATGCCGCCGCCGACCAGGAACATCGCCGCGGTGCCGGCGACCGACAGGGTGCGCATCAGCCACGGCGCCAGCCACAGGATGCCGCGGCCGATCGTCGCGGCGGCGGCGCCCTTGCGGCTCAGATACAGGCCCAGGTCGTCGAGCTTGACGATGCCGGCGACCAGACCGTAGACGCCGGCGGTCATCGCCAGTGCGATCGCCACCAGCACCCCGAGCTGCTGCACGAACGGCACGCCGGCGACCACGCCCAGCGACAGCACGATGATCTCCGCCGAGAGGATGAAGTCGGTGCGGATCGCGCCCTTGACCTTGTCCTTCTCCAGCGCCACCACGACCACCTGCTGGTCGGCCAGCGCCTGCACCTGCTGCGCATGCCGCTCCGCGTCCGCCTCCTTCGAATGCAGGAAGCGGTGCGCCAGCTTCTCCACGCCCTCGAAGCACAGGAACGCGCCACCGATCATCATCAGCGGGGTGATCGCCCACGGCAGCCAGGCGCTGATCGCCAGCGCCGCCGGCACCAGGATCGCCTTGTTGAGCAGCGAGCCCTTGGCCACCGCCCACACCACCGGCAGTTCGCGGTCGGCGTTCACCCCGGTCACCTGCTGCGCGTTCAGCGCCAGGTCGTCGCCGAGCACGCCGGCGGTCTTCTTGGCCGCGACCTTGGTCAGGATCGACACGTCGTCGAGCAGGGTGGCGATGTCGTCGAGCAGGGTGAACAGGCTGGCACCGGCCATGCGGGGATTCCGTTCGGGATGAGCGGCGATTCTCGCCGATTCCGCCGGGCACGTGCGTGAGCGGCACGGCCTCAACCGCACGTAACGCCGGCTCGGCTATCGTCCGCGACGACGCCGCACGGCCCGCACAGGACACCCGCATGGACCAGTTCCTCACCGCCCCCCGCGCCATCGTCGACGACGTGCTCGCGGCCGTGGCCATGCTGCAACCGCTGATGGTGTCCGACACCGGCAGCGGCACCCGCATCGTGCTGCAGGCCGAGCGCGATCCGCGCCAGGTCGCGGTGCTGTCCGGCGGCGGTGCCGGGCACGAGCCAGCGCATGCCGGCTTCGTCGGCCCGGGCATGCTCAGCGGCGCCATCGTCGGCGACCTGTTCGCCTCGCCCGGCGTGGAGGCGGTGCTGGCGGCGATCCGCGCCTGCGCCGACGCGCCCGGCGTGCTGCTGGTGATCAAGAACTACACCGGCGACCGGCTCAACTTCGGCCTGGCCGCCGAGCGCGCCCGCGCCGAGGGCATCGACGTGGCCAGCGTGCTGGTCGCCGACGACATCGCCCTGCCCGACGCCGCGCAGCCGCGCGGCATCGCCGGCACGGTGCTGGTGCACAAGTTCGTGGGCCACCTGGCGCGCGAAGGCGTACCGCTGGCCGAACTGGCGCAGCGCGGCCAGGCCTTCGCCGACCGCCTGGTGTCGCTGGGCATGGCCTTGTCCAGTTGCAGCGTACCCGGCCAGCACGTCGGCCGCCGCGCCCCGGAACTGGGGCTGGGCATCCACAACGAGCCGGGGGCGCGGCCGGTGCAGCCCGGCTCGGCGGAGGAGGCGCTGGCGCTGGTGCTGGACCCGCTGTTGGCGCAGGCCGATGCCCGCCTCGGCGCCGATGCGCCGCTGGTGCTGATGCTCAACGACCTCGGCGGCTGCTCCACGCAGGAGCTGGGCGTGCTGACGCGGCTGGCGCTGCAGCGCATCGGCGTCGAACGGATCGCGCTGATGCCGTTGCCGGCGGCGCTGATGACCTCGATGGACATGCACGGTTTCTCGATCACCCTGGGCCCGGCCGATGCCGACGTGCTGGCCGCGCTGCAGGCGCCGGTGCAGACCCTGGGCTGGCCCGGCGTACGCGTGCCGCACGCGGCACAGACCTTTGCTCCGGCACTGACGCGCGACGACAGCCACCGCCAAGGCGCGCGCGATGCGCCGTGCGCCGCCGCGCTGGCGCAGGTGGCGCAAACGCTGATCGCCGCACAGGCGGAGCTGGACGCGCTGGACGCGCGCAGCGGCGATGGCGACGCCGGCAGCACCTTCGCTGCCGGCGCGCGCGCCCTGCAGCAGGCGCTGGACGACGATGCGCTGGCCACGGGCGACGCCGCCGCGCTGGCGCGTGGCCTGGCGGCGACGATCGAACACAGCATGGGCGGCTCCAGCGGCGTGCTGCTGTCGATCCTGTTCACCACCGCCGCCGGCGCACTGGCCGATGGCCGCGACTGGGTGCAGGCGCTGCAGGCCGGCGTGGCACGGCTGCAGCACTATGGCGGCGCGCAACGCGGCGACCGCACCCTGCTCGATGCGCTGCTGCCGGCGCTGGACGCGCTGGCGCAGGGCGCAGGCGTGGAGGCCGCCGCGCGTGCCGCCCGTGCCGGCGCCGATGCCACCGCACACCTCACCCGCGCCGGCGCCGGCCGCGCCGCCGCCGTGCCCGCGGATGCACTGCGCGGCGTGATCGACCCCGGCGCCGAAGCGGTCGCGCGGGCGTTCGCGGCCTGGCGTTGAAACGGCCGGTCGGGTCGGCCGATGCGACGCAAGGCAGACTGGGGCGATCAGCGCGGCAGGCGTCTTCGGGAAACGACGGTCGCGGCTGAAGCCGCTCCTACGACGCACCCCACGCGTCATGCGTGGCGTCGTCGCCGCACACAGGCAACTCCACATGCAGTGCAGCGATCGGCGCCGTCGCCCTCCCTCGTTGTAGGAGCGGCGTCCCCCGCGGCAGGCTTCACCGGGCACGCCCCGCGCCGCTGTACGCGCTCCGACAAAAATTGGGGGACATTTTCCGGGGGGCCTGTGGGGGGGGCGTGAGTCCCGACG
>JBEVKG010000179.1:0-13044 GCA_040509765.1 Xanthomonas sp.
CAGCGCGCCAGCGAGGTGCCGATGCAACGGACCCAGCTGCGCTACGACAGCCGCGCGCGGCTGATCGCACGTGGCGTGCTGCCACGCGACCTGCCGACGCCGCGCGTGGCGGTCGCGCCGAATGCCTTCCCCGGCGACTATGTGCCGGATCCGCCGGCGCGTTGAATCGGCACAGGCGCAAAAAAGCACGGGCCGCAATGCGGCCCGTGTCGACGACGCGGCGGCGGTGGGCGCCTCAGTCGTGATATTCCTTGCCCAGGCTGTCGCGGAACGCGTGCACTTCCTTCTCGGCGCGGTCGCGCGCCCAGCCGTAGCGCTCCTGCAGCTTGCCGGCCAGGTACTGGGTGTTGCCCTCGGCGACGTCGAAGTCGTCGTCGGTCAGGTCGCCCCACTGCGCCTTGATCTTGCCCTTGAGCTGGGTCCACTTGCCGGCAATGATGTCTTTGTTCATGGCATCTCTCGTGATGTGTGAGCGGCGCTGCACGCCGGTTGCGCAGCATCGCGCGGCCGGCGTCGCGAACCGATCAACGCAGCGTCAGCGATGCATGAGCATCGTGAACCGTTACCCATCGCCGGCAATCGCGCAAAAAAAAACGGGCCGGCAAGCCGACCCGTTTCTGGTGACCGAGCCGAGGCTCAGTTCTTGGCAGCGTCTTCGACCTTCTCGCCCGCCTTCTGCACGTCCTTACCGGCACCGGCAACGGTGTTGCAACCGGCCAGCAGGCCCACCGAGAACATCGCCAGCAGCATCCACGCAAACGTACGCTTCATGGGGTTCACTCCTTTACTTGGTCATGGGACGCGGCACGCAGCCGCGCGAAACTCAGCACTTGCCAGCGCTGCAATCCTGCGCCTTGTCTTCCACCTTCTCGCCCGCCTTCTGCATGTCCTTGCCGGCGCCGGCAACGGTGTTGCAGCCGGTCAGAACGCCCGCGCAAAACAGGGTCAGCATCAACAGGGTGGTCAGTCGCTTCATCGTGGTCGTCCTCGGCAATCGCAGGTGGTCGGGTGGGCGGCGATAGGCGTCGCCGCGCTACCGTCTGGCGGTGAATCTGCCGTCACGACTGTGGATTTCACGTGAATGAACCGGCAGCCCATTCAGGCAGAAGCCGCGCCGCGCAGCCAGGTCGGCCGCTCAGTCCCGCATCAGCGTCGACTTGCCGAACAGGCTTTCCACCAGGTCCACCGCCAGTTCCGCGGTCAGATTGCGGTGATCCAGCACCGGATTCAGCTCCACGATGTCCAGCGAGGCCATGCGCCCGCTGTCGGCGATCATCTCCATCACCAGTTGCGCCTCACGGTAGTTGGGGCCGCCGGGAACGGTGGTGCCCACGCCCGGGGCGATGCTGGGGTCGAGGAAGTCCACGTCGAAGCTGACGTGCAGGTGGGTGTCGGCATCGAGCCCGTCCAGCGCCGCCTCCATGGTCCGCTTCATGCCCATCTCGTCGATGTAGCGCATGTCGTACACGTCGACGCGATGCTGTTTGATCAGCCGTTTCTCGTCCGGGTCGACCGAGCGGATGCCGATCTGCCGCACCTGCTCCGGTCGCAGCGCCGGCGCGCTGCCGCCGAGTTCGGTGAGCGCCTGCGGTCCCAGTCCGCACAGGCAGGCCACCGGCATGCCGTGCACGTTGCCCGACGGGGTGACCTCGCTGGTGTTGAAGTCCGAGTGCGCGTCCAGCCACAGCACGCGCAGCTTGCGGCCCTGCTCGCGGCAATGCCGCGCCACTGCGGTGATCGAGCCGATGCCCAGGCAATGGTCGCCACCGAGCACGATCGGCATGCGCCCGGCGCGCAGCTCGGCGTAGCTGGCCTCCATCAGCGCGCGGTTCCAGGCCACCACCTCGTCCAGGTGGCGGTAGCCGTCGACCGGCGCCTGCCAGGGATTGCGCGGGCCGTCGATGTTGCCGACGTCGCGCACGTCCACGCCGCGATTGGCCAGCGCCTCGTGCAGGCCGGCGATGCGCAGCGCCTCCGGCCCCATGCGCGCGCCGCGATGGCCGGCCCCGATGTCGGTGGGAACGCCGATCAGGGACACCGGCAAGAAAGACGACTTCATGCGCATACGCTCCAGCCAAAAAAAGTGGCCCAGTCTAGCGGGACCGGCATGACACGACCCGCCGCGGCGCAGCAGGCGGCGCGCGCGCGGAAGTTGTCGCCGTGTTGAATGACGGGGTGCGACGCATGCGGGACATCGGCGGTTGTGCCTGATGCGAGAAGTCGGGACCGGCGCCTGCAGAGGCAACGCATCGATGCACACGCCATCGACGCAAGCATCCAATGACTGGCAACACCGTATCGCGCGTTCTGCGTCGCCCGCGCCTCGCCAAAGAAAGCTGGCGCGCTTGCTCGGATCGTCCGGAGAAGGAAGCTCGCACCAAGCCGGCGCGACACATGCCAACGACGTGCGGTTGGACGTCGACGACGCTGGCTGGCTAAGCTTCTCCGCCGCTTCTGGAGATCGCCTTGGATAAGCCCTTGATCGTGACCCTGGAGGCCGCGTTTGCCGGACTCACGTTCCTTCCCTGGTTCGCATGGGCGCACAACAGCCTGAACCCCACGCTGATCCTGCACGCGGACCACGTGCAGTACCGCGTCCTGCGCACGCGCACCCGCCCGTACCGTGAGATCGCCAGGGTGGACTACCGGAAGGCATGGGGGAACCGAGAACGTCGTGCTGGAGTTCCAGGGAGCGAAGACGACCTTCATCGCGAACAGCGGGCTGCTCCGGCGCACCAGAGAGGCCATCGCCTTCTTGCAGCAGCAGGGATGCCCGCTCTCCGCGCGCGCGCAGGCCTTGCTGTTACCGCGAAGCGCGTAGCGCCGCTCCGAACAGCGCGCCGTGATCCAAGCGCGCTTCGGTTGACGGGCTATTGCTTCGCGCGTTTGCTGCTGCGTGCTTGCCAATCCGCCGCGCCGGTCGCGCAGTTCGGATGGGTAGTCGTGAGCACACGCGACAGAAAGCAAAAACCCCCTGTTTGAGTGGGTTGATGGCGCAGCGCGGACATCTGCGGACGCCGGCGGAGCGAAAGATGGTGCCGCTTATCCGAATCGAACGGATGACCTACTGTTTACAAGACAGTTGCTCTACCGACTGAGCTAAAGCGGCAAGGTGCACGACGCCCGCAGGCGGGTCCGGGGCAGTCTACCTGCTGGCGCGGGCCTCGACACGCCCGACGGCGCAGCGGTGCGCACCGGCAGGCGCGGCATTCTAGCGCAGCGTGGCGCAGTCCACGGTGCGCTGGCGCGCGGCGCCGAGCTGGTGACGCAGGGCTGCGGCCTGCGCCGCGGAGTCGGCGCGCAGGTCCAGCCACCAGCGCGACTGGCCGTTGCCGCCGCTGGGGATCAGGTCGGCGTTGAAGCCGGCGCGTGCCAGTTCCGCGCGGCGGCGCTCGGCCCCCTCGCGGCTGCGGTACTGGCCCAGGGCGATGGCATTGCCGGCATCGCCCTGGCGCAACGGGTAATAGTCGCGGATGCCGGCAGCGACGATGCGCTCGGTGGCCTGCTTGAGGCCGTCCTCGCCGCCGATGGTCGGCAAGATCACACGGAAGCTGGTGGCGTCGCTGTCGGCGGCCTCGCGCAGGCGCGGACGCGACACCCCCGGGGCCAGCGCGGCGACGGCCGCCTGGGCGGCAGCGCGGTCCGGGTACGGCCCCAGGCTCAGGCACACCGCGGTGTCGGCGGCGGGCCTGGCCGCAGGCTCGGCCTGGGCCTCGGTTGGAGCGGGCGCAGGAACGGCGGGCGGCGTGGGCGCGCTTGCCGGCGCGGCGGTGGTGGGAGCCGCCGGTACGTCAGCCTGTGCCGGAGCCGATCCGGCCGCATCGGCAGCGACGGCGGTGTCGCCCTGCACATCGGCAGGTGCAGCCGCAGGCGCGGCCGCCGGCGGAGTGGGCGCAGCGGCCGGTGCCGGCGTCTCGTTGACCAGTTGCAGCGTCGCCACCCCGGCCGGGACGGCCGGCATCGGCGCCGACGGCGGGGTCGGCGGCTGCATCGCCCACCACACCGCGACGCCAAGGTTGAGGATGGTCAGGACGACGAGCAGGGCGCGAACGAGCATGGCCGGATTCTAGTGCGTGGGACGCGCCTTGGGAGAGCCGCTGACTCTTGCGTGGGACGTGGCCGCCTGGAGGCAACGTTCGCATCCGCCCTGCCGCGGCGTATCGCGGCAGTGATCGTCGGCCCGCTCAGGCGGGACCGGCCGCGGCGTGCGCCTGCGCCCACAGCGCCAGTCCGTCCAGGACCAGCGCAGGGCGCTGCTCGGCCGCCGGCAGCGCGTGCAACAGCGGCGGTACGCCGCCGCCATGCACCAGCAGCCGCGGCCGTCGTCCGAGCAAGGCCTCGCCCTGCTGCAGGCTGCGTTCGATCAGCGCCACCGCGGCACCGTCGCAGCCGGAGGCCAGCGCGTCGGCGGTGTCGGCGGCGAACTCGTGGTAATCGCCGCCCTCGGCCGGCAGTTGCGCCGCCTTCTGCTGCAGGGCCTGGCGCATCACGGTCGGCGACGGCGCGATGCGCCCGCCGTGGTGCAGGCCGTCGCGGTCGAGCAGGTCCACGGTCAGCGCCGTTCCCACTCCCACCACCAGCACGTCGCCACCGCCATGCGCGGCGAGCAGGGCCAGGAACCGGTCCACGCCGAACGCCTGCGGTCGCGCATAGGCGATCCGCACCCCGGCGCAGACGGCCTCGGTACGCGCCACCTGCACCTGCACGAAGCGGCTGCGCAGCGCCTCCAGCACGGTGGCGGTCAATGCCGGCGCGGCGACGCTGGCGACATAGGCGATATGGCCCTGCGGCAGGGCCGCCACCGCCGCCGCGTCCATGGCTTCGGCACCATGCGGCCAGGCCTGCACCGTGCCCACCTGCCCGTGTTCCAGCGCGGCGAACTTGAAGCGCGAGTTGCCCAGGTCGAACAGCCAGTCGCTCATGCCGGCCTCACGCTGACGTCGCCCGCATGCACCGGCTGCTCGCCGTCGGCGAACGCCACCCGCAGCGCGCCGTCCTCGGCCAGCCCCAGGGCCGTGCCTTCGCGTAGCTGGCCGCCATCGTCGATGCGCACCGCGCGTCCGGCCAGCAGATCCAGCGCGGCGTAGCGCGGCAGGAACGGCGCCAGCCCGTCGGCGTCGAACAGCGCCAGCGCCGGCAGCAGATGCGACAGCACCGCCGCGGCGATCGCGTTGCGCGACACCGCGCCAGCGGCCAGCCGGGTCAGGTCGGTCCACGGCTGGTCGATGTCCGCGGCACTGGCGGCCGGCATCGCCACGTTCAGGCCCAGGCCGATCACCGCCCGCGCCGGCCCGGCGAACTCGCCGCCGCCTTCCACCAGCAGGCCACCGAGCTTGCGCCCGTCGGCCAGCAGGTCGTTCGGCCATTTCAGCCCGACCGTGGCGAATCCGGCTGCACGCAGGGCTTCGGCCACGGCCACTCCGGCCGCCAGGCTCAAGCCGCCCAGCCGGCCCAGCCCGCCCTGGAAGCTGCGCGCCACCGACAGGTACAGATGCGCCGCCAGCGGCGAGGCCCAGACCCGGCCGCGGCGGCCGCGCCCGCCGGTCTGGCGCTCGGCCAGCAAAACCTCGCTGCCCTGCGCCGGCACCGGCCGCTGCAGCAGGGTGGTGTTGCTGGAGACCAGGCTCCAGGCGATCTCCAGCCCGGCCAGCTCGGCACGCGCCGGCCCGCTCAGCCCGGCCCGGATCGCCGCGGCGTCGAGCAGTTCCAGCGGCCGCGCCAGGCCATAGCCCTCGCCGGCCCGGCCCTCGATCTCCACCCCGGCCGCGCGCAGTGCCTGAATGCGCTTCCACACCGCCGCCCGGGTCAGCCCGCAGGCACGCGCCAGGGCATCGCCGGACACAGGGCCCTTGCTGAGCCTGGCCAACAGTTCGCGCTCGTCCAACGCCGGTTCCATCGCCTCGTTTCGCCCCCGGGCGCGCAGCGGCGCGACCTCGTAAACCGAAAAGTATGCGGCAACGCCCCCCGGGCGCCCAGGGCCGGGCCCTGCAGCGGATGAAAACCGCGTTAGAATCGGGATTCACCGCCGCTCGCCCTGGATGCCGACGATGCGCCGTTCCCTGCCCTGCCTGCTCCTGTTGCTGCTGCCGCTCGCTGCCGCCCACGCGTCCAATGTGCTGGCGGAGAAGCCGCACACCGACTGCGCCTACGGCGACGCGGCCGATGCCGACAGCACGCCGACGCGTCCGCCCGCGACGCTGCATGCGCCCACCTCCACCGGCAAGCCGGCCGCGACCACCAGTGGTGGCGGCAGCGACAGCGACCTGGTGCCACGCATGCGCATGCCGAAGTGGCACAGCTTCCTGCCGGGGATGTTCCGCTGATTCCACGCTGGCTGCGCGGTCTGTGGTCGACGCCCGCCGCCATCGATGACGCCACCTGGCACGCCGTGCGCCGCGATTGCGCCTGGGTCGCGGCCCTGGATGCCCCGCGCGAACAGCGCCTGCGTACGCTGGCCAGCGCGTTCTTGCACCGCAAGACCATCTCACCGTTGGGCGGCCTGGAGCTGGATGCCCGGCAATGCGCCGTGCTTGCCGCACTGTGCTGCCTGCCGCTGCTGGAGTACGGCGTCGGCGGCATGCGCGGCTGGTCGCAGTTGCTGGTCTATCCGGAGGCGTTTCGCGTGCAGCGCAGCCACGTCGACGCGGCCGGCGTCCTGCACGAGTGGGAGGACGAATTGATCGGCGAGTCCTGGGACAGCGGCCCGTTGATCCTGTCGTGGGCCGACGTGCAGGCCGACCTCGACGATCCGCGTGCCGGCTACTGCGTGGCGGTGCACGAGATGGCGCACAAGCTCGACGTGCTCGACGGCGCCCTGGACGGCACGCCGCTGCTCCCCCGGGAGTGGCAGCGGCAATGGGCCGCCGATTTCCAGCGCAGCTACGACGCCTTCTGCGCGCGCGTGGATCGCGGCCGCGCCAGCGAGATCGACGCTTACGCCGCCGAAGCGCCGGAGGAGTTCTTCGCTGTGGTCAGCGAATATCACTTCTCCGCGCCGCAGCGCCTGCAACGCGAGATGCCCGAGGTGGCCGCGCACCTGGCACGGTTCTACGGGCCGTCGCCGTTCGCGGCGTCGTAGACGCCAACAACCCGGGCGACAGCGACGCCGCAGCCCTCTGTACAAGCGCCAGGCATCACCGCGGCGCGGCGCAGGCAGGAACCGCGATCGCGACGGAAGCCCCCTGTAGGAGCGGCTTCAGCCGCCACAGGTGTTACCGGGAACGCCCGTCGCGGCCGAAGCCGCTCCTACGAGGGCAACAACGTGGCGCGCCGAACCGCAGCCGTACCGAGTGACGAGGGGCTCGCGAAAGACGTCATCGCGCGAACGGGAGCCGGCGGATTGCGCCATGCCGCCAGCGCAACGCCGGCCGCCGACGTACCTCACACCAGTTGCAGATCCCGCGCATGCGCCTGCGGGAACACCTTCTGCAGCTGCGTCGGCGACAGGCCCCACATGCGGCCGAGCAGGCCGGCGAACATGTCGCGGTAGTTGGTCAGCACCGGGTAGTCGCGGTCCTGGAACAGCTTGTCCTTGCTCACCGCCACCTGCTCGCCGGCGATGCGGCCGCCGTTGACCCCGCCGCCCAGCACCCAGTAGGTGGTGCCGTGGCCGTGGTCGGTGCCCTTGTCGCCGTTCTCGCGGAAGGTGCGGCCGAACTCGGACAGCACCACCACCACGGTGTTGCGCCACTCCGGTCCCAGCGCCTCGGCATAGGCCGACAGCCCCTCGGACAGGTTGGCCAGGTTGTTGGCCAACGCGCCGTCGGTGCTGCCCTGGTTGACGTGCGTGTCCCAGCCGCCGACATCGACGAAACCGAGCCGGTAGCGCTCGCGCATCAGCGTGGCGATGCGGCGGGTCTCGTCGGCGAAGGTGCGCGCGCTGGCGGCGCCGCGATTGGCCTGCTGCATCTCGTCGCGCAAGGCCTGCGAGACCTGCTGGCGCAGCGCCAGGCCATCGTGCGCGGCGCTGGCCAACTGCGTGCCGTGGTACATGCCGGCGAGGATGTCGGCCTGGCGCTGGTCGAAGGCCGGGGTCGGATTGCGCTTGAGCGAGAGATTGGGAATGTCGCCGCCGCCCTGGAAGCTCAGCGGCAACGAATCGGTGAACGCGATCGACGGCGTGCCGGTGGCCACCTGCGACAGCCGCGCCAGGAAGCCGGTGCGGTAGTCGCTGCGCTGCCCGGCCGGCTGCCCGGCCTCGATGCTGTCCTGCGTCTCGAAATGGCTGCGCGACAGATCGTCGGTGCCGGCGAAGGGCACGAACGCCAACTGCTTGTCGTTCCACAACGGCATCAGCGTGTCGCGCAGCCGCGGGTTCAGGCCCCACTGCGTGTCCAGCGCGATGGCGCTGTTGGGATTGGCCGGATCCGGTTTGGCGATCGCCAGACTCGGCCGCGAGGCGTAGTAGAAATCGCTCGCGTACGGGACCAGCAGGTTGTTGCAGTCGTAGCCGCCGCGCAGGAACACCACCAACAGGCGCGGCGACGGCGCAGGCGCGGCGAACAGGCGCCCGGCGAACGGCAGGCTGGCCGCGGCGGCGGCGGACGCGAGCAGGAAGCGGCGACGGTGCATGACGGATCTCCGTGCGGCCAAGGCCGCGGTCAGCGGTAATTGAAGTCGGGGGACGCCAGCAGGTAGCCGTTCCACTCCTGCTGCGAGCGCGCCTGCGCCAGCGCCTGGCGCGTGGCATCGCTCAGTTGCGGCTCGATCGCGTGGTAGTACAGCGGCGTGCTCAGTTGCGGGAAGCCGCCGCGCTGCTGCCCGTCGACGGTGAACAGCTGGGTGTTGCCGTTGCCGATCGCGCGCGCGATTTCGAAGCGCTGCGCCATCTGCCCGGAGCTGTTCCAGGCACTGGACTGCAGCGACCAGCCATCGGGCGTGATCCGTCCGAAGCTCGGCTCGCCCATCTGGTTCAACCATCCCAGCAACGGCTGCGGATTGACGATGGTCTGCCCGTCGTAGGCCAGGCGCAGCGCCGAGACCAGGAAACGGTACGGATCCTTGAACTTGTGCGGCGCGCCGGCCGCCATCTCCGGCGCGGTGAACATCACCTGCAGCACCGCGGCGATATCGCCGTCGCTGTGCTGGAACGTGCGCGCCATCTTCTCCACCAGCGCCGGCGGCGGATCGTCGGCGACAAAGTATTCGGCCAGCTGCCGCGACACGAAGTGCGCGCACGCCGGCTGGCGCACGATCAGTTGCACCGCACGCTCGACCTCGTCGAAGCCGCCGCCAGCGATGCGCTGGCCGAGCAGGGTCTTGTCGCCGGGTTGGTGCCGGGCCGGATTGAACTCGAATGCGCCGCGGCGCAGATACTGCCCCTGCAACGCCGGCGGCAGCTTGGGCGGGCCGTCGCGGTCGACCGGCGCGATGCCGACGCCGGTGAGGATCAGCGCCAGTTGCTGCACGTCCTTCTGCGTGTAGCCGGCGTTGACGCCGAGCGTGTGCAGCTCCATCAGCTCGCGCGCATAGTTCTCGTTGACCTTGCCCTTGGCGTTCTGCGCGTTGTCCAGGTACTCCAGCATCGCCGGGCTCTGCAGCGTCGCCATCACCAGGTCGGAGAACTTGCCCAGCGCGTGCGGGCGGATCGCGTTGTCGGCGTAGTCGGCCACGGTCCAGTGCAGGCGGCCCTTGTCGGCGAACACGCTGAAATGGTTGAGCCAGAACCACACCATCTGCTCGCGCAACTGGTCCGGCGCGTAGATCGCGCGCAGCAGCTGCGCCTGCCGTGCCTGGTTCAGCAGCAGATCGCCGCGCTGCTGCGCGGCCTTCTTCGCCGCCACCTTGGCGTCGCCGTCGGGCATCGCCTTGATCGCCTGCTGCGCGGCGGCCTGCTGCTTGAGCAGGTCCTGCACCGGCGTGTGCAACGCCGCGTAGCCGTCCAGTTGCGCGCGCACCGGCGCCGGCAGGCTGGCATCACCATCGTCGGCCTGCAATTGCTCGCGCAGGAAGCGCTTGCGGCCATCGCGCTGGAACTGCGCCACGCTGGCGCTGTCCAAGCCGATGGTCATCGACTGCAGCCAGCGTGCGTCGTCGCGCTTGATCACCTTGTCGGTGGCGGCGATGGCGCCGACGGTGAACAGCACCAGCAGCAGCGACAGCAGCAATCGCTGGGTGTTGCGCAACACACGCCGGCCGCGCACGCGCAGACGCGTTGCTGCAGGACGATGCCGGGGTGCGGACATGCGAGGCTCCTGGACGAAAAGCGGCGTGAAGACCGGCGCAGTATCGCCAGCTGGTTGCCGGTCGCGTTAAGCCACTGTCGGAAACCTCCCGGTCATTTGCACGGGATTCACCTGCTGCTGCGGTGCAGCGGCGCCAGCGGCGGCTGGTTCCGCGCCGTCGGCCAGCGCGCGGCGGGATGGCGATCCCAGACCGGCACGGGCGCGTTGCCGGGCCTACAGTCCCGGCGGCAGGGTCACCAGGAAGCGCGCCCCGCCCAGTTCCTCGGAGCGGCTGACCTGCAGTTCGCCGCGGTAGCCCTTGACCAGGTCCTGCACGATCGCCAGGCCGATGCCGTGGCCATGCACGCGCTCGTCGCCGCGCACGCCGCGCTGCAGGATGTGCGCGACCTCGTCCGGGGCGATGCCGGGGCCGTCGTCCTCCACCGCGATGATCAGGCCGGCGCGGCGGCTGCCGGCGGCCGGCTCCGGGCGCACGCTCAGCAGCACCCGCCGGCGCGCCCACTTGAACGCGTTCTCCAGCAGGTTGCCGAGCAGTTCCTGCAGGTCGCCGGGCTCGCCGTGGAAGCGCGCGCTCGGCTCGATATCGAACTCGCACAGCACGCCCTTGGCCGCGTAGACCTTCTCCAGGCCGCGCACGATCTCCTCGGCGTTGGGCTCGATCGGCAACGGTGCGGCGAACAGCTTGTGGCCGCTGGAGGCGGCGCGGGCCAACTGGTAGGACACCAGGTTGTTCATGCGCCGCAGCTGCACGTCCAGCTCTTCGCGCAGCTCCGGCCCCTGCGCACCGCTGTCGAGCTGGGTGCGCAGCACCGCCAATGGCGTCTTCAGGCTGTGCGCCAGGTCGGCCAGGGTGTTGCGCTGGCGGTCCAGGTTCTCGCGCTCGCTCTCGATGAAGGCATTGATGCTGTCGGTCAGCGGCTCCAGTTCGCGCGGGTGGCGATCGCCCATGCGCAGCGCTTCGCCGCGCTGCACCTTGGTCAGTTCGTTGATCACCCGGCGCAGCGGGCGCAGGCTCCATTGCAGGATGAAGGCCTGCAGCACCAGCAGGATCAGGCCGGCGCCGCCGAGGTTGAACCACACCCGGCCACGGAACACGCGCAGCTGCGCGCCCAGCGCGCGGGTGTCCTCCATGATGTAGATGGTGACCGGGGTTTCCTTGTCGCGGCGCACGTAGGCCAGGCCGATGCCGTAGCGGTAGACCTCGCCTTCGCTGCCGTCGATCTGGGTCATCGGCCAGGGTCCGTCGAAGGTTTCCTGACGCGGTTCGAGCATGCCGCCGCGCGGCGGCAGTGGCCCCTCGCTGGACATCGAGATCCAGCGCTCGTTGGGCATCACGATCTGCGCGTACAGGCCGCTGCCCGGCCGGTCGAAATGCGGATCCGGCGGCGGCTTGTCGTTGTTGATGTACAGCGACCCGTCGCGGGCGACGTCGATGTTGTTGGCGTAGGCGGTGGCGTAGCTTTTCAGGCGCTCGCGCAGGTTGCTCAGCGCGGTGTCGGCGAACGCCTGGTCCAGGGCATAACCGGCGGCGGCCAGGAACGCCAGCAGACTGAGGCTGGCGGCGAGTAGCTGGCGCGCCTGCAACGAACGCGGGCGCCAGCGCTTGTACCACCTGGGTCGTGCCGCCACGCGGTCGCTTCCTCGGTGTGCTCGCCGGCGCCTGCGATCAGCCTTCGGTGCGCGGAATCGCGAACCGGTAGCCGCGGCCGCGCACGGTCTCGATCGGCTTCAGCTCGCCGTCCGGGTCCAGCTTCTTGCGCAGGCGGCCGATGAACACCTCGAGCACGTTGGAGTCGCGATCGAAATCCTGCTGATAGATGTGCTCGGTGAGGTCGGCCTTGGAGACCAGTTCGCCGGCGTGCATCATCAGATACTCGAGCACCTTGTACTCGTAGCTGGTCAGATCGACGTTGCTGCCGCTGACGCTGACGGTCTGCGCCGCCAGGTCCAGCGCGACCGGGCCGCATTCCAGGGTCGGCTTGCTCCAGCCGGCGGCGCGGCGCAGCAGCGCATTGACGCGCGCCAGCAGCTCTTCGACATGGAACGGCTTGACCAGGTAGTCGTCGGCGCCCTGCTTGAGGCCTTCGACCTTGTCCTGCCAGCTGGAACGCGCGGTGAGGATCAGCACCGGAAACTTCTTGCCTTCGTCGCGCAGCGCCTTGATCAGCTCCATGCCCGACATCTTCGGCAGACCGAGATCGATGATGCCCACGTCGAAGGGCACTTCGCGGCCCATGTACAGGCCTTCCTCGCCGTCCTGCGCCGCATCCACCGCAAAGCCTTCGCGCTTCAGGCGAGCGGCCAGGGTCTCTCGCAGCGGAGCTTCGTCTTCGACCAGAAGGATACGCATGAACTCTCCCTAGTAACTTACAGGTGGCCGGTGGCCGGGGCGGTGTGTGGAACCTGAACCGAACTATCCGGACTCACGGGTGATCGTCGCGTGGTGGCTCGGGAGGCTCGCCCGACCGCGGCGTCCGCGGCGGCGCCGCACGGCCAGGCTGCGGATCGTCCATGTAGCGTACCCGCCCACGGCCGTCCATGTACTTGACGCGGTTGATGTCGCGCCCGTCGAACGGCACGCGCTCGGCGCCGAGGATCTGCCCGCCGGTGGAGCGCTGCACCCGGCGCACCGCGTCGGACAGCGAGCTGCCGGCATAGTCGCGGTTACGACCCACCTCGCGCTCCGGCGGCGCCATCGCGCCCGGCATGGGCGACTGCTGCGCACGGCCGTGCCCAGCCGCGACCGACGCCAGCGCGAGCGCGAATACGGCGGCGAAGCGGTAATGGCGGGAAGCGGGAGAAGTCACGACGGGCATCCTAACGGACTGATCGGAAACGTTCAAAACTTGTGAAGCGCGAC
>JBEVKG010000180.1:0-8503 GCA_040509765.1 Xanthomonas sp.
CGGTGGCAGGAGCGGCATCGGCCGGCGGCGTGGTGGCGGTCGGCGCGGCGGTCGCATCGGCCGGAGCAGCTTCGGCAGGTGCGGCTTCCACCGGCGCCGGCAACGCGGCCGGGACAGGCGCGGGCGGCTTGCGCGATGCCAGCCACTTCTGGAAGTCCTGCTTGCTCACCGCCTCGACCACGATCGGCATGAAGCCGTGGTCCTTGCCGCACAGTTCGGCGCACTGGCCGCGGTACACCCCGGGGGTGTCGATGCTGGTCCA
Source organism: Xanthomonas sp. (assembly GCA_040509765.1). GTDB lineage: Bacteria > Pseudomonadota > Gammaproteobacteria > Xanthomonadales > Xanthomonadaceae > Xanthomonas_A. Next base: position 263 of record JBEVKG010000180.1, read on the forward strand.
GGCCTCGTTGATGATCCCGGGGATGGCGTCCTGCTTCCATCCCAGCGCCGGCACCCACCAGGCATGGATGACGTCGTCGGCGGTGATGACGAAGCGCACCTTGGTGTTCACCGGCAGCACTAGCCGGTTGTCCACGTCCAGCAGGTAGTGCGGATCGTGCTCGGCCGTGGGCACCGCACCGCTCTGCCGCAGGCGGTCGGAACTGCGCGCCAGGCGGCTGGTGAACGAGACGTTCTCGCCCAGGTATTCGTAGCGCCACATCCACTGGTAGCCGGTGACCTTCACCGTCATCTCGGCGTCGCGGGTGTCGTACATCGCGATCAGCTTGGCGGTGGCCGGCCAGGCCATCACGATCAGGATCAGCACCGGGATCACCGTCCACACGATCTCGGCCTTGGTGTTGTGGCTGAACTGCGCCGGCACCGCGCCCTTGGACTTGCGGAACTTGAAGATGGCGTAGGCCATCGCGCCGAACACCAGCACGCCGATGACCACGCAGACCCACAACGCGACCATGTGCGCGTCGTAGGCGTTGCGCGCGCTCTGGGTGACGCCCCTGCCCATGTTGAGCTGCCACGGCTTGGGATCGGCCGATTGCGCCCACGCCAGCGGTGCGGCCATCGCCGCCGCCAACGCCATCCCGCCCCTGACCGCCTGTTGCACCCACCCGCCGCATTGCTTCATTGCCTAGACCCCTTGGAGCGTCATCGGTTGCGGCCGGTCACGGCCGCGAGCAAGCCTTCCAGGGTCCGCGCCAGTTGCCGGCGTTCGTCGGGGCCGAGGAACTCGCCGACCCGGACCTGCTTGCCGCTGGATGCCAGCACCACCCTGTCGTCGCCTTCGATCCGCAGCCGCACCCAGTGCGGATGGGCGCGGAACGCCGGCGTTCCTGCATTCGGACGGGTCACTTCCACGCAGGCCGGACCCACCCGGATATCCTCTTCGCGCTCGCCGCCGCGCCACGACCAATGCAGCGCGAGCGCCACCACAATGCTGTGCAACAGCGCGAACGCAGGCGCGAACACATTGCCGGCGAGCCACCCCAGCCCGGCCACGGCCCACATCGCCCCGGCCAGTGCGACGAACAACAGAACGAATTGCCGGGCATTCAACGCCCGTGGCGGTCGCAGCCGCAGCTGCGTACCCGACCCCTCCGGAGAAAACGGAAACATTTCGATCATGTCGAACCGCGCTTCCGAACCGCTCGCACCCGAACCGCGAGCACGCCTGGATGGTAGCCCCCGGCCTGCGCGGCGGCAAGCGCGCGTTCACCACAAAAAATGCTGCAGCGCAACCAGATTCGCGTTCAGCCTGGGCGCCGCCGACAGCATCGCGAGGAGACCGGCGACGCCCTGCGCGTGCGGGCGCTGACATAAAATAGCGGGCTCTGTCCCTGGCCTTTCCCGCATGAACGCTCTGCCTGGCGCCGGCTCTGTTCCGGCGATGCCGTCCGCGTCTCCTTCGCCCTTGCTGTCCCCCGAACTCCCGCCCGCGCCGCAGGCCCTGCGCGCGGCGATCACCGCCGCCTGGCTCAAGGACGAAGCCGAACACGTGCGCGAACTGCTCGAGCAGGCACGCCTGCCGGCGGCCGACCAGGCCAAGGTGCAGGCGCTGGCCGCCGACCTGGTCACCCGCGTGCGCGCCCGCGCCCAGAACCAGGGCGCGATCGAGGCCTTCATGCGCCAGTACGACCTCGGCAGCGAGGAAGGCGTGCTGCTGATGTGCGTGGCCGAAGCGCTGCTGCGCATCCCCGACCAGGACACCGCCGACAAGCTGATCCGCGACAAGCTCGGCGATGCGGACTGGAAGAAGCACATGGGCGAGAGCGACTCGATCCTGGTCAACGCCTCGACCTGGGGCCTGATGCTCACCGGCAAGCTGGTGCAGATCAACGACCTCACCCGTGCCGACGTGTCCGGCGCGTTCAAGCGCCTGATCGGCCGCGTCGGCGAGCCGGTGATTCGTCTGGCGGTGCGCCAGGCGATGAAGATCATGGGCCACCAGTTCGTGATGGGCCGGACCATCGGCGAGGCGCTGACCCGCTCCAGGAAGGGCGACAACGCCAACTACCGCTATTCGTTCGACATGCTCGGCGAAGGCGCGCTGACCATGAAGGACGCGCAGCGCTACCTCGATGCCTATCGCCAGGCGATTCACGCCATCGGCAGGCATTTCGCGGCGCAGCGCCAGCAGGGCGGCGGCAAGGACGCGGTGTTCGCCGCGCCCAGCATCTCGATCAAGCTCTCGGCGCTGTACCCGCGCTACGAGCACGCCAAGCGCGCGCGGGTGATGGCCGAGCTGGTGCCGGGCGTGCTGGAACTGGCGCAACTGGCCAAGTCCTACGGCATCGGCTACACGGTCGATGCCGAGGAAGCCGACCGCCTGGAGCTGTCGCTGGACATCATCGAGGCCACCTTCTCCGATCCCTCGCTGGACGGCTGGGAAGGCTACGGCCTGGCGGTGCAGGCGTACCAGAAGCGCACCCCGTACACGATCGACTTCCTGGCCGACCTGGCACGCCGCGTCGGCCGCCGCATCCCGGTGCGCCTGGTCAAGGGCGCCTACTGGGATGCGGAGATCAAGCGCGCGCAGGTCGAGGGCCACCCGGGCTATCCGGTGTTCACCCGCAAGCAGAACACCGACGTGTCCTACCTGGCCTGCGCCAAGCGCCTGTTCGCGCACAGCGATGCGCTGTATCCGATGTTCGCCACCCACAACGCGCAGACCATCGCCGCGGTGCGCGCCATCGCCGGCGGCCGCGACTACGAGCACCAGAAGCTGCACGGCATGGGCGACGACCTCTACGCCGAGGTGATCCCCGCCGACCGCCTCGGCGTGCCCTGCCGCGTGTACGCGCCGGTGGGCTCGCACGAGGACCTGCTGCCGTACCTGGTGCGGCGCCTGCTGGAGAACGGCGCCAACTCCAGCTTCGTCAACCGCATCACCGACGAAGACGTGGCCATCGAAGACCTGATCCGCGATCCGGTCGAGGCCGTGTCCGCGTTTGCCTCCATCCCGCATCCGAAGATTCCGCTGCCGGTCGATCTGCTGCGCAGCCAGAACCACAACAGGAAGAACTCCATGGGCGCCAACCTCGCCAACGACAACGACCTGCGCGCGCTGGCCGACCAGCTCAACACCGCGCTCAAGCCCTGGCATGCCGCGCCGCTGGTGCCCGGCGCGGTGATCGCCGGCGATGCCCTGCCGGTCGCCAACCCGGCCGACCGCCGCCAGGTCGTCGGCCACTGGAAGCCGGCCGATGCCGCCACCGTGGAGAAGGCGCTGAGCAATGCCGCGGCCGCCTACCCGGCGTGGAACCGCACCCCGGCGGCCAGCCGCGCCACCATCCTCGAACACGCCGCCGACCTGCTGGAAGCGCGCATGCCCGAGTTCATGGCGCTGTGCGTCAAGGAAGCCGGCAAGACCCTGCCCGACGGCGTCGCCGAAGTGCGCGAGGCGGTGGATTTCCTGCGCTACTACGCCGGCCAGGCGCGCGCGCAGTTCGGCGCGCCCGAGCGCCTGCCCGGGCCGACCGGCGAGTCCAACGAACTGCAGCTGCACGGCCGCGGCGTGTTCGTGTGCATCAGCCCGTGGAATTTCCCGCTCGCCATCTTCCTCGGCCAGGTCGCCGCGGCGCTGGCCGCCGGCAACAGCGTCATCGCCAAGCCGGCCGAGCAGACCAACCTGGTCGGGCATGCCGCGGTGAAGCTGCTGCACGAAGCCGGCGTGCCGGAGGCGGTGGTGCAGTTCCTGCCCGGCGACGGCGCCACCGTCGGCGCGGCGCTGACCCGCGATGCGCGCGTGGCCGGCGTCGCCTTCACCGGCTCCACCGACACCGCGCGTGCGATCAACCGCGCGCTGGCCGCGCGCGATGCCGCCATCGGCGTGCTGATCGCCGAGACCGGCGGCCAGAACGCCTTCATCGCCGACTCCTCGTCGCTGCCGGAAGCGGTGGTCAAGGACGCGATCTCCAGCGCCTTCATCTCCGCCGGCCAGCGCTGCTCGGCCGCGCGCGTGCTGTTCGTGCAGGACGACATCGCCGACAAGGTGATGACCATGCTGGCCGGCGCCATGGCCGAACTGAAGGTCGGCGATCCCGGCCTGCTGTCCACCGACGTCGGCCCGGTGATCGACGCCGATGCGCTGCAGATCCTCACCGATCACGCCGCTCGCATGGACCGCGAGGCGCGCGCGATCGCCGTCGCCGCCACCGACGCCACCACCGCGCACGGCAGCTTCTTCGCTCCGCGCGCCTATGAGCTGCAGTCGCTGGCGCAGTTGCAGCGCGAGATCTTCGGCCCGGTGCTGCACGTGATCCGCTGGAAGGCCGACCAGCTCGACGCGGTGATCGACCAGATCAACGCCACCGGCTACGGCCTGACCCTGGGCGTGCATTCGCGCATCGACGAGACCATCGAGCGCATCGCCTCGCGCGTGGCGGTGGGCAATGTCTACGTCAACCGCAACCAGATCGGTGCGGTGGTCGGCGTGCAGCCGTTCGGCGGCCAGGGTCTGTCCGGCACCGGCCCCAAGGCCGGCGGCCCGCACTACCTGCTGCGCTTCGCCACCGAGAAGGTGGTGACGGTCAACACCACCGCTGCCGGCGGCAACGCCTCGCTGCTGACCCTGGGCGACTGAGTCGCCGCGCGCGGCGCAGCGTTCCGCCCGGAACCTGCGCCGTCCGCCCAGCCTGCCGCAGCGCGCACCGCACGCCGCGGACGGGCACAAAAAAAGCCCCGCCGAAGCGGGGCTTTTTCGTGCACTGCGAAGCGCCTGCGATCAGAACTTGTAGTTGACCGAGGCGGCCAGCACGTTGCCGCTCACGTCGTAGTCGCCGACCAGGGTGTTGCCGGTGGCGCTGGTGGTGGCGATGCTCGGGTCGTTGGTGAACAGGTGGGTGTAGCCGAAGCTGTACTCGGCCTGCTCGGACGGCTTCCAGGTCAGACCCAGCGAGACCCACTTGCGGCTCGCGTCCGGCACGCGCACGTCGCGATGCTGGTCGGTGGTCGGGGTCTGGTCGTAGGCCACGCCGCCACGCAGGGTCAGCGTGTCGCTCATGCGGTAGTCGGCACCCAGCGACACGAAGGTGGTGTCGCGGTACGAGAAGTCCAGCACGCTGTCGGGCTGGTTGGAGGCGAAGTCGACGGTGACCTTGTCGAACTTGCTCCAGGCGGTGCGGGTGACGTCGGCCATCACCGTCCACTGCTCGTTGATGTTGTGGGTGAAGCTGGCGGTGGCGCTGGCCGGCAGCTTGACCGTGGCGCGGCCCTTGGTGTCGACGAAGGTGCCCGGCGCGGCGAACGCCAGCACGGTGGCGGCATTGCCCGGCACGGTGAAGTCGGCGTCGCCGCCGCTGATCTTGTGCTCGACCTGCGACCGGTAGCTGAAGCCGATGTGGGTGTTCTCGTCGATGCTGAACAGGCCGCCCAGGGTGAAGCCGACGTCGGTGTTGTCGCCCTTGATGCGCGAGAAGCCGTCGGCGCTGCCCGGCGCGAAGCCCGGCACGCGGCGCGAGGCCAGGATGGTGCCGAAGTCGATGGCGTTGGTCAGATCGATGTCCAGGCGCTCGGCGAACACGGACGCGCCGAACGACACGTACGGATTGACGTCGTAGGAGAAGGCGAAGTTCAGGTCGATCGCCTGCAGCTCGGTCTTGACGCCGTTGTAGCGGCCGACCCAGTCGCGGTCGTACTCGGTCTTGAAGCCGAACGGCACGGTCAGCGAGGTGCCGAAGTGCATGTTGTTGTTTTCGCCGAACGGCATGTGGAAGTACACGGCCGGGACCGGCGCGATCATGCCGGCGTCGCCGCCGCGGCCGCCGGAGATCGGCGCGCCGTTGGCGTAGGTGCCGCCGTCGCCCTGGTACTTGGCCGAGAACTGGATGGCGCTGACGTCGGCCTGGAACACCTTGCCGTCGAGCTGGCGCATGCCGGCCGGGTTCACGGCGATGATCGAGGCGTCGCCCGGGGCGCTGCCGGAGCCGGCAAACGCGCGGCCCAGACCCTTGGCGCTGTTCTCCTTGAGCTGGAACGCGGCGCCGTGCGCCTGGCCCATGGCCAGCGCGCCGACGATGCCGACGGCCAGAGCGGTGAAACGGACGAACTGGGTAGCGTTTTGCATGACTAGTTTTTCTCCGGAAGACGAATTGTCTGTGTTCGCGCCTGCGCAGCCCCGAGCCGAAACGGCCCAGGAATGCGCGCCGGAGTCCCCTCCCGACATACGACGCCGTATGCGAGTATACCCCGCACCGTTAACTAAACAATAACGACATGATGCGTTCAGCTTCGTGTGGAGTAGGCGTGCGTTCAGCCGGATGAAGCCGTTATCGTGGCGTCCCTGGCGGTCTTCGGTTCCCCCTTTCCTTCGCATGTTCGTTTCCATCCCCTCCCGCGAACGCACCACGCTGCGCTGGGCCACCCCGCTGTTGTTCGCGGCGATGTGGCTGGCCTTCCTGTGGTCGATCAGCCGGCCCGACGAGGCGCGCGCGACCCTGTGGCTGGACTGGGGCGCACTCTCGGCCGGGGTCGGCAGCCCGCGCGACTGGCTGGCCACGGTGCAGGACGGCAGCGTGCTGCGCCTGTTCACCGCGCTGTTCCTGCACGCCGACTGGTCGCACCTGCTCGGCAACCTGGTGTTCCTGCTGATCTTCGGCCTGCCCGCCGAGCGCGTCCTGGGACCGTGGCGGTTCCTGCTGCTGTTCCTGGGCGGCGGAGCGATCTCCAACCTGGCCGCGGTGTTCGCGGTCGGCACCCCGGATCGGGTGATCATCGGCGCCAGCGGCGCGGTCTCGGCGCTGATCGGCACCTACCTGGCGCTGTTCCCGCGGGCCAAGCTCGGCGTGGTGCTGCCGCTGGGGCTGTTCCTGGAATTCGTGCGCGCCCCGGCCTCGCTGCTGATCGGCACCTGGGCGGTGCTGCAGGTGGTGTTCGCCTACATCGGCCCGGCGTTCGGCATGGTGGCGTGGTCGGCGCACCTGGCCGGCTTCGCCTTCGGCATGGTCTACGGGCTGTACGTGCGTGCGGCGATCGCGCGGCGGCTGCGCAAGCGCAAGGGGTTCTGAGCCGCGTGCGGCGACGGCGCGCCCGTATACTGCGCGCATGTTCAAGCACCTGTACAAAGTGACCTTCCTCAACCACGGCAAGGTCTACGAGCTGTACTGTCAGCACGTCGGCAGCAGCCACCTGTGGGGCTTCACCGAGATCGGCACGCTGGTGTTCGACGTGCACGACGGGCTGGTGATCGATCCCACCGAGGAACGCCTGCGCGAGGAGTTCGGCGCCACCAAGACGCTGCACCTGCCGATGCAGAGCATCGTGCGCATCGAAGAGGTCGAGAAGAAAGGTCCGTCGGCGATCCGCGATGCGACCACCGGCGAAAAGGTGGTCACGCCGTTCCCGATGCCCGGCAAGCCACGCTGAGCCGATGCGCATCCTGATCGCCGGCGACTATCAGGATGCGGTGCGCCACCTGCCCTGCTTCGCGCGGCTGCAGGGGCACAGCGTGCAGGTGCTGACCGCGCTGGCGCCCGACCGCCAGACCCTGGTCCGCCACGCCGCCGAGGCCGAGGCGCTGGTGCTGATCCGCGAGCGCACCCGCATCGACGACGCCCTGCTGGCGCAACTGCCGACGCTGCGCCTGATCAGCCAGACCGGGCGGATCGGCGAGCACATCGATCTGGCCGCCTGCACCGCGCGCGGCGTGGCCGTCGCCGAAGGCGTCGGTTCGCCGGTGGCGCCGGCGGAACTGACCTGGATGCTGCTCATGGCCGCCAGCCGGCGCTTGCCCGGCTACCGCGATGCCCTGCTGGCCGGGCATTGGCAGGCCACCGGCGACGCGCACCTGGGCCGCAGCCTGGACGGCCTGACCCTGGGCATCTGGAGCTACGGCAAGATCGGCCGTCGCGTCGCCGCCTACGGTCGTGCGTTCGGCATGCGCGTGCAGGTGTGGGGCAGCGAGGACAGTTGTGCGCAGGCGCGCGCCGATGGTTTCGCGGTCGCCGCCAGCCGTGAGGCGCTGTTCGCCGAGAGCGACGTGCTCAGCCTGCATCGCCGCCTGGTCGCGGCGACCCGCCACCAGATCGGCCTGGACGACCTGCTGCGGATGAAACCCGATGCGCTGCTGGTCAATACCAGCCGCGCCGAACTGCTCGCCCCCGGTGCGCTGCTGGCGGCACTGGAGGCCGGCCGGCCCGGGCAGGCGGCGCTGGACGTGTTCGAGCAGGAGCCGGTGTTGGACCCGCAG
>JBEVKG010000181.1:0-9152 GCA_040509765.1 Xanthomonas sp.
GCCCTGGACCGCGGCGCCACCGGCTTCGTGGTCAAGGACGCCGCCCCGCTGGAGCTGGAACTGGCGCTGCGCGCGGCCAGCGCCAACCAGGTGTTCCTGAGCCCGCAGATCTCCTCCAAGATGATCGCGCCGATGCTCGGCCGCGAGCGCCCGGTGGGCATCGCCGCCCTGTCGCCGCGGCAGCGCGAGATCCTGCGCCAGATCGGCCGTGGACAGAGCAACAAGGAAATCGCCTCGGATCTGGGCATCAGCGTCAAGACCGTGGAAACCCACCGCGCGCGGATGATGGAATCGCTGGGCTGCCGCCGCGCCAACGACCTGGTGCTGTTGGCGGCGCGTCACCAGAACGAGCTGAGCTGAAACTGGGGACGACATCCCGACACGACACATTGGCATGGCGCTTGCCTTAACCGGTCAGCAGGCCACGTGTGTTCCGCCGTTGCCCGCCACACAAGGCATTCGGCCGTCGACTGTCCGGCGTCCGTACCGCGAATGTCGGGAAATTCCCGACGCCCTGTCGGGAATTTGACTACCCTACTCAGGAACCCCCCGATTCTGTTACCGTCGGGCGACAAGCAGTATGCGTTCCACGGGCGCCAGAGGGTTGGCGCCGAACCGAGGAAGTCCGCATGAAGCCGACCGTTTCCGCCCAACTGGGCCAGCAACTGCATCTGACCCCGCAACTGCTGCAGTCGATCCGGCTGCTGCAGCTCGACGGCATGCAGTTGGAGCTGGAAATCCGCCGTGCACTGGAAACCAATCCGCTGCTCGAGCTGGAGGAGCCCGAGGGCGTGATCGAACCGGTGGTCAAGCACGAGGATGCGACGCTGGAAACCGCGGCGTTCGACGAACTGCCCGAATCCTCGATGTGGGACATCCCGGCCGCCGGCTGGAACGACGGCGAAGACGATCGCATGCAGCGCATCGCCGCCGGCGAATCCACCGACCCGCACCTGCGCGTGCTGCAGCGGCTGGCCCTGGAGCTGCCTGCGCTGGAACTGGAAGCGGCCGCGTTCTGGCTGGAACATTGCGACGATGCCGGCTACCTGGACGGCGCGCTCGAGACCCTGCAGCAATTGGCCAGCGCCCGCCTGGGCCTGTCCGTGGCGCAGGCCGAAGCGGTGCGCCAGCGCCTGCTGCACGGCGACCCGGCCGGCCTGTGCGCCTGCGACCTGCGCGAGTGCCTGCAGGCGCAGTTGAGCGACCTGCCCGGCCGCGTGGCCGGCCGCCACCTGGCCGCGCGCATCCTCGCCGGCGACCTCGACCTGCTCGCCAGCCACGACTACGCCCTGCTCGGGCGCCAGCTCGATGCCGAGACCGACGACGTGCGCGAGGCGGTGCGGCTGATCCTGTCGCTGCAGCCGCGGCCCGGCGACAGTCTGCAGCCGCAGGACGCCGGCCATGTGCTGCCGGACGTGGTCGCCTGGCACGCCGACGGCACCTGGCGGGTGGCGCTGAACCCGGCCACCACCCACCGCGTCAGCGTCAACCCGATGCACGAACGCGCCCTGGCCGAGGCCGGCGACGCCGCGCAGCCGCTGCGCGAGATGCTGCAGGAAGCGCGCTGGCTGACCCGCGGCCTGTCGATGCGCTATGAGACCCTGCTGCGCACCACCCGCGCCATCGTCGAGCGCCAGTCGGCGTTCCTGGTCAAGGGCGAGGAAGCGATGGCGCCGTTGACCCTGAAGGAAGTGGCCGAGGCGATCGGCATGCACGAGTCGACCATCTCGCGCATCACCACCGGCAAATACCTGCAGACCCCGCGCGGCACCTTCGAACTGAAGCATTTCTTCGCCGTGCGCCTGGAAGGCGCCGCGGTGTCGGGGCAGGCGGTGCGCGCCATGGTCCGGCGCCTGATCGAATCCGAGCCGGCCGGGCGGCCGCTGGCCGACGAGGCCATCGCCGGGCTGCTGTCGCGACAGGGCGTGAACGTGGCAAGGCGCACTGTCGCCAAGTATCGTGAACAATTGGACATCGCTCCCGCACGCGAACGCCGCCGCGGCAGCAAACCGCTGCTGGCCCGTGCGGGCTAAGGAAAAACGACGCATATGAACAAACTGTCCGTGCTTCTGGTCGACGACCACGAAGGTTTCATCAACGCCGCCATGCGCCACTTCCGCAAGCTCGACTGGATGGAAGTGATCGGCAGCGCCGCCAATGGCCTGGAAGCCATCGAGCGGTCCGAGTCGCTGCGCCCGCAGGTGGTGCTGATGGACCTGGCCATGCCCGAGATGGGCGGCCTGCAGGCCACCCGCCTGATCAAGACCCAGGACCAGGCGCCCTACATCGTGATCGCCAGTCATTTCGACGACGCCGAGCACCGCGAGCACGCCATGCGCGCCGGAGCGGACAACTTCGTCAGCAAGCTGTCCTACATCCAGGAAGTGATGCCGATTCTGGAGGGGCTTCGCACCGAGGGAGTGCCGGCATGAGCGAATCGCGGATCCTGGTGATCGACGACGACGCGGTGCGCGCCGAGCGGACCGTGAGCCTGCTCGAATTCATGGACCTCAACCCGCGCTGGGTCACCGACGTGGCCGACGTCCAGCCCGGCCGTCACCGGCAGACCGAATGGATGGCGATCCTGGTCGGCGGGCTCGACGACCAGGCGCAGGCCGATGCCTTCTTCGGCTGGGTGGCGCGCAGTTCGCTGCCGCCGCCGGTGCTGCTGCTCAACGACGATGCGCAGGCCTTCGCGCAGCGCCACGGCCTGCACGAAGCCAACGTGTGGCAACTGGAAGCGCCGCTGCGCCACGCGCAACTGGAAACCCTGCTGCGCCGCGCCAGCCTCAAGCGGCTGGACGCCGAGCACCAGGCGGGCGCCGCGCAGGACAACGGCCCGACCGGCACCAGCGCGGCGGTCACCCGGTTGCGCCGGCTGATCGACCAGGTCGCCGCCTTCGACACCACGGTGCTGGTGCTGGGCGAGTCCGGCACCGGCAAGGAAGTGGTGGCGCGGGCGATCCATCAGCAGTCGCCGCGCCGCGATGGGCCGTTCGTGGCGATCAACTGCGGCGCGATCCCGCCGGACCTGCTCGAGAGCGAGCTGTTCGGCCACGAGAAGGGCTCGTTCACCGGCGCGCTGAGCGCGCGCAAGGGCCGCTTCGAGATGGCCGAGGGCGGCACCCTGCTGCTCGACGAGATCGGCGACATGAGCCTGCCGATGCAGGTCAAGCTGCTGCGGGTGTTGCAGGAGCGCAGCTTCGAGCGGGTCGGCGGCAACGTCACCATCCGCTGCAATGTGCGGGTGATCGCGGCCACCCACCGCAACCTGGAAGAGCGCATCGCCGGCAACCAGTTCCGCGAGGACCTGTTCTACCGCCTCAACGTGTTCCCGATCGAGATGCCGGCGCTGCGCGAACGCAGCGACGACCTGCCGGCGCTGGTGCACACCATCGCCGCGCAACTGGCGCGGACCGGGCGCGGCGAAGTGCGCTTTTCCGAAGAGGCCTTGCAGGCGCTGCGCAGCTACGAGTGGCCGGGCAACGTGCGCGAGCTGACCAACCTGGTCGAACGCCTGGCGGTGTTGCACCCCGGCGGCCTGGTGCGGGTGCAGGACCTGCCGGCGCGCTACCGCGGCGATTTCGCCTCGTCCATCGACGTGTCGGCACCGCCGTCGCCGATCGCCGCCGATCCGCGGCGGGTGCCCAACGTGGTGGACCTGCACGCCGGCGGCAAGCCGGGCGGCGCGGACGCCGATGCGCCCGCCCCGGCCCCGGCGACGCTGCCGGAGAGCGGCCTGGACCTGCGCGGGCACATGGCCAACATCGAACTGGCGCTGATCAACGAGGCGCTGGAGCGCACCCAGGGCGTGGTCGCGCATGCGGCGCAACTGCTGGGCCTGCGCCGCACCACCCTGGTCGAGAAACTGCGCAAGTACGGCATCGACCGCGACCAGACCGAACTGGCCAGCTGAGCCGGCGCACGGCGCCGGGTGCGAGCGCACCCGGCGCGCCCGCCCTGCCGCGGGACGCCCCCTTCCCTTCCAGCGTCTCCTGACCCAGCACACGTGGGTGCACGCGCGTGACGCATGCACGCGGCAGCCACGCGGGTTTTCGCCAGTACCGCATCCCGATCGGCGCGACCGACAGTGGACAGCGTCTTTGGCATGTGGCTTGCTTCACGTTTCCACAGCACCGGGCGGCGCGTTCCGCACCGGGGACTTCCACCCGTCGCCAGGCAGGTTTCATGTCCATCCCCGTCACCAGTCCGCTGCTGCCGCCCCTGGAGGCGTTCGTCCCCTACCTGGAACAGATCTGGCGCAGCCGCATCCTGACCAATGGCGGCGACATGCACCGCGCGCTGGAAAAGGCGCTGGCCGAGTATCTGGGGGTCAACCACCTGGCGCTGCTGACCAACGGCACCCTGGCGCTGCTGACCGCGCTGCAGGCGCTGCGCATCACCGGCGAGGTGATCACCACGCCGTACTCGTTCGTCGCCACCGCGCATTCGCTGCTGTGGCGCGGCATCAAGCCGGTGTTCGTGGACATCGATCCGCAGACCATGAACCTGGATCCGCTCAAGATCGAGGCGGCGATCACCCCGCACACCACCGCGATCATGCCGGTGCATTGCTACGGCACGCCCTGCGACACCGCCGCGATCGAGCGCATCGCCGACACCTACAACCTCAAGGTCATCTACGACGCCGCGCATGCGTTCGGGGTCAAGGACGAGGGCGGCTCGATCCTGCGCCATGGCGACCTCAGCGTGCTCAGCTTCCACGCCACCAAGGTGTTCAACACCTTCGAGGGCGGCGCCATCGTCTGCCCGGACGCCAAGACCTACCAGCGCATCAGCCGCCTGAAGAACTTCGGTTTCGTCGACGAGACCACGGTGGTGGCGACCGGCATCAACGGCAAGATGAGCGAGATCAACGCCGCCTTCGGGCTGCTGCAACTGCAGCACATCGACGCCGCACTGGCGCAGCGCGGGGCGATCGACGCGCAGTACCGGCAACGCCTGGCGCAGGTGCCGGGGATCCGCTGCCTGGCGCCGCGGGCGCCGGCGCTGTCCAACTACGCCTCGTTCCCGATCCTGGTCGAAGACGCCTTCCCGCTGGTGCGCGACGAACTGCACCGGCTGCTGCGCAGCCACGACATCCTGGTGCGCCGCTACTTCTATCCGCTGATCAGCGACTTCCCGATGTACCGCGGCCTGCCCTCCTCGGCCCCGGCCGGCCTGCCGGTGGCCCGGCAGATGGCCGATCGCGTGCTGTGCCTGCCGATCTTCCCCGGACTGGCGGCCGAGCAGGTGGACGCCATCGTCGACCTGATCGCCGCGGCGGGCGGCGTCATGCCCGCGTCCGATTCCTCCAGCACCCTCGCTCCTCCCTCCTTCGCCCAACCCGTGGAACCCGCAGCATGAGCCAAGAGACGTTTATCGAGAATTTCCTGTCGGCCACGGATTTCCAGAATCCGGTGGAAGTGACCATGGACACCGTGTTGCGCGAGCTGCCCGAGTGGGATTCGCTGGCCGCGCTGGGCGTGATCGTGATGTTCGACATGGAGTACGGCAAGACCATCACCGGCGAGCACCTGGCCGCCGTGGTCACCCTGGGCGATCTCTACCAGCTGACCGGGGCGTAGCATGCCGACCTCCACGCTGCACAACGTGCGCTTTGCCGGCATGGCGACCTGCGTGCCCAAGCGCGTCGTCTCCAACCTCACCGATTGCCGGCCGCAGATCCGCTCCGAGCGCGAGCGGCTGGTGCGCAACATCGGCATCGAGACCAGGCGCATGGCCGCGGACTGGCAGTGCTTCTCCGACCTGGCCTTCGACGCGGCGCAGGTGCTGCTGGAGCGCCTGCAGTGGCAGCGCGAGGAGGTCGATGCGCTGATCGTGGTCACCCAGTCGCCCGACTACCCGATCCCGGCCACCGCGATCATCCTGCAGGACCGCCTTGGCCTGTCGCAGGCCACCGTCGCCTTCGACGTCAACCTGGGCTGCTCGGCCTACCCGTTCGGCATCAACCTGCTCGGCTCGATGATCGCCGCCGGCGGGGTCAAGAAAGGCCTGCTGCTGGTCGGCGACCGCAGCGCCAACTTCGACGATCCGATCTTCTCCGACTCCGGCACCGCCACCGCGCTGGAGTTCAGCGCCGACGCCGCGCCGATGCATTTCGACCTCAACAGCGACGGCAGCGGCTATCGCGCGATCATCCTGCCGGTCGGCGGCCACCGCGAACCGGTCGGGGTGCAGCACCTGATCCCGCACCGCGCCGACGAGAACGACCATTGGCACCGCGGCGTGGACCTGCAACTGGACGGCGTGGCGGTGCTGAGCTTCTCCACCCAGCGGGTGCCGCCGGCGGTGCAGAAGCTACTCGACTACAGCGGCGTGTCCAAGGACGAGATCGATTACTTCGTGTTCCATCAGGCCAACCGGATGATCAACGAGACCATCCGCAGGAAGCTCGGCCTGCCGACGGAAAAGGTGCCCTCCACCCTGCACGATTTCGGCAACACCAGCGGTGCCTCGCTGCCGGTGACCATGACCGCACGGATCAACAAGGAGCTGGAAGCCGGCCACAAGCGCGTGCTGCTGTGCGGCTTCGGCATCGGTCTGTCCTGGGGCACCTGCCTGGTCGATATCGACGGCGCGGTATTCCCCGACCTGATCGAGTCCTGACGATGACGCCTGCCGCAACGACCGATGCCTTCGGGCTGCAGGGCAAGACCATCCTGGTGACCGGCGCTTCCTCGGGCATCGGCGCCGCCGTGGCCGCGCTGTGCGCGCGCCTGGGCGCGACGCTGGTGGTGACCGGACGCAATGCCGAGCGCCTACAATCGCTCGCGGACATGCTCGACGGCGCCGGACATGTGCAGGTCGTCGGTGACCTAACCGATGCGCACGTGCGTCAATCCCTTCTCGATGCGGCAGACGGCTACGACGGCCTGGCTTCATGCGCCGGTGCCACAGCGATGGTGCCATTCCGTATGGCGACCGAGAAGCACCTGCAACAGATGCTGTCAATCAATTACCTGGCACCGATCACGCTGGCCCAGCAACTGTTGTACAAACGACGCATGCGTGAACATGCCTCGCTCGTGTTCGTGTCGGCCTTAGCCTCGCGGGCAGCACCGCAGGCATCAACAGGCTATGCCGCCGCCAAGGCCGCGCTGGAAGCGGCGGTGCGGACACTTGCGTTGGAGCATGGGCGACAACGCATCCGTGCCAACTGCATCGCACCCGGTTATGTTGAAACGCCGATGCTCGACGGATTGCGCCAGACAGCGAACATCGACAACAACATTGGTCTGACGCCATTGGGGATTGTTGATGCGGGGGATATCGCGCAAGCAGCCGTGTACCTACTTTCCTCGGCCAGCCGCTGGGTTACGCGCAGCACCCTCACCATCGATGGCGGGATTTCCCTGATGATGCGCCTATGACAATCGAGACCAACACTTCCTTCGCCGGCACTTCCGCGCTGCTGCAACAAATGTTCGGGTTGAACGGGAAAACCATCTTGGTGACCGGTGCATCAAACGGCATCGGTATGGCCATTGCTCAGACCTGCGCGGCGTCCGGCGCCCAAGTCATCGTCACCGGCCGCAACACCGCGCGCCTTGCCGCCACTTTTGAATCGCTGCAGGGCGACGGGCATCGCCAGTTCATCGGCGATCTCATGCAAGCAGAAACATTGCAGAAACTGGCTGCAGAGTGCGGTCCGGTCGACGGCCTGGTCCACAGCGCAGGCGTTCGCGGTCTGGCACCGATGAAGCTGGTGAGCGAGTCCTTCCTCAAGGAAGTGATGGAGATTAACTACATCGCCCCTGTGATGCTGACCCGTCACCTGCTCGCACGTCAGGCCATCCGGCCCGGTGGCTCGTTGGTCTTTCTATCGTCCATTGCGGCGTTCACCGGCACCGTCGGCGTAGGCCCCTACTCCGGCTCCAAAGCGGCGCTGATCGGGACGATGCGTCCGCTGGCCCTGGAGTTGGCACGGCGCAAGATCCGGGCAAATGCGCTCTGTCCCGGGCTGGTCGAAACCTCGCTCATCACCGAAGACAAAGCGTGGTTCGAGGAGATGGCTAAGCGTTATCCACTGGGAATCGGCCAGCCACAGGACATCGCGCTGGCCTGCCTGTATTTCCTTTCCGAAGCCAGCGGCAAGATCACCGGCCAGGCCGTACACATGGACGGGGGCATCGAGTTCGTGTGAGCAGTTCCATGGAAACGCCACGCCAACATGTCTTGATCGTCGGCGCCGGCGGCTTCGGCCGCGGCATCGCGGCGATGGCCTGCAACGACGATCCCGGCTACGGCCAGGCCTGGGACATCAAGGGCTTCCTCGACAGCCGCAGCGAACTGGGCGCAGGCCTGCGCTGGCCGCTGCTCGGCGATCCCGACACCTACCAGCCGGTGCCCGGCGACCTGTTCGTGTGCGCGCTCGGCGAGCCAGCAGCGCGCCGCCGCTACAGCCAGCCGCTGCTGGCGCGCGGCGCCGACTTCATGGTGCTGCGCCCGCGCCTGCGCGAAGCGTCGGAGACTCCGATCGGGCGCGGCAGCCTGTTCGAGGTCGGCGTGTCGATCGGCGCCGACAGCCGCATCGGCGAGTTCGTCACCATCCTCGCCACCACCATCGTCGGCCACGACGTGGTGATCGGCGACTACGTGCAGATCGGCAACTTCGTGTTCGTCGGCGGCGGCGCGCGCATCGGCCACGACGTGGTCATCCATCCGCACGCCACCGTCCTGCCCGGCATCGCGATCGGCGACGGCGCGGTGATCGGCGCTGGCAGTGTGGTGGTCAAGGACGTGCCGCCCCATGTCACCGTCGCCGGGAATCCGGCGCGGACCATCTTCAGTCGTTGACCCACGCGAAGGACGCATCACCGCATGACCCGCCACGCTCTCGATGTCGAACACTACATCAGCCCGAACAGCCTGCGCCTGGAACAGCAGCGGCTGTTCGGCAAGCTGTGGATCTTCGTCGGTTTCGCTTCCATGGTGCGCGAGCGTAACCAGTTCTTCGCCCGCCAGGTGGCTGGGGTACCGGTGCTGGTGCAACGCACCGAGGCCGGCATCCGCGCCTTCCTCAACCAGTGTCCGCACCGGCAGTCGGCAATCCAGATCGAGTCGCATGGCAAGCGCCCGCTGGTGTGCCCGTACCACGCCTGGTCCTTCGGTGCCGAGGGCGAGTTGCG
>JBEVKG010000182.1:0-20074 GCA_040509765.1 Xanthomonas sp.
AGTCGGCCTGCAGGCGCGTGTGCGCCAGCCAGGCCTCGATCACCCGCACACCGCGCGGACCGGCCTGCGCATCGTCGGCCAGCCACACACGGGTACCGGCCGGCGTGTTCGCCTCCAGCGCGCCCAGGCAGGCGTCCAGCGCGACGTCGTCGACGCCGACCGGGATAAGAATTATCGGAAGCACGAAAAGCTGCAAGCCACAAAAAATCCGTTCCAATCACATATCCATCCAAACATAACATCAATGCGGTTACTAACTTCACTCCCGATCCTTCACGTGGATCGAGAGTGAAGTGCATCAGCTAATGACTATGGCTGAACGAAACTAACACTTTTCTTGCAATCAACAACCGCGCTAGCCATCCAACTCTGCAGATTCGGGTTAGGCTCCCAAGTATTATAACTCTTCAACACGCATTGAGAATAACTCTCAGCCCTAGCAGCAGCCTCAGCACGCATTACCGCAACATCGATAGCCTTACTTTCATCCGACAACCCTATATCGAGCTGCCAGTCAGTCGCCCCGGAAAAAGTGAATACAACCACCACTGGAATGAATTGACCGGGTTTTGAGCAATTTACGGTTGCTGAAGCATAATAATAAGTATTGCGCGGCTGATAGCTGTAACCCGACAGGGTGCAATTGCCATAATTCTCCGCCCATGCGGCATTAATAGCATTTACAGCAGCTCGCTCAACCGCTTTGGCCGGCGTATTACCATAAACCGAATCGGAAGCACCGTTAAAAGTCCTGGGAATGACCACCTGACCCAAGACCGGGAAGGAAGCAAAGAATCCAAAAGCAAGCAGACCAAATAAATTTCCATGAGAAACCTTCATAAAATCTCCTTTTTTAGTCAGACCCCCCGACTGAGACATTATCCTATTACAAATCTCGTTTCAACCATACTTACAATCCCGATGGATTTTTGCCAAGCTCGAGATATGTCAACTTATTCGAAGCAGTACGGAGGATATGCCAGCAAGCAACAACAAGCATGTCAACCCAACTATTCGAGGCGGTTATAAAGATGGATGAGCCACCTACTGACACGCTCTAACGAGCGTCCGCATTCTGTGTCCAATGCGGAGCACCCGCGAATTGCTGAAAAAAGCACGCATGACAGCGTAGCGCGGGATGCCTTCCCACGATTGGAGGTCAGCGGGCCGATGCAGCCACATACCATTTTGAAACACAAGTCATGCAAGGAAATGGTCACCCAACATCCAGTTCAGGCGATCATTACAACGCGTACAGGCGCCATCCGAGCGCTTACTATTAGACCCTTCTTATCACTGGAAGATACTTTCCCTACATAAAAACAGGCCTATCCGGCTCAAGAGCGCGGCCAAGAAAACGACCGCATCCCCGCGTATGAGCCGAGCGAAGCGCTATGCATTTTCCCTCAGCAAGCGTGGCATGCATTAAGCACCAAACCATCGGCGCAGATCGGCAATAGCAGAGCGGGATATTCCCACCATACCCACTGCTTACTGCTTACTACTTGCCGCGTGTCGCTGGCAGCGGCTGCATAGCCTTGAACTTCTGTCCGTATTCGTCGGTGAGATTGCGTGCTTCCTGCGGGTTGCGCACGATCGACGGCGTGATCAACACGATCACTTCCTGCCGGTTTGTGTCCTGGGTCTTCTGCCCGAACAGCGCACCGACCACCGGCAGCTTGCTCAGGTACGGCACGCCATTGCTGCCGTCGGTGGTGCTGTCGTTGATCAGGCCCGCCAACATGATCGTGTCGCCGCTCTGCACCGCCGCCTCGGTCTTGACCCGGCGCGTGTTGATCGGCACGTTGCAGGCGGTGCTGGTACCGGCGCTGTTGCCGCAATTGGTCGACGCCGCACCAGGCGAGCT
The DNA here is from genome assembly GCA_040509765.1 of Xanthomonas sp. Taxonomy (GTDB): domain Bacteria; phylum Pseudomonadota; class Gammaproteobacteria; order Xanthomonadales; family Xanthomonadaceae; genus Xanthomonas_A. The sequence continues at coordinate 1,868 of JBEVKG010000182.1, forward strand.
GACCTCCTGCACGATGTCCAGGAACACCATGCCGTCCTTGGTCACCCGCGGACGCACCTTCAGGATCACGCCGGTGTCGATGTAGTTCACCGAGGAGTAGGTGGTGCCGGTGCCCAGGCCGGTGTCGACACTAACCGAGTTGATCGGGATGCGCGTACCCACGTTGAGCGTGGCCTCGGCATTGTTGCGCACGAAGACCGATGGCGTCTGCAGCAACTTGACGTCGGTGACTTCGTCCAACGCCGTGATCACCGCCGCTGCGTTCTTGCCGAGGAAGGTCCAGCCCAGGCCACTGCTGCCGGTGATGGCGCCGGCGATATCGCCCCAGATCTTGCGGCCGGCCGCGCTGGGCAGATTCGCACCACCGCCGCTGAAGCCGATGTTGTTGGCAGTGGACGACGCATTCACCGCCTGCTCGAAGTACCAGTTGACGCCGTACTTGAGCTGGCCCTTCAAGTTGACCTCCGCCACCTGCGCCTCGATGTGCACCTGCATCGGCATCACGTCGAGCTTCTCGACCACGTCGCGGATCGAGCGCCAGGCTTGCGGGGTCGAGCGCACCAGCAGGGTGTTGGTTTCCTCCACCGCCGACACGCCGACCTTGTCGCCCTGCACATCCAGGGTCACGCTGCCGTTGCCGGCGGTGCGCGGCGACAACTGCAGGCTGCCGTTGCCGAGGCCGCCGCCGCTGCTGCCGGAGGAGCTGCTGCTGCCGCCCAGGCTGTCGCTGCTGCCCCCCAGGTTGCCGCCCAAGCTGCCACCGCCCAGGCTGCTGCCGTCGCTGCCGTTGAAGCCGCCCAGGCCGCCGCCGTTCAACTGGCTCATCTGCGAGCCCGGCATCAGCGAGGCGTTGGAATCGCCGCGGTTGCCGCCGCCGGCGCCGAACACTTCGGCCAGGCGGTCGGCCAGGTCCTTGGCCTTGATGTACTTGAGTTCGTAGGAGAACAGCCGCGCGCCGCCGCCGGCGCTGTCGATGCGGTCCAGCCACTCCTGGATCTGATCCAGGTAACGCGCCTGCGGGGTGATCACCAGCACCGCGTTGGCGTTCTCCAGCGGCATGAAGCGGAACATGCCGGCGCTGGGCGTCTTGCTGTTCTCGCCGAACACCTTCTCCAAGTCGGCCGCGACCTGTTCGGCCTTGCCCGACTGGATCGGGAACACGCCCACCGACATGCCCGACAGCCAGTCGACGTCGAAGATCTGCACGGTGCGCAGGTAGTTTTCCAGCTCGGCGCGGGTGCCACCCAGGGTGATGACGTTGCGCGAGCCGTCGATGCCGACGATGGCGTTCGGCCGTGCGTACGGCTCCAGCACCTTCTTCATTTCGCTGGCGGAGATGTACTTCAGCGGCACCACGCGCACCTCGAAGCCGCGCGCGTTGGCCGGCGAGGCGGTGCTCGGCGCCACCGTGCCGGCCAGGGCCTGGTCGGCGGGGACGATGTTGTAGCGGCCGCCGCTGTAGACCATGCGCGCGTTGTTCCAGCCCAGCACCATCTCCAGCAGGTTCAGCGCCTGCGCCGGCGACACCGGCTTGGGCGTGGCCAGGGTCACCGTGCCCTGCACGCCCGGCGCGATCACGTAGTTCTGCCCGAGCATGTCGCCGAGGATCGCCTTGACCACCGCCTGCAGCGATTCGCCCTCGAAGTTGAAGGTGGCGCTGCCGCTGCTGGCGTTGCCCAGCGAGGGCGCCGGCGCCGCGGCCGCCGCGGAATTGATCATGGTGCCGCTGCCGCGGCGGATCACCGGGGTGGCGCGCTCGGGCAAGGCATTGGGATCGGCCGGGCCACCCTCGCCGTCGGTCTGGGTACTGCCAGCCGCGCCGACCTGGGGGTTGATCGCGGCGCCGCGACGGATATCCGGCGAAGGCGTGGTGGCGCAGCCGGCCACCAGGCCGATGGCGAGGAACAGGGAAAACAGACGCGGCGTCATGCGATCACTCTTCAAGGGTTCTGACCTGAGGGGTTGTTCTGGCGCTGTTGCTGCAACTGCCGGCGGCGGGCTTCGATCCGCTCGCGGATGGCTTGCAACTGCTCCGACGACGGGGCCGGCGACGACGGCGGGGGAGCGCTCGGGGTCGGTGCCTGGTTGGGCGCCGGGCTGGGCGTGGATTGGGTGGGCGGCCGCGGCGCAGTGGCGTTGGCCTGTCCGTTGGACGCGGACGCCGGCGGCGGCATCTGCCCTTGTCCGGCGGCGGCGCGCCCGGCCTGGCCGAGCACGGTCGGCGGCTGCCCGCCCTTGCCGTCGAACACCTTCAACTCCAGGGTCTGGGTGCCGCCGGAACCGCTGACCGTGGCCTGGCGCGGCGCCAGCGACAGCAGCCGCCAGCCCTGCACGGCGTCGCCGCCTTCCTGCAGACGCAGCGACTCGCCCTGCTCGGTGGTCAAGGTGGCCATCTTGAAGCCGTCGGTGAGCAGCACGCCGGTCAGGCGCACGTTGGGCGCGGCGGACTGGCCGCTGTCGGCGCTGAGGAAGAACGGATGCGGGCGGCGATCCTCGGCGAACACCGGGCGCGCGGCGATCTCTCCGTACTGGGAAAAATCGCCCAGGCGCTGCGGGGTCGCCGCCGGCAGGCCCGGCAGCCGCTGCAGCATCGACGGGTCGTCGGGCAGCGGCGCCACGCGTTCGCCGAGCCCGGCCAGGCCCAGCGCCCAGATCAGCAGGCCCCACAGCGCCAGCGTGCCCAGCCACACGGTACGCAGGCCCATCGCTTCAATTCGCATGGCGGCCCTCCACCTGTTGCGGCAGATCCGCCGGCGCGGCATTCGCGGCGCCCGGTGCACCCGGCGGGTTGGTCGCGCTGGGCGCGGACGCCGGCGACGGCACGGCGGCCGGCTCGCTGGGCCCGGCACCGGCCGAACCGCCGGCGTTCATCACCGGCGTGGCCGCAGCGGGTGCTGCCGTGGCGGACGGATCCGGCGAGGCGGTCGCGGCCGGCGGCGCCGGCATCGCGTTCGGGCGCAGGTAGCCGGCCAGTTCGAAGGCCACGTCCAGGCCGTTGCCGCTCTCGCCCGGCGAGAGCTGGTAGCGCTGCGCCATCACGTTGAGATTGTCGACGAACAAGGCCGGCGTGCCGCTTTCCAGCGCATGCAGCACCGCGGCCAGTTCCGGCGTGCCGCAGCGCAGGCGCACCTGCACCGCGACGCGGGTGAAGCGGTCGCTGCGGTTGTCGGCGGCCAGCGGCGAGCGGTTGCTGATCGCGCAGCTACGGTTGCCGGGGCTGGCCGTGGCCACCGCGCTTTCCAGGCGCTGCACCAGGCCGGCCGAGGCCAGTTCGGCCGAGGTCTCGCGCAGGAAGCCCGGGCGCGTGGCCAGCTCGCGCTGCGCCTGCTGCAGCCGTTGCGCCACCTGCGGCGCCTGCTGCAACTGCATGCGCACGCGCAGTTCGCGCTGGCGCAGCTCCTGGATCTGCGCATCGACCTCGCGCATCGGCACCGTCCACCACGGGTGCACCAGCACCAGGTAGCCCAGCGCCAGCGCCGCCAGCAGCAGGCCCAGGGCCAGCCAGCGGTCGCGCTTATCGACCTGCACCGGCATCGGCGGCCTCCTTGCGCTTGGTCCCGGCCAGTTCGGCGGTGAGGGTGAAGCGGTCGCGGTGGCTGCCCGGGTCGGCCTGCAGCACGCCGGTCAGCGACGGCGTGCGCCACAGCGGCGAGCCTTCCAGCCGCCCGACCAGCGACGAGGCTTCGCTGCTGAGGCCGATCAACTGCAACTGGTTGCCCTCGATCGAGAACTTCTCCAGATAGGTGCCCTCCGGCAGGCGCTTGCTCAGTTCGTTCCAGACCTGCACCGAGGCCGGGCGCTCGGCGCGCAACTGGTCGAAGAACGCGGCGCCTTCGACCAGATCGACCAGTTGCTGGCGCTGCGCGGCGACCGCGCGCGCGCGCTGCGCGCCGCTGTCCACCTGCGTGCGCAGGTGCTCCAGCGCGTCGCGGCGGTTATCCAGTAGTTGCCAGCCGGCCGCGCACAGCGCCAGCAGCGCGGTGGCGGCGAGGATCGCGTTCCAGCGCCGCATCGGGTCGGCACGGCGGTGGCGCTGTTCCTGCGGCAGCAGGTTCACCCCCAGCGGCGCGCCATCGCTGCCGGCGACGTCGATGCCGGCCAGGGTCGGGCGCAGCGCGCCGGCGCTGGCCTGCAGGTCGTCCAGCACGCGGCGCGGCGCCACCACCAGTTCGGCATCGAGCTGGGCATCGTCGCGGCGGCCGTCGGCGCGCACGTCGTAGATCACCTGGTCGGCCTGGAACGGGGTCTGCCGGTCGATCTCGAACTTCACCACCTCGCGCAGGTGCTCGGCCGCGGCCGCCGGCAGGCGCAGCCGGCGTTGCAGCGCCGCCTCGGCCGGCAGCAGCCACACCCGCGGCAGCGCCGCCAGACGCGGCCCCAGCAAGGCCTCCAGTTCGGCGGGCAGCAGCGGCCACGGCAGCGCCAGCGGCGCGCCCAGTTCGGACTCGACCTGCCGCGCCAGCATCAGTTGTTCGCCCTCGCGCCACAGCAGCAGCCGCGCCTGCGACCAGCCGAGCTGCAGCTGCCAGCGCGGCGGCAGCCACGCCATCAGCGAGCGCTGCCACCAGGCCAGCAGCCCGCCCGCACCGGGGGCGATGCGTACGCCAAGTTTGTCCATCGTGTCGCGCCACGCCGTCATCGCACCGTCGTTCCTTCTTCCCAACGCAACACAGTGTAGGCGGAGCCCGGCAGCGCCGACGAGCCTGGACGCACCACCGCGCGCAACACGCCCTCGCGGCCATTGCCCAGCCGCGCCCGGCTTTCGATGCTGTAGGTGCCGCCGCCGCCCATGCCGACCATGCCGAGCTGGGTCTGGTCGGTGCGCTCGCGCTGCGCCAGCACCTGCTGCGCGTCCAGGCCGAGCGCGGTCAGCACCGGCCCCGGCGCGAAGTCCGGCGTCGGCCGCGACACCCCGCCGTACAGGGTCAGATTGGGCAGCAGCTTGGCGTACAGCTCCGGGTCCATCCCCAGCACCAGTTGCAGCTCGGCCAGGCTCTCGAACGGCGCGTCCTTGGCGCCGTAGGGCAGGCCGGCCGCGGCGTAGTCCGGATCCTCGGCGCCGTTGGGCTGGGTCAGATTGTCCGGGTCGCGCCAGTCCACGATCGCCGCGGCGATGCGCTCGGCGCGCTGCGGCTCCTCGCCGACCGCGCGCACCAGCGCCGCCAGCAGCGGCGCATCGGCCATGTTCAGATCGACCTTGCCGCTCTCGTCGGTGACCCGCAGGTCGACCGTGGCGCCTTCGTACTGCCAGCGGTAGCGGCGTCCGTCGGCGCGCCAACCCGGCTGCGTGGGGGTGCCGGCGAGCCGGGTGAGCGCATACTCCAGGCCGGCGCGGGCGCGCTCCTGCGCCTCGGCGCCATCGCCGAGCACCTTGCCCTGCAGGTTCTCGGTGCGCGCGGTCAGCGCGAACGCGCCGACCAGCGCGGTCAGCAGCGCGATCAGCCACAGCACCAGCACCAGCGCGGCGCCACGGTCGCTGCGCGCTGCGCTCATTGCCGCATCTCCGCGCCGCCGGCCTGGCGCAGCGCCACCACCAGCGGCGGCCACACCGTACCGTCGCCGCTGCGCAGTTCGATCGAGACCAGCAACGGCAGCGTGTCGGTGCGCTCCCAGCGCTCCTGCCAGGGGCCGATGGTGCCGCGCTCCGGGTCCAGGCCGCGGTAGCGGAAGCGCACCTCGCGCAGGTCGCGCGCCAGCGGCTCGGGCGGACGCGGCGGAGTCTCGGCCAGTTGCTTGCCGGCCTGCACCTGCACCAGCGCGATCGCCAGTTGCCGATGGTCGCCCTCGCCGCTGACCCGCAGATCGTGCAGATAGGGGCCGCCGCGGCCGAGGTACTCGGGCAGATCGGCCACGAACTGCATGCGCTGCGGTTCGCCGACGAAGCGCACCGGCTGCAGGGTCTGCGTGTCGATGTCCAGCGGCAGCGCCTGCGCGCCGCTCAGGCGCCGGCGCAGGAAGCCCTCGACCGCGCGCATGCGTTCGCTGCGCCCGGCGATGGCCTCGCCGCGGCCGCTGATCGCCATCGCCGAGCGCAGCGTGGCGAAGGCCAGGGTCAGGCCGCCGACCAGCAGCACCGTGGCCAGCAGCACTTCGATGAGGGTGAAGCCGCGCGCGCTGGCGCGGTGTGGCGCACGCCGGTTCATTGCGGCACCCCGGCACTCTGCGGCGCGACCAGACGCAGGGTCTTCCACTGCAGCGCCTGCGCCGGCGCATCACCCCAGCGCACTTGCAGGGTCAGCTGCAGCAACGTCGGCGCGCCCGGCACCACCGCGGCATCGGGCGGCCGCCGCGGATCCGTGTACGGGGCCACGTCCAGGGTCCAGCGGTAACGGCCCTGGTCCAGCGTGCCCTGGCTGCGCCCCGGCTGCAGCGGCTGCTCCACGCCCTGCGCCGCCAGCAGCGACTGCGCGTACATGGTGGCGCGGCTCAGTTGGTCGGCGCGCTGCACCTGGCGCGCGGCGCCGGACAGCGAGCCGAGCAGCAGGGTCAGCGCCAGCGCCAGCAGCGCGAACGCCACGATCACCTCGATCAGGGTGTAGCCGCGCTGGCGGTTCATGGGCCCGCCTGGTCCGGCGCACGCCCGACCGTGACCTCGCCGGTCAGCCAGGTCACATCGACGCGCCAGCGCGCCTGGCGCGCCTGCAGGTCGATGCGCCCGCCGGTGGAGGCACCGTCCTCGAAGAACTGGATCGCACCCTCGCCGTCGCGGCGCTGCGCCTGGCGCGCGCCGGTGAAGCGGATGGTCAGCGACGGCGGGATCTCGCCGTGGCGGCCGTTGGGCGCCTGCCAGCGGTGCGCCTGCGGATCGATCAGGAAGCGCTGCGGCTGGCCGCTGGCGATCGCCTGGGTACGGGTATAGCGCAGTTGCGAAGCGATCTCCTTGGCCGCCGAGCGCAGGCGCATGCCGTCGATGCCGCCGGTCAGCACCGAGGCCGCCAGCAGCGCGGCGATCGCGATCAGGCCCACCACCAGCAGCATCTCCAGCAGCGACACGCCGCGCATGCGCGCACGCGCGGCCGGCGCGCACACCGGCGCGCCGAAGCGCAGCGCGCCGGCAGGGGCCCGGATCACGGCGCCGGATCACTCGTACTTGATGTCGGCGTCGTAACTGCTGCCGCCGGGCTGGCCGTCCTTGCCCAGGCTGATCAGGTCGAACGGACGGCCTTCGCCGGGCACCTTGTATTCGATCGGGTGGCCCCAGGGGTCGTTCAGTTCGGCCGGCTTGGCATACGGACCGAGCCAGCCGCTGACGCCGCCCGGCGCGGTGACCAGGTCGTCGAGCTTGGACGGCAGCTTGCCGGTGTCGAGCTGGTAGTTGTCGATCTTGCCGGCCATGGTCTGGATCTGCGACTTGGCCAGGTTGGCCTTGCCGCGATCGGCGCCGCCGAGCACGCGGCTGCCGACCAGGGTCAGCACCGCGCCGATCAGCACGATGACGATGATGATTTCCAGCAGGCTCATGCCCGCCTGGCGTGCGGCGGAGGGGGAACGGGTGAGGGAGCGGCGGAGAGTGCGCATTGCATCGGATCCTTGCAGTGGAAGACCTATGTAGCCGAACACGGTGACGATGGCAGCCGGTGCCGGCCGGCGGTACAGCGGCGCGTCACGCACGCCGTCACATCTGCCGGCGGAGGATCCGTGCCGCGCGCACGCACGGCCACGGCCGGCGCGCGCGGCGCCGCTGGCAATGGGACAGGGGCGGCGGCGGAAGGTTCCCGCACGGCAACGCGCGGCGTCACAGTCCGCGACGGTCGCCCGAGGGCCGGCCGAGGCCGGGCGTTCGGCGCCACATGCACCATGGCGCAACGCGCGGACGCGTCAGGCGAGGCCGCTGCCATCCAGGGCGTCGCATTCCCGACTCCGGACGGACCGGCCCGGCCATCCATGGCCGGGCGTTCGGCCATGCGCGAACCTGCGGTTCGCAAGCGCATGGCCTCCTTCGATTCATCCGTCCGCTGCGCCAGAAGCCTGCGTCGCCCTCCATGGCGCGGCATCACGAGCGCCGGAACCACCGGCCCGGCCATCCCTGGCCGGGCGTTCGGCGCCACATGCGCCATGGCGCATAAACGTGGCGCCTCACCCAATCGCATTGGTGAGGTCGTAGAGTGGGACGAGGACGGAAATGATCACCAGGCCGACCACCGAGGCCAGGACCAGGGTGATCGCCGGCACCATCGCCGCCAGCAGGCGGTCGATGGCCTGCGCGGTCTCCTGTTCGAAGGTGTCGGCGGTCTTCAGCAGCATGATGTCGAGCGCGCCCGACTCCTCGCCGACCTGGATCATCTGCAACGCCAGACGCGGGAAGCGCTTGCCCTTGGACAGCGACGCCGACAGCCCGTGGCCGTTCTTGACGTCGTCGGCGGCGGCGCCGACATCGGCGGTGAGCGCCAGGTTCGACAGCACGTTGCGGGAGATGCCCAGCGCCGCCAGCAGCGGCACGCCGTTGCGCAGCAGGGTGCCGAGGGTGCGGGTCAGGCGCGCGGTCTCCAGCCGTGCGATCAGCACGCCGACGAAGCGCTGGCGCAGCAGCCACGCGTCGAAGCTGGCGCGGAACGCGGGATCGCGGCGCTTGCGGTCCACCGCCAGCACGGTCACCCCGGGCACCACCAGCAGCACGATCCACCAGTCCCGCACGAACAGGCCCACGCTCAGCACCGCCTGGGTGAACCACGGCAGGGCCACATCCAGGCTCTGGTACATCTGCGCGAACTGCGGCACCACGTAGCCGAGCAGGAACAGCAGCGCGCAGCCGACCACGCTGACCAGGATCGCCGGGTAGATCAGCGCGTTGATCACCCGCCCGCGCAGTTCGCGGCTGCGCTCCAGGTACTCGGCCAGGCGCTGCAGGGTGTCGTGCAGGCTGCCGCCGGCCTCGCCGGCGCGCACCATGTTGATGTACAGGCGCGAGAACAGCCCGTGCTGACGCTCCAGCGCGGTGGACAGCGGCGCGCCGCCGCGCACCGCGTCGCGGATGTCGCCAACGGTGCGCTTGGAGCGCTCGTCCTCGGGCAGTTCGAGCAGGATCGACAGCGCGCGGTCCAGCGGCTGGCCGGCGCCGAGCAGGGTCGCCAGTTGCTGGGTGAACTGCACCAGCGCCGCGCCGTCGAACGGCTTGGGCCGGAACAGCCCGCGCAGCGAGGTGCCCCCCCCTTCGGCGGCGAGCCGGGCCTGCATCGGCATGTGCCCCTGCTCCTGCAGGCGCAGCGCCACTTCCGCCTCGCTGGCGGCTTCCATCTGCCCTTCCAGGACCTCGCCGTGCGAGTCCAGGGCCTTGTAGCGATACAGGGGCATCAGGGCTGGGAGCGGGGAATGGGGAACGGGGAATGGGAAAGCGCGGCCCATGCGCTCGCGAACACGGACCGCCCACGCATGGCGAAGCGACATGCCGCCACATCCGGAGCGGATGCCGTGCGCATCAGGTTTCCTCCGTCACGCGCAGCACTTCCTCGATCGTGGTCTGGCCGCTGAGCGCCTTGGCCAGGCCGTCCTCGTACATGGTGCGCATGCCGGCCTCGCGCGCCAGTTGCTCGATCTCGCCCATGCCGGCGTGGCGCATCACCGCGCGCCGCAGCGCGTCGTTCATCACCAAAAATTCCATGATCGTGGTGCGGCCAACGTAGCCGGTCGGCGCGATCGCCGAGGGCCGCGGGCGGTACAGGAAGATCTCGCCTTCCGGCTGCAGCCGGCGCAGTTCGAACTTCTCGATCTCCTCCGGCGAGGCCGCATAGCGCTCGGCGTGGGTCGGCTCCAGCCGCCGCACCAGGCGCTGGGCGAGGATGCCGTTGATGGTGGAGGTCAGCAGGTAGTCCTCCACGCCCATGTCGAGCAGGCGGGTGATGCCGCCGGCGGCGTTGTTGGTGTGCAGGGTGGACAGCACCAGGTGGCCGGTCAGCGCCGACTGGATGGCGATGCGCGCCGTTTCCAGGTCGCGCATTTCGCCGATCATGATGATGTCCGGGTCCTGGCGCACGATGCTGCGCAGCGCGTGCGAGAAATCCAGGCCGATCTGCGGCTTGGCCTGGATCTGGTTGATGCCCTCGATCTGGTATTCGACCGGATCCTCGACGGTGATGATCTTGACGTCGGCGGTGTTGAGCTGGCTCAGCGCGGTGTACAGCGTGGTGGTCTTGCCCGAGCCGGTGGGGCCGGTGACCAGCAGGATGCCGTGCGGCTGCTCCAGCACCTTGCGGAACTGCGGCAGGAACGCGTCGGTGAAGCCGAGCCGGTGGAAGTCGAACACCACGGTCTCGCGGTCGAGCAGGCGCATCACCACGCTCTCGCCGTGCGCGGTCGGCACGGTGCTCACGCGCAGATCCAGTTCCTTGCCCTGCACCCGCAGCATGATGCGGCCGTCCTGCGGCAGGCGGCGCTCGGCGATGTTGAGCTTGGCCATGATCTTGACGCGGCTGATCACCGCCGCGGTCAGGTTGGCCGGCGGGCTCTCGCCGTCGATCAGCACGCCGTCGACGCGGTAGCGGACCTTCAGCCGGTTCTCGTAGGGTTCGATATGGATGTCCGAGGCGCGCAGTTCCACCGCGCGCTGGATCACCAGGTTGACCAGGCGGATCACCGGCGCCTCGGAGGCCAGGTCGCGCAGGTGCTCGATGTCGTCGGCGGCGACGCTGTCGCCGTCGGCGGTCTCCACGATCGCGCCCATCGCGCTGCGGCCCTGGCCGAACCAGCGCTCGATCAGGTCGTCGATCTCCGAGCGCAGGCCGACCCGCGGCAGCACCTGCAGGCCGGTGGCCAGGCGCACCGCGTCGGCGGCATAGGCGTCGTGCGGATCGGCCATCCACAGTTCGAGCACGCCGTCGCGCTCGCCGAGCGGACACACATGGAATTGCTTGAGGAAGCGCAGCGACAGCGGTTGCGCCTCGGGCAGGCTCTCCGGCGCGGTGGCCGGCAACTGCTTGGCGTCGAGCAGCGGCAGGCCCAGGACCTCGGCGCTGAGTTCGGCATGGTCGCGCTCGGAGACCAGGCCCAGGCGCGCCAGCAGCGCCAGCAGGCTGCCGCCGGACTCGCGCTGCAATTGCCGCGCGCGCGCCAGATCGCCGTCCTTGAGCCGGCCCTTGGCCAGCAACGCCGCGACGATGCGGGTTTCGGGCGTCTCCACGGCGACGGCAGTGTCCTTCACGAGCGCATTCACGCGATCCCTCCCAGATGACCGTGCGACTTTAGCAGTTCGGCATGACCCGACGCCGAATCCGGCGCGCTCCCCCGCCGCTGTCTACCGGGCGGCCAGGGGAGCGGCACCGCCAGGGCCGCCACGGTCATCTGTCTGACATCCTGGCAGGACATGGTTGCCGGTTGCGCTGCGCGCCGCGGCGGTCGCGGAGCGGCCGGCAAGGCGCTGCTCGCAGACGCAGGAAACCCGGCCGGAGCCGGGTTTCCTGGGACCGCGTGGCGCTTCCCTGCGCCGCGTGCGCTTACTGGCGTGCGACCAGGCTGACGCCGCTGTAGGTGCTCTCGCCGACCAGCTTGATGTAGTAGGTGCCGGCCTGCGGCGCGGTGAAGCGCACCGTCTCGTTGTTGCCCGGACGGGTCGACTTGGCGTCGGCGTTGCCGGTGCCCGGCTCCTTGCCGAAGCTCACGTACATCGACACGTTGCCGCTGCCGCCGTAGGTGAGGAAGCTCAGCACCGCGCCGGCCTTGGCCTCGAAGCTGTACAGCGCCTCGTTGCCCGCGGCGCCGGCCAGGCCCGCCACCGCCACCTTGTTGGTCAGCGCGGTGGCCGTCGGCGCGCACTGCTCGGTGGCCGGATCGCACGGCTCTTCCAGCGCCTTGTCCAGCGCGGCCTTGGCATCGACGATGCCGGTGCCGATCGGGGTGCTGGACGGGATCGACACCGGGAACGGACGCGCGGTCTGCTTGAGCAGGGTCTCCAGCGCCGCCGGGGTCAGCGGCGCCTTGCCCGCGGCGATCAGCGCGCTCTGCACCAGCGCGGCCACCGCGGCCACGTGCGGCGAGGCCATCGAGGTGCCGCCCAGGCCCATGTAGGTGTAGTTGCCCGAGGTCGGCGTGGTCGCGCCGGTGTAGCCGTTCTGCCAGATGTAGCCGCCCGGGTTGCCGTCGACGCTGCCGCCGCCGCCGGGACCGGACAGGTCCACCTTGGCGCCGTAGTTGGAGTAGTAGGTGATGCCGCCGGTGATGCGGGTGGCGCCGACCGCGATCACGTTGTCGCAGCTGGCCGGGCTGAAGTTGGCGGCGTTGGCGGTGTTGTTGCCGGCGGCCACCACCACGGTGGTACCGCGCGACACCGCACCGTTGATCGCCTCCTGGGTGGCGCTGTCGCAGGCGCCGCCGCCGCCCAGGCTCATGTTGATGATCTCGGCCGGGTTCTGGTTGGCCGGCACGCCGGACACGGTGCCGCCCGAGGCCCAGATGATGGCGTCGGCGATGTCGGAGGTGTAGCCGCCGCACTTGCCGAGCACGCGCACCGGCAGCACGGTGGCGTTGGGCGCCACGCCGGCCATGCCGATGCCGTTGTTGGTGGCTTCGGCGACGGTGCCGGCGACGTGGCTGCCGTGCCAGGAGCTGTCGTCGGCGACCGAGCCGGCGTAGCACTCGTTGTCGTTCTCGACCCAGTCGCCGTAGTCCAGCGCGCCCGGCACGCGGGCGTCGGTCGGACGCCGCGAGGTCGCCGCGTCGGAAATGAAGTCGTAGCCCTGCAGCAGGTTCACCGCCACGTCCGGGTGGTTCGGCAGGATGCCGGTATCGAGCACCGCGACCACCACGCCGTCGCCCTTGGAGATATCCCATGCGGCCGGCGCGTTGATGCCGCCGTTGGCGTTGCTGTAGTGCCACTGGTACTGCGCGTACAGCGGATCGTTGGGCACGAACTGCGGCTGCACCTGCGCCTTGGCCCGCAGCACCTCGACCGGCCGCAGCTTGGCGTCGACCTGTGCGTACTTCACCGACGGGTCGGCGGCGATCTCCGCCACCACCTTGTCCAGGTCGGCCTTGCTCAGCTTGCCGGTCAGGCGGATCAGGTCCGCGCCGATGCCCAGGGTGCGCACGTACTCGGCGCGCACGCTGGCCGCGGCCGCACGCGAGATGCCGTTGCCGCCGCCGAGGCTGGCGCGGCCCACCGCCGACTGCACCGTCGACAGCTTGGCGCTGCGGTCGCTGGCCGCGGCGGTGCCGGCGTTGTAGCGCACCAGAATGCGGTTGGAGGTCACCGCATCGGCCGGCGCGGCGGTGCCCGGTTCCTTGACCGGCAGCGGCGCCGAAGCGCTGGCCGCGATCGCGCTCGAGGCTCCCAGCGACATCGCCAGCATGGCGGCAGCGATGGCATTGATACGAAGGTTTTGCTTGTCGATCACGTTGACGTCCTCTTCAAAGTTTCGTGGATCAGGCGACAGTTGCGGCCGTAAAACTCCCTTTTCCGAATCCGTTGGCCGGCCCAGCCAAGGTCCTGTGGTCTGCCCCCTCAGGCCATTGCGTGGCGGACGGCGGCACGTGCCGCCGTCCGCGATGGGTCACCAGCCCCAACCGGCCCCCATGGCGATGGAGCTGTCGTCGCTGCTGAACGCACCGCCGATGGTCACGGTGGCGCGGTCGCTGAAGGCGCGCTGGTAACCCACCGACAGTGCCGACTCGCCGTTCTGGAAGCCGATGCCGGCACCGACCCGGTTCTGGGTACGGATGCCAGCGGCGCTGGTGGCCATGTTGAGCATGGCCGCGCTCATCGCGCCCTGGCGGTCGATGCGGCGGTCCTGGTCGCGCAACCGCGCATCGACGTCGCCGCGCAGTACCTCGAAGCTGTCGGCCATGGTGCCGAAGCGCGCATCGGTGTACGACTTGGCGGTGGCCACACCGTTGTCGAGCTGGCTCTTGTTGACCGCATCGGTGGCCTGGGTGCCGGCGGCGACGTTGGCGAGCTGACGCTCGTTGCCGGCGCTGCCGATCGAGACCGTCTGCGCGCGATCGGCCACAGCGCCCTGCCCCAGTGCGACCGCACCCTGCGCGGTGGCGCTGGCGCCCTGGCCGATGGCGGTGCCCGAGGCCGCGCTGACGCTGGCGCCCTCGCCCATCGCCACCGCGTTGGTCGCCACCGCCGCGATGTGGCTGTTAGCGCCCACCGCGGTGCTGCCGTCGGCATTGACCTTGGCGTTGCTGCCGATCGCGGTGTCGTTGGGGCCGTGCGCGTAGGCGCTGCCGCCGATGGCGGTGCCGGTGACGTCGTTGGCGCGTGCGGCCGTGCCGACCGCGGTCGCACTGCCCGACTCCACCGCCACGCTCTGGCCGACCTGCGCTGTGCCGATGCTGCCGGACACCGAGGCGGTCGCGGCCGTCGCCGCGGTCGCCGTCGATGCCGCCGGTGCAGCCTCGGTGGCCTGCGCGGCCACCGCACTGGTCCCGACCATGCGGGCGCTGCGTGCCGCGGTGGCGCTGCCGCCGCTGCGCGCATCCAGTTCGCTGACCTTGCCGTCCAGCGCCGCCAGCGCCGCGCCGACGTTGGTGTAGCTGGCGCCCTGGATCACGTAGGTCGGGGCCACGAACAGGCCCTGCGCACCGAGCCCGGCACCGCCGCCCAGGAACGTCGCCATGTTGCTCAGCGACTGGTACAGCTGGCCGCCGTTGATCGCCTCGGTGCTGCCGGCGGCGACGCTGCCGGCGGTCAGGTTGACGATGCGCCGGGTGGCGGGGCCGCCGCGGCCGTTGCCGCTGCCCAGCGACACGGTGTCGGCCTCGTACACCCGCGAGCCGGCACCGAGCGCGACCGCGTTGTCCGCCGAGACGCCGGCATTGGCGCCGAGCGCGACGCCGTTGCTGCCGCTGTTGCGGACGAAGCTGTTGTAGCCCATCGCCACGCCGTTCTCGCCGATCGCGTTGGTCTGCAGGCCGATGGCGGTGCTGCGCGCACCGGTGGCCGAGCTGCCGGCACCGTTGGCGGTGGCACCGGCGCCGGCGGCGACGCTGCCCACGCCCAGCGCGGAACTGCGCAGGCCGCTGGCGATGGCACCGGCACCGGCCGCGGTGCTGTCCACGCCGCTGGCGCTGGCCACCGCGGTGCCGGAGCTCTGGAAGCGCGCGCTGGTATCGCCGGCCGCGGTGGCCACCGCGTCCAGCTGCGCCTTGTTCACCGCATCGGTGGCGTTGAGCGCGGCACCGACATTGGTGATGCGGCGCGTGGCCGGTGCGGTGACGCCGTTGCCGCCGCCCACCGACACCACGTTGGCTTCGCTGGTGCGCGCGCCCGAACCCAGGGCGACGCTGCCGGCGCCACTGGCCGAGGCGTTGATGCCCAGCGCCGTGGCATTGGTGCCGCCGTAGGCGAAGGCGTTCTGACCGATCGCGGTGCCGCCCTGCGCCGTGGCCCAGGCGAACTGGCCGACCGAGGTCGTCTGCGCCGCCGTGGCCCAGGCCGAAGCGCCGAGCGCGGTCGCATCCTCGCCGGTGGCGCGGGCGCTGTAGCCCAGCGCCGCGGCGTACGCGCCGGAGGCCGTGCTGCCCCAACCCAGCGCCGAGGCGTAGTTGCCCGCCGCCGCCGCCCCGTAGCCGAACGCGCTGGTACGGGTGCCGCTGGCAGCGCTGAAGGCACCGACCGCGGTGCTGTAGTCGCTGCCGGCGGTGGCCTTGTAGCCGTCGGCAGTGGCCTGCAACCCGCTGGCGATGGCACCGGCGCCGCTGGCGCTGCTGAACGTGCCGCTGGCCTGCGCCCCCGCGCCCAGCGCGGTGGCGCCGGCGGCGCTGGCAGTGGTGGTGCCGTCGAGCAGCACGTTGCCGGACGCATCGGTGTAGTACAGCGAGCCGCCGATCGCGGTGCTGGACTCGCCGGTGGCGGTGGCGTTGTAGCCGGACGCGGTGGCGTAGCGGGCGCCGGCCAGCGCGCCGCTGCCGAACGCCGAAGCGCCGGTGCCGTAGGCATTGCTGGCCTCGCCGGCGGCGGTGGCGTAGCTGCCTTCCACGTAGCTGCCGACATCGTCGGCCGGATCGCTGCCGCCGCTGGCCTTGAACTGCTTGCCGGTGGCATCGGCCGACTGCTTCACCTCTTCCAGTTGAGCGACGTTGACCGCGTCGGTGGCCTCGGTCCCGGCGGCGACGCTGGTGATCTGCCGCTCCTTGCCGGCGCTGCCCACCGAGACGGTGTTGTCGCGCGACGCCTCGGAGTTCGCACCCAGGGCCACGCTGTTGACGCCGGACGCGTACGCGCCGTAGCCGAACGCACTGGCACTGTCGGCGCTGGCGTAGCTGAGGCTGCCGAGCGCGCTGCTGAAGTCGGCGGTGGCGCCGGCGCCGGCGCCGAACGCGGCGCTGTTGGCGCCCGAGGCCTCGGCCGGGATCAGGCCGAAGAACGAGGTGCCGCCGACCGCCACGCTCTCCTCGCCGGAGGCCACGCTGTACTCGCCCACCGCCACGCTGCTGCTGCCGGAGGCGGTGGAGGACACGCCGACCGCGGTGCCGTAGCTGCCCGAGGCGAGTGCGCCATAGCCCAGCGCCGAGGACAGATAGCCCGTGGCCTCGCTGTAGCCGCCCAGGGCGGTGGCGCCGATGCCCGACGCAGCGCTGCGGAAGCCGGTGGCCGTGGCCTGGTTGTCCGAGGCCACCGCTTCGTTGCCGGTGGCGGTGGAATAGGTGCCGCTGGCCTGCGCGCCGGCGCCGCTGGCGGTGGCGCCGATCTCGCTGGCCTGGGCGTTGCTGCCGATGGCGATGCTGTTCTCGCCCGACGCTTGGCTGGCGTTGCCCAGCGCGACCGCGTCGACGCCGCTGGACACGGCGTTGAAGCCGATCGCGGTCGCCCCGGCGGCCACCGCATTGGCGCCGCCGCCGAGCGCGGTGGCACCGTCGGCGGTAGCGTTGGCCGCCTCGCCGGCCGCCAGCGCGTTGTCGCCGTCGACCAGCGCGCCGGCATCGCTGTCGGCGCTGCCGCTGGCCTGGAAGTACTTGCTGGTGGCCGCCGCCGTCTGCTTCACCGCATCCAGTTGCGCGACGTTGACCGCGTCGGTGGCCTCGGTGCCGGCGGCGACGTTGGTGATCTGCCGCTCCTGGCCGGCGCTGCCCACCGACACGCTGTAGGCGCGGTCGGCGACCGCCCCGGCGCCCAGCGCCACCGCGTTGGCGGCGGTGGCTTCGCTGCCGGCACCGAGGCTGATCGCGCTTTCCGCGTCGGCCACGGTGTTGGTGCCGATGGCGATGCTGTTGACCTGGTTGCCCAGCGCCTGGAAGCCCAGCGCCACGCTGTAGTTGCCGTAGCCGAAGGCGCCGCGGCCGACCGCGGTGGCGCTCAGCCCCGGCGCCCAGCTGTTGAAGCCGATCGAGGTAGCGCCACTGCCGCTGGCCCACGCGCCGGTGCCGAACGCCGAGGCGTTGGCACCGGTGGCCCAGGCCGAGGTCCCGAACGCGGAGGCACCGTCGGCGGTGGCCCAGGCGTAGGCGCCGACCGCACTGGCGTCCTCGCCGCTGGCCCAGGCGTTGTCGCCCTGCGCCAGGCTGTAGTTGCCGGTCGCACGCGCCTTGTAACCGCCGGCGGTGCTGTGGTCGCCGGTGGCCTGCGCGCCGTAGCCGGTGGCGGTGGCGACGCTGCCCGTCGCCTGCGCGCCCGCGCCGAGCGCGGTGGCGTTCTCGCCGGCATTGGCACCGACCAGCACCGGCTTGCCGTCGGCATCGACGACCGGCTGGTTGTACTGGTCGTAGGCCTGGCCGCGGCCGCCGATGGCGGTGCCGCCGGTGCCGCTGGCGCTGCTGCCGTTGCCCAGCGCCACCGCGTCATCGCCCATCGCCGCGGCGCCGCTGCCGAACGCCGCCGCGCCCGCGCCGTAGGCATTGGCCGCATCGCCCGCGGCCAGCGCGCCGTCGCCGTCGGCATAGGCGCCGACCGTGCCGCCGCTGTGCGCGAAGAACTTGGACGTGCTTTCGGCGGTGGCGCGCACCGCATCCAGCTGCGCGAGGTTGACCGCATCGGTGGACTGCGTGCCCGCGGCGACGTTGACGACCTGCCGCTCGCTGCCGGCATCGCCGACCGAGACCGTGTTGGCGCGGCGCGCCACCGCATTGGCGCCCAACGCCACGCTGTCGGCGGCCAGCGCCGTGCTGTAGTAGCCGACCGCGGTGCTGTTGGCGCCGCTGGCCCACGACTGCGCGCCCAGCGCGCTGGCGAAGGCGCCCGGCGCATAGGCGAAGTAACCCAGCGCGGTGCTCTGCAGGCCCGAGGCTTCGGTCATGCTGCCGTTGGCGGTGGCGTAGTCGCCCGAAGCGATGGCACCG
>JBEVKG010000183.1:0-9622 GCA_040509765.1 Xanthomonas sp.
TTCGGAAATGCCCCAGGGCACGCCGCGCTGGCGGCCGTACGCGATCTGGCGTTCCACCGCCGTCTTCGCGGTCTGGTCCAGCAGCGTGCCTTCGTAGCTGGGCATCACCAGCTGCGGCATCAGGTATTCGAACATCGAACCGCTCCACGACAGCAGCGTGGCCTCGCCACCGACTTCGGTGAGCTGGCGCCCGAGCGCGAACCAGCTTTCCTGCGGCAACTGGCCCTGGGCGATGGCGACGAAGCTGCACAGGCGTGCTTCCGAGGCCAGCAGATCGTAGTAGCCCTGGTCCAGGCGCCGTTCGTCGACGTTGTAGCCGATCGCCAGCAGCCGCCGCGCCGGATCGTAGAGGAAGCCGTACTCCATCAGCGACAGCTGCCCGGCGATGTGCGCCAGCCGTTCCAGCTGGCGGATGCGCGCGCGGGCGCGCTCGGCCGCCGCGGCGTCGTGGTGCTGCGCCGCCAGCGCGCGCAGCGTCGGCAGCGGCGCGTCGGTCACCGGCAGGTCCGCGTCGTCGCGATCGGTCATCGTCGCCCACGGCGCGAACGCGCGCAGCTCCTGCTGCGCGGCGTGGCACGCGTCCAGCAGCGCCTGCGGCCAGTGCGGCGCCAGCGCGTCGGCGGACGCCGCGTCGGTCGACGATGGCGGTGGACTGCCAGCGGCAATCGCCTCGGCCTGCGCGGTCAGCGTGGCCAGCGCCTGCCAGGTCTGCGCCAGGGTCGCCGGTGGCGCCTCGCGCAGCGCCTGCAGGCGCTGTTCGAAGGCGTACAGCGCCGACCCCGCGGCCGCCGACGCGCCCGTCTCTTCACGCAGCACGCCGCAGGTGTCGGCCAGCCCATCGAAGGTGGCCGCGCCCAGCAACGGCGCATCGCACAGCGCCAGCAGGCCCTGGCGCAGGGTCAACAGGTGCCCGGCGAGGTTGCCGCTGTCCACCGTCGACAGGTAGCGCGGCGGCAACGGCTCCAGGGTCTCGGTGTCGTACCAGTTGTAGAAATGGCCGCGGTGGCGCTGCAGCGTCTCCATCGTCGCCAGGGTCAGACGGGTGCGTTCGATCACCCCGCCCGGCTGCAGGTAGCCCAGATCGTAGGCGGCCAGGTTGCCGAGCAGAGCCAGGCCGATGTTGGTCGGCGAGGTGCGCCGCGCCACCACCAGGTGCGGATGCTCCTGCACGTTGTCCGGCGGCAACCCATGGTCCTGCGCGCGCAGGTGCACTTCGAAGAACGCCCAGGTGCGGCGCGACAGCCGCCCCAGGAAGGCGCGCTGTGGCGGGCTCAGCTGCGCCTGCCGCGGCGCCGCGGCGTGGCCGAGCCACGCCATCAGCAGCGGCGCCAGGCTCCACAGCGCCAGCACCGGCGCGGCGATCCACAGCGCCTGCGGCTGGTGCCAGGCCAGCACTCCCAGCAGCGCCAGCGCGAACCCCGCCGCCGGCGCCATCCCGCCCAGTTCGGCCGCGCTGCCGCGGCCGAGGCGGCGCGCCACGTCGCTGGACGCATGCCACTGCAGCAGGTGGCGCCGGCTGACGCACATCCGCCACAGCGTGCGCACGATCGCCAGCGCCGCATAGCCGGCTTCGTACGGCAGGCACGCCAGCGTCACCGCGGCACGCTGCAGTTGCGCGGCCATGGCCTTGGCCAGGCTGCCCAGGTGCATGCGCCAGGCCATGTCCAGCGGCTTGGCGACCAGATCGTGCAGCGCCGGCACCACGCTCGGCAGCACGAACAGGCTCAGCAGCCAGGCGGTCCACGCCGCCGGCCGCGGCAACCACAGCCAGCCGAGCGCCAGCAACGCGGTCGCGGCGATCGGCACCAGGCTGCGCCGCAGGTTGTCCAGCAGCTTGCCGCGCGACAGCGCCGACAGCGGATTGCGCCGATAGCGGCCGGCCGCATCCGGCGCCCATGGCAGCAGCCACGGCAGCAGTTGCCAGTCGCCGCGGATCCAGCGCGCGCGGCGCTTGACGTCGGCGGCGTAGCGCCCCGGATAATCCTCGAACAGGCGCACGTCGCTGACCAAGCCGGCGCGCGCATAGCAGCCTTCCAGCAGGTCGTGGCTGAGGATGCGGTTGTCGGGAAAGCGGCCGTCGAGCGCCTGCTCGAACGCGTCCACGTCGTAGATGCCCTTGCCGACGAACGAGCCTTCGCCGAACAGGTCCTGGTACACGTCGGACACGGTCCGGGTATACGGATCGATCCCCGGCTCGCTGCCGAACAGGCGCGCATAGCGGGTGACGCGATGGCCGCTCATGCTGCTGCCCACGCTCGGCTGCAGGATGCCGTAGCCGCGGGTCACCCGGCCCAACGCCGGATCGATGCGCGCGCGGTTGAGCGGATGCGCCAGGGTGGCGACGAACTCGCGCGCCGCATCGCGCGGCAGCCGCGTGTCCGCGTCCAGGGTGATCACGTAGCGCACCTGCGCCAGCGCCGCGGGCGCTCCGATCACCGCGCTGAAGTCGGCGTCGGCCGCGCCGCCGCGCAGCAGCCGGTTCAGCGCCGCCAGCTTGCCGCGCTTGCGCTCGTGGCCGATCCAGGCGCGTTCGCCGGCGCTCCACAGGCGCGGTCGCTGCAGCAGGAAGAAGCGGTCGCCGCGTTCCGGCGCATAGCGCTGGTTGAGCCGGACGATGTGCTGGGTGGCATGCGCCAGCAGCGCCGCATCGCCGGGCAGGGTCGCCTGCGGCGCGTCCAGAAAGTCGGTCAGCAACGCGAAATGCAGCTGCGCATCGCGGTTGGCCAGGAACCGCACCTCCAACGCCTCGACCAGTTCGTCGATCGTGGCCACGTCGCTGAGCATGCTCGGCACCACCACCAGGGTGCGCGCGCCGGCCGGGATGCCCGTGGAGAAATCCATCCGCGGCAGCGTGCGCGGCGCCACCAGCAGCGTTGCCGCCCAGTTGACCAGGGACACGCCCAACTCGCTGAACACCAGTGCGCCCAGCAGCGCGGTGCTCGCCCACAGCCATGCCGGCACTGCAGGCAGCGCCTGCAACTGCGCGAGCAGGGTCCAGCTGCCGAATCCGGCGATCGCCGCGATCGGCAACAGATACGCCGGCAACGGCAGCCGCCGCCGCGCCAGCCGCGGACGACGCCGCGCGCGCGGCAACGCGGCGATCGCCGCCGGCAACACGCGCTGGCCGTCGTCGACCAGGTAATAGCCGACATGACGCCGGTCGTCGACGCTCTCCGCCTGCGCCAGCTCCACCACGCAGGCGGCGACCGCCTCCTCGCTGGCGCCGCTGCGCCGTGCCAGCAGCTCCACGCTGTGCCGGTAGCTGTCGCGGGTCTGGAAATCCATCTGCGCATAGGTGCCGTGCGGATCGCGGCGCAGATGCGCTTCGACCACGCTCAGTTCCTCGACGAACTCGCGCCAGTCCAGGGTCGCCAGCAAGCGCAGGCTGGCGATGCTGTTGCTGATCGAGACCTGGTCGGCGGCCTGCTGCTGGCCTTCCGCATGCACCATCTCGTCGATGCGCTGGCCGCCGTCGGCCAGCCACTGCTCGACCCAGGTCACCGGCATCGCCAGCACCCCCCCGCGCCCGTGCAGGCCACGCACCAGTTCGGCCACGTACGCCCCGGACAGCGGCGGCTGCGAGCGCGCCATGTCCGCCACCACCAGCACCACGCTCTTGGGATCCTGCGCCGCCGCACGGTTGAGCCGTTCGGCCCAGTCGCTGGCCAGGCGGTGATCGATGCCGTCGCGCATCACCCGCGCCGCGACCCGGCGCAGGTTCTCCAGCAGGCCCAGGCGCAGCATGATCGGGATCGCCCACAGCTCGCCCAGCTTCAGCGGCGTCACCGCCTGGTAGGCGGCGATGAAGCGGCTGGTGGTGTCGGCGTCGATGCGGCCGTCGCCATGCGCGATCGCATCCATCGACAGCGCATAGACCCGCGGCAGCCCGGCCGATGCGCCCTGCGCCAGGGTCGGCAGCTGGCGGCTGTAGCCGGCGGGCAGATGCCGCCGCGCGATCAGGATCTGCTCTTCGACCAGGTAGAAATTGTCCAGCAGCCACTCGCCGGCGGGGCTGACCCGGATGTCGTCGCGGACCATCGCCGCGAGCATCGCCAGCGCGTCGCGCAGCACGTCCTCGTTCTGCTTCAGCCGCGCCAGCAGCACCTCGGGGCTGCGCCCGCCGCGCACGCGGTGGCGGCGCGCCAGCGCATCGCCATGCGCCTGCATCTGCTCGGCGCTGAGCAATTGCGCGCGCAACGGCTCTTCTGCCGGTGGCCGGCGACGGTGTGGCTGCCAGAAGGTCGCACGCAGGCCGGACAGGCCGCGCCGGTATGCGAGCAGCCGTCTACGCAATACGTACAAGGGGGACGCCATGAAGATCCAGAGGGGCCAGAGAGCCCACTTGGTTGCAGGCTTAGCAGTCGCCCGCGACGCAGGGCGTGAATGCCGAACGTGGCGCGCAGCGTCTGCGCGCCATCGCAGGCGTCGCCGCAACCGGCACAGCCGCGCTGCGGTTGACGCTGCGGCCGCCGCAAACACGCGCCGCCGGCATTCAGGCGCTGTGACCGATGGCCGCCAGACAGGCAGCCCTCTGCGGCCATGGCCGCACGATTGCGCAGCGTGCGCGCCGCATCGCCTGCGCGGCGGGCAGACGCATGGCAGGCCGCGGCGCGGCGCTGACGTCTGCCGTCGCCAACACCACGCATCGGCACGACGCCGATGCGCAGGCCCGCAACGGGTGGTTGTCGACCACGTCCACCGCCCGAGTGCAGCCGGTCGACAACTGGATGGCGATGTTTCGCAGCGACCCCCGCTCTGCGGCCTGCTCCATGGCCTGCTGGACCGCGCCGGCCCGCAGGCGGCGATCGACGACGCTGCCGCACACGGCGCACTGAAGATGCCCCCGGCGACAGCGCCAGGGTCGTGCACGCCGAGGGCGAAGCGGTGCTGCGCGGCCAAGGTGCCGCGGCGCGACGCGGGGCGGCGCGCGCCGAGGACAGGCCATGACGCCGCGGCGCGCACGGCCGCTGCGTTCGCAGGCGCATCGGCGCGACAGCCAGGTGGAAATCGCCGCAGGCGCTTGCGCTAGCATACGCAGTCCCGCCCGCGGATCGCCCATGCCCGACAGTCTCCACGACCTGCAAGCCGCCCAACGCGCGTTCGCCGACGAACGCGACTGGGGCCAGTTCCATTCGCCGCGCAACCTGGCGGCAGCGCTGTCGGTGGAAGCGGCGGAACTGCTCGAACATTTCCAGTGGCTCGACGATGCGCAGAGCCGGCAGTTGTCCGATACCAAGAAAGCCCAGGTCGGCAGCGAAGTGGCCGACGTCCTGCTGTATCTGCTGCAGCTGTGCGACAAGCTCGGCATCGATCCGATCGAGGCCGCGCGGCAGAAGATGCAGGTGAACGCGAACAAGTATCCGGTCGAGCGCGCCAAGGGGCGCATCACCAAGTACACCGAGCTTTGAGTCCGGCGGCCGGCGCGCGGCGGCCGCCGATGTCGGCGCTCAGGCCACGCCGGCGCGGCGCTTGCTGCGCGCCGACGTGGTTGCCGGCGTGTTCCTGGCCGCGGTCCGACCGGTCGCGGTTTTCTTCGCGGCGGTCTTCTTCGCGGTTGTCTTCTTTGCGGCCGTCTTGCGCGCCGCCGGTGTCTTGGCCGCCGATTTCCTGGTCGCGGACGTCTTGCCCGCGGCTTTTTTCGCGACGGTCTTGCGTACCACCGGCTTGTTGGCCGCCGGCGTCCTGACCGCAGGCTTGTTGCCCGTCTGCCTGGCGGCCGACGTCCTCACCGTCTTTTTCGCCGCCGTCTTCGTCGCGGCCGTCTTTTTCGCGGCGGCGCCGCGCGTAGCCGCAGCCTTCCTGGCCGCGGCCTTGCGCACGGCCGGTCCCTTGGTCTGCGCGGCCTGCTTCGCCGCGGCAGAACGGCTCGACGCGCTGCGCTTGCTCGCCGCCTGCCTGGCCTGCGTCGCCAGCGCCTGCTTGCCGACCGTGCGCGTCGCGGTCGTGCCCTTGCTCGCGGTCTTCAGCGCCTGCTTGGCGCCGCGCGACCTGGCCGGCGACGGCTTGCCGGTGCTGCCGGCCTGGTGCTCTTCCTGCGCCACCTTCTTCCTGGTGGCCTTCGACGCCGTCTTCGATGCGCCGGTCTTGACGCCGGCGCGGCGCGCCTTGGACAGGCCGATGGCGATTGCCTGCTTGGTCGACGTCACCTGGGTCTTGCCCGCGCGTACCCGGTCGATTTCCTCGCGGACGAAGTCGCCGGCCTGGGTAGTACCGGCCTTGCCGTCGCGCTTTGCGCGGCGTGCGCGGGTGGTGGTGGCTTGCGTCGGCATCGGGGTGTCTCCTGTGCGTCGGCCATGGCGGCCATCGACTGCAGGTCTAGCAACAGCGTGGTCAACGACAGGCATACGCCAAGCGAAGCGCACGTGGATGCGCGCGCACCGGAGAGGGCGCGCTCAGCCCTCGCGACCGCACAGCGCCGGCGAATAGGCCTGGATCGCGTGCTGGATCGGCGCATGGCGTCCGTACATCAGCAGGCACACCAGCGCCATCGACAGGATGACGTAACCGCGCCGTCCAGGTGCCAGTTGCGGCGCACCGCGCCACTGCAGGTAGCAGGCGGTCGCCACGGCGCCGAGCACCACGCCCGCCGCGACCTCGGACAGGCTGTGCGCACGTGCGTAGACGCGCGCGATGGCGATCACACTGGCGATGGCGAACCCGCAGGCCACCGCCAGCCGCGGCCGCGGGCGGGCGCGCAGGCACAGCATGCAGACCATCGGCCACACGCAGGCGGCGAGCATGGTGTGGCCGCTGATGACCCGGAACTGCAGCGCGCGCAACTCCAGGCCGCAGCCGGCATAGAGAATCTTGGTCGCACCGACCAGGGCCGCGGCGGTCGCCAGCAGGCCCAGCCAGGTACCGGCCGCGCGCCACCCGCTGCCGCCCAGGGCCAGCCACAGGCCGCAGGCGAGCGCCAGCGGCAGCGTCATCCCCGCGTCGCCGAAGTTGCTGATGGAAGACCACATGCTGGAAAAACGTCCTTCGGCGTACGCGTCGTGGGGAGACACCGACGCGTTGCGCCGTGGGCGCCATGATACGTGCGAACGGTCGCGCGAGAAGGCCATGGCACGCAGCGCCGCCACAGAGCGCAGACGAATGCGACGGCCAGTGTGGCCCAGCCCAGGCCGGCGATCGCTGCGCGAGCGCACGCCAGATTCCGACCCTGTTCCAGACGCGCCATCGGCGCACGGCACATGCGCGCTTCCAGCGACGTGAAGCGCTTCGTCGGAGCGGCTTCAGCCGGGACGGAGCGTTCCCGGTAACGTCTCGTCGCCGCCGATGCCGCGCCGACAGGGCAACCTGCCTCCGGTTCGACCATGGCGAACACAGGTCGCCAGCACAATCCCTACCTGGTGCGCGTGGCGCGCCGTTCCGCGACAGCCGGCGGCGCCGGCTCCCAGCCGAACACGCTGCGCCCGCCATAGGCGTGCGATTGCGCGCGTTCCTCGGCGATGTAGTCCTCCACCGACGGACCGTGCGCCGTCGGCTCGAGCAGGCGCGCCTGCGCGTCCAGGCGGCGGATCGCCTGCAGCTTCTCCTCGCGGCCCAGCTTGGCCTGCGCCACCGCGGTCTTGAGCACGCCGATGGTGTGGTCGTAGACCCGCGTCGGCACCGGGAACGGGTGCCGATCCTTGCCGCCATGGGCCAGCGAGAACCGCGCCGGATCGCTGAAGCGGCACGGCGCGCCGTGCAGCACCTCGGCTACCAGCGCCAGCGCGCGCACCGTGCGTGCGCCGACCCCGGGCACCTGCAGCAGGTCGGCGAAATCGCGCGGTCCGCAGTCGGCGGCAGCGGCCAGCGCACCGTGCAGCCGCCGCACCACGATGTCGCTGCCGCGCACGTCGTGGCGGTCGGGCAGCGACAGATGCGGCAGGTCGGCCGGTCGCCGCTCGGACACTGTGACCGTCGCAGGCGCGAACAGGTCACCGGTCTCGGCGAACAGCGCATCGGCGGCCGGCGCCGTGGTGCACCGCGCGTGTGCGGCGCGCGTCGGCGCGGCGGCGGCCGATGCCGACGTCTGCGCGGCCTCCAGGGCCGCGTATTCGCGGGCGATGCGCTCCGGCGCCAGCGTCTGCAGCAGGTCCACCTGCGCCGCACGCGCGGCGGCGGCGCGATGGTCGGCGAGATTGACGATGCGGCCCTGGCGCGGACCGTCGATCGCCGCATGCGGCGCATCGACGAAGCTGCTCAGCCCCTCCGACAGCCAGTGGTAGCGGCGCGCCTGCTTGCGCGCGCCGTGCATGCCCTGCTGCACCACCACCCAGCGCCCGTCGTCGCTGACGATGAACCCATGCAGGTACAGGTCGAAGCCGTCCTGCACCGCGGCGCTGTCGACCTTGGCCACCAGGCGGCTGACCCGCGCCAGTTCCGCGCCGTCCAGGCCGGTGCGCTCGCCCACCGCCTGCAGTTCGTCCGGCGTGGCCCGCGAATGCCGCCCACGGCCGCCGCACACATGGAGGCCCAGTTCGCCGGACAGCGGCGCCAGGCCGCGCTTGAGCGCGCCCAGCACGCTGGTGGTGATGCCGGAGGAATGCCAGTCCATGCCCATCACCGCGCCCAGCGACTGGAACCAGAACGGATGCGCCAGGCGCCGCAACAATTCGTCGCGGCCGTAGCTGTGCACGATGGCCTGGCACATCACCGCGCCGAGCCGGGTCATGCGCGCACCCAGCCAGTGCGGCACGCGCCCGCCATGCAGGGGCAGATCGGCGCTGCCGGAACGTCGGCTCATGGGGGCTCCGGGAAGGGCGGTGCACCAGGGTAGCCAGTGCCGGTCTCAGCGCGCGAGCCCTGGGGGCGAGCACAGGCTGAGCGGTTCAGTGCACGCAGGTGCGACCGCGGCCAACCGACACGGGAAAACGCGGCAGCAGATCGACGACGTTGTTGCGACGACGTAGACTGCGCGCAGATGCATTCCGTTCCCTACGCTGCCGTGCAGCCCGCCTGGCCCCGCCAGGGCCGTCACATCCTGGCGCACTTCGACGCCGATGCGATCGATGTCTACCAGGCCTACCGCCCCGCGATCGCGCAGTTCGCGGTGGCCCATCAACGCTTCGGCGGCGAGTTCAGCTACGACCGCATGAGCTGGATCAAGCCGAACTTCCTGTGGATGATGTACCGCGCCGGTTGGGCGCAGAAGCAAGGGCAGGAGCGGATCCTGGCGATCCGGCTGCCGCGCGCCTTCTTCGACGACCTTCTGCGTGCCGCGGTCCCGTCGACGTTCGATCCGGTGCGCTTCGCCAGCCATGCCGTTTGGAAGGACGCGGTCCAGCAGTCCGACGTACGCCTGCAGTGGGACCCCGACCATGCGCCAGACGGCAGCGCGCTGCCGCGTCGTGCACTGCAACTGGGGCTGCGCGGCCAGGCGCTGCGCCAGTATGGCGAACGACAGGCCCTCTCGATCACCGACATCACCGATTTCGTGCACGCGCAGGCGCTGAACCTGCAGCACGGCGAGGCGGCGCTGCAGGTGCCGCACGAGCGGGTCTACGTACCGCCGGCCAGCGCGGCGCAGAACGTCGGGCTGGACGACCAATAGCCATCATCGGCCGCTTCGGCGCACGCCCCAGGCGCACGGGCGGGCTCGTCGACCGTCGTAGGAGCGGCTTCAGCCGCGACAGGC
>JBEVKG010000184.1:0-4458 GCA_040509765.1 Xanthomonas sp.
TGGTGCCGGCATGGCCGGCACGGCCCAGCAGCAGCGCGCGGTAGCGTCGCTGCGCGGCGATGCCGCTGACCGCCCCCAGCGCCAGCCGCTCGGCCTCCAGCACCGGCCCTTGTTCGATATGCGCTTCCAGGTAGGCCAGCACCTCCTGCGGCGCGCGCGCCGCACGCGGCAGCAGCGCGATGTCCAGGCCCCAGGCCGCCAGCGCCTCGGCCAGGGCGATGCCGTCGCCGTCGTGCACCTGCAACGCCGCCGGATCCAGCGTGCCGGCCACCGCGCGGCTGCTCAGCATCGAGGCCGGGAAGCGCGAGCCTTCCTCGTCGCCGAAGGCGATCACCTCGATCGCGAACGGCAGCCGCCGGCCCTGCGCCTGCAGCGCGGCCACGCATTCGATGCCGAGCATGATCCCGAGCGGGCCGTCGTAGCGGCCGGCGTCGCGCACGCTGTCCAGGTGGCTGCCGATCAGCAGCGCCGGCGCCTGCGCGACGGCGCCTTCGTAGCGGCCGAGCAGGTTGCCGGCCGGGTCGATGCGGGTGTGCAGGCCGGCCTCGCCCATCCACGCCGCCACCGTCGCCACGGCGGCGCGATGCGCCGGGCTGAGCCAACCGCGGAACAGGCCGCCCGCGGTGTCGCTGTAAGGCGCCACGCCCAGCGCATCGCAGCGCGCGACCGCGCGCAGGCCAGGGGTCGAGGCCGGCATCAGCATCGCCGCTGCCGGCTCAGCCGCGGCGGCCAGGGTGGCCGCGATGGGGTTGGGGGTGGCGCATAGCAGATCTCGCTTCGGGACGGACGGAGGCACCGGGCCGGTCGGACGTCCGCGCTTGACGACGCGCTACGGGCACCTTGAAGCCCTTCAAAATCAATTACTTGATCGAAGAATTCAGGCGTCGACCGGGGTTCACCGCACTATACGAAGCCGCTCCGATGCGCCGCAAACACCGTTTTCGCGGGTAGCCATTGCAAAAAATGCAACGCGCCCCCGGCGGACGTACCATTTCGTACGCAGCGCCGTGCGCCCCACACGGTTCGCCGCCGCGGGACGCGACCGGGAACGGCGTGTCGACAGGAGCAGCGTCGGTCGGCATCGGCCGCGCCGCGGCAGTTGGAACGAAGGCGACCTCGCCGCCGCCGTGCGAGCGGCAGGCCCGCCGCTAGCGCGGCTCCAGGATCGCTTCCACGCGCGGCGCCAGCGCCTTGAGCATGGTCTGCGCCGCCCTGGACAGTTGCCGCTGCGGCGCCACGCACAGCGCCAGCGTCATCGGCCTGGCCAAGCCTTCGCGCAAGGGCACGAACGCCAGGCGCCCGTCGGCCAGGTCGGCAAGCACGTCCAGTTGCGACAGCAGGCCCACGCCGACGCCCTGGCGTACCAGCGCGCGCAGCGTGCGCACGTCGTTGCAGCGGATGCAGCGGCGCGTGTCGATGTGCTGGCGCTGATACACCGCCTTGGCGTGTTCGTTGACGATCAGCGGCGCCGCCGGCAGCAGCAGGCGATGCTCGCCGAGCAGGTCGTTCAACTGCAGGCTCGCGCGGCCGCTGAGCGGATGCCCGACCGGCATGCACAGGCCCAGCGGGATCTCGGCGAAGGCGACCACCTCCAGATCGATGCCGCTGACCGGGTCCAGCAGCAGGCCGAAATCCACCTCCGCGGCGACGACCTTGTCGGCCACCTTCTGGTTGTCCTCGGTCTGCAGACTGAAGGTCAGGCCCGGGTGCGCGTCGATCAGCTGCGCCAGCGCATCGACCACGATGCCCTCGCTCAAGGCATCGATCATCGCGATCTCGACATGGCCGCGGCGCAGCCCCTTCAGTTCGTCGAACAGCTCCAGCGTGCGCTGGTAGCCCTTCTCCCAGCGCCGCATGTCCACCAGCAGCAGTTCGCCGGCGCTGGTCAGGCGCAGGCCGCCCGGCAGCCGCTCGAACAACTGCACGCCCAGTTCCTGCTCGGCCTTGAGGATCTGCCGGTCGATCGCCGACGCCGACACGTGCAGCGCCTCGGAGGCACGGCGGATGCTGCGCCAATGCGCCACTTCCATGAAATAGCGGGTGAAGCGGGAGAAGGTCAGCATGGCCGCTCGCAATTCCTAGGTGCCCGACACGCGGCGCGCACGCGCCGGCGGCGTCGCGCCAGGGCCATAGTACGGAAGCGCTGCCGCCGGCGTGGCGGACGCGGCGTCGCGGTACATGCGCGGATGGCCTGGCGCACGCCGCGCTCAGTGCGCATGCGGATCGAAATAGGCTTCCCAGGTCGCCGCCGATCCCGCCCGCGTCGCCGCCTGCCGGAACCGCTGCATGGCCTGGTCGCCATTGCCGCTGTTGAGCAGCGCGACGCCGAGATTGAAGTAGGTGTGGCGGTCGGCCGAGCGCAGCCGCACGGCGCGCTGCAGGACCTCGACCGCCGCGTGGTAATCGCCCAGGTCGCAGCGCACCGCGCCCAGGCCGGTGAGCAGCGCGGCATCGTCCGGCGCCGCCGCCAGCGCGGCCAGCAGCAGCGACTCGGCCTGCGCCAGCTCCGCGGCCCCGCCCTGCGGATCGGTCATCGCCGCCGCCACCAGCGCCCGGGCACGTACGAGGGCGTCGCGGCCGTGGCGACCGCCGGCACCGGCCTGCGGCAACCCGCCTACCACCCCGCCACCGCCCCATCGCTGCGCGGGTCGCTGGCGCCGCTCAGAGTGCCGTCGGCCTCGCGCACCAGCGCGCCGGCGTGGCCCATCACCGCGGTGAACGGCGGCAACAGTTCGACCGCGTGCCCGGCCGCGCGCAGGGCCTCCACCACCGCGGGGTCGAAGCGGTCCTCCAGCTTCAGCGTGGTGCTGTCCTCGCCCCAGGTGAGGCCGAGCAGCCAGCGCGGCGCGCTGACCGCCTGCTGCAGCGGCACGCCGAACCGGGCGTAGCGGCTGAACAACGCCGCCTGGGTCTGCGGCTGGCCTTCGCCGCCCATGGTGCCGTAGGCCATCAGCCGGCCGTCGTCGAAGCGCGCCAGCGCCGGATTGAGCGTATGGAAGGGTTTGCGCCCGGGCGCCAGCGCGTTCCAGCCGTCGGCGGCGAGACGGAAACTGCAACCGCGGTTCTGCCAGACGATGCCGCTGCGCGGCAGCACCAGCCCGGAGCCGAATTCGAAATAGGTGGACTGGATGCAACTGACCGCACGGCCGGCGCCGTCGATCGCGCCGAACCAGACGGTGTCGCCGGCCTGCGACGGCTGCGGCCACGGCAGCGCGCGCGCCGGATCGATGCGCGCGGCCAGCGCGTCGAGCGCGCCGGCATCGTCGAGCAGCGCCTGCGCGTCCAGGGTCATCCAGGCCGGGTCGCCGACGTGCGCATCGCGGACCAGGAACGCCTGCTTGGTCGCTTCGACCAGGCCGTGCAGGTGCGCGTAGCCGTCGGCCCGGTCCACGGCCAGGCGGTCGAACAGCGCCAGGATCAGCCGCGAGGCCAGGCCCTGGGTCGGCGGCGCGTGGTTGTACAGGCGCGCGCCGGCGACCGCCACCGACAGCGGCACGCTGGCCTCGGCCTGGTGCGCGGCCAGATCGCCGGCGCGCAGCGGGCTGCCCAGCGCCTGCAGGTCGGCGGCGAGCTCGGCGGCCAGCGCGCCGCGGTAGAAATCGTCCAGGCCGGCCGCGGCCAGGCGCTGCAGGGTGGCGGCCAGTTGCGGCTGGCGCAGCAGCTCGCCCTCGCGCAGCGGCCGCCCGGCCGCTTCGAAGATCGCCGCGTAGGCGCCGGGCTGGGCGCGCAGTTCGGCGCCCTTGGCTGCGGCGATGACGCTGCCGCCGAGGGTGACCGGCACGCCGGCCGCGGCATGCTGGATGGCGTCGTCGAGCAGGCGCGCCAAGGGCAACTGCGCCTCGCTCTGGCGCAAGGCCAGCGCCCAGCCGGACACGGTACCGGCGACGGTGTTGGCCGCGCCCGGACCGCGCCAGGGAATCGCCGCCTGCCCGGCGTAGTGCTGCAGCGTGGCCGCCTGCGCGGCGCGGCCGCAGGCGTCGATCGCATGCACGCGGCCGTCGGGTTCGGCGATCAGCCAGAAGCCGTCGCCGCCGATCCCGGTCATGTGCGGATAGACCACCGCCAGGCAGGCCGCGGTCGCCACCGCCGCCTCCACCGCGGTGCCGCCGTCGCGCAGCACGTCGCGCCCGGCCTGCGCGGCGAGATGATGCGGGGCGACCACCATGCCGCGCCGCGAACGCAGGGTGTGCAGCATCAGCGCGGCTCCAGCGACGGCGGGGTCGAGCCGATCAGGCCGGCGCGTTCCAGGTGCGCGGCGAGCGCGAACAGGCGGTCCTCGCGCCCCGGCGCGGCGATCAACTGCACGCCCAGCGGCAACTGCCCCGGGCGGTACAGCGGCGCGGCCAGCACCGGGCGGCGCGCCAGCCCCAGCGGCTGGGTGAACACGCCGAGTTTGGCGCGCGCCGACAGCGCCACCCCGTCGAGTTGGATCGTCTCCTGGTCGATGCGCGGCGCCGC
>JBEVKG010000185.1:0-7738 GCA_040509765.1 Xanthomonas sp.
TGGGCATCAGCCTGTACGCGGCGGCCAGGGCCATGCTCGGTCGCCGCTAGCGCGATCCGCTGCCGTATGGGGCGTCGGATGAGCGCCGCGATTGCCGGGGGGCAATCCTCGAGCCCGTCGCGGCGTCTTCCCGCCTTGCCGGCTTGGCTTGACAGCGCCGCGCCGGCCGCCGAGAGTGACGCGCCATACGGCTTGTCCCCTCACCACCAAAGGAACGGAATACCGATGAGCGAATTCGACAACGTCACCGCCCCGCCGCCGCCGCCGGCCTCGGCTGGGCCGCAGGAAGTCCGCACGGTCGCGCTGTTCACCCATCTGTCCGGGATCATCGCCGGCTTCATCGTGCCGCTGATCATCTGGCTGATCAACAAGGACAATCCGGCCAAGTCCTTCCTCAACGACCAGGCCAAGGAAGCGCTGAATTTCCAGATCACCGTCGCCATCGCCTACGTGATCTGCGTGGTGCTCAGCGTGATCGTCATCGGCGGCCTGCTGATGCCCGTGGTGTGGGTGGTGAACCTGGTGTTCTGCATCCTGGCCGGCATCAAGGCCAACGAAGGCGTCGCCTACCGCTATCCGTTCGCGCTGCGCCTGATCAAGTAAGCGCGCCTGCGACGCAGCTCGGAAGGCCCGGCCGTTGCGCCGGGCCTTTTTTGTGTCCGCGCGGTGCTCCGGTGGGGATCGCAGGGCGGCCCAGCGCGACGCCGGCGCCGGGCGGTCAACCGCGGCCCGAGCGGCGCGTTTGCAAGGCTGTCGCCACCACCGGAGCGCTGCATGATCCGCCGCGAGCGCCTGAGCGCCGCCAACCGTTTCGGCCTGGGCGCCCGTCCCGGGGACCTGGCCGCCATGGGCGAGCCGCGCGCCTGGCTGGCCGCCCAGCTGCAGTCGCCGCCGCTGGCGCCGGCGTTGCAGGACCTGCCCGACAGCCTGGCCTACCTGCGCCGCGAGGCCGACTATCAGCGCGAACGGCGCCAGGCGCGGCGGCAGGCGGCCGACGACCCGCAACAGGCCGCCCGGCAGGCGCAGCAGGCCGCGCGCGGACTGTACCGGCAGGCGCAGGCGCAGGAACTGGCGGCGCGCTACCGGGTCGCGGTTTCCAGCCAGGCCGGGTTCGCCGAGCGCCTGGTGCAGTTCTGGTCCAATCATTTCGCGGTCTCGGTCGACAAGCGTGCGGCCGCGCTGTACGCGGCGCCGATGGAGCGCGAGGCGATCCGCCCGCACTGCATGGGCCGCTTCGCCGACCTGCTGCTGGCGGTGGAGCGGCACCCGGCGATGCTGCGCTACCTGGACAACGCCAATTCGGTCGGCCCCGACTCGCTGCTGGCGCAACGCGCGCAGCGCCGGGCCCTGCGCATGGACCCCGAACGCCCGGCGCGCCGCCTGGGGCTCAACGAAAACCTGGCGCGCGAAATCCTGGAACTGCACACCTTGGGCGTGGACGGCCGCTACACGCAGGCCGACGTCACCGAACTGGCACGCGCGATCACTGGCTGGGGCGTGCCGGCGCCGCGCGATTTTGAGCAGGGCGCGCC
The DNA here is from genome assembly GCA_040509765.1 of Xanthomonas sp. Taxonomy (GTDB): domain Bacteria; phylum Pseudomonadota; class Gammaproteobacteria; order Xanthomonadales; family Xanthomonadaceae; genus Xanthomonas_A. The sequence continues at coordinate 1,533 of JBEVKG010000185.1, forward strand.
CGAGCGTGCGTTCGTGTTCCGCGCGCCGGCCCATGCCGCCGGCAGCCGCCTGGTGCTGGGTCGGCACTATGCCGAGGACGGCGTGGCGCAGGGCGAGGCGATCCTGGCAGCGCTGGCGCGGCATCCGGCCACGGCGCAGCACGTGTCGTTCAAGCTGGCCCGGCATTTCGTCCGCGACGATCCGCCGCCGGCCCTGGTGCAGCGCATGGCCGACGCCTGGCGGCGCAGCGACGGCGACCTGCGCCACGTCTATGCCGCCCTGATCGACAGCCCCGAGGCGTGGGACGTGCAGGCGCGCAAGTTCAAGCCGCCGCAGGATTTCGTGGTATCGGCATTGCGCGCCGGTGGTCCCTGGCCCGAGGCGCCGCCGCAGCAGAAGACCGTGCTGACCCTGCTGGCGCGGATGGGGCAGCCGCCGTTCACCCCGCGCTCGCCGGCCGGCTATGCCGACGTGGCGGCCGAATGGAGCGGTGCCGACGCGCTGTGGAAACGCGTGCAGGCCGCCGAGGCGCTGGCCGGGCTGGCCCCGGGCGATCCGCTGGCGCTGGCCGCGACCGCGTTCGGCGACGGTCCGGACGCGGACACGCTGACCGCGGTGCGCCGCGCCGAGTCGCCGCGCGAAGGCGTGGCGGTGCTGCTGGCCAGTCCGGCCTTCCAATGGCGCGTCTGAGCGGCGCGCGCTCCACTTCGCGATGGGAGAAGTTCCGATGCAACTGACGCGCCGCCGTTTCCTTGCCGCCAGCGGAGCGGCCACCGTGTTGAGCCTGTGGTCCAGCAGCGGCCTGGCCGCGCCGGGCACCGACACGCGCCTGCTGGTGGTGCTGCTGCGCGGTGCGCTGGACGGGCTGCACGCGCTGGTGCCGACCGCCGATCCCGACTACGCGCGCCTGCGCGGCGCGCTGGCGCCGCAACAGACCCTGGCCCTGGACGGCAGCTTCGCGCTGCACCCGGCGCTGGCGTTCGCGCACGAACTGTACGCGCGCCAGCAATGGCTGCCGGTGGTGGCGGTGGCGCCGCCGTACCGCGAGCGCTCGCACTTCGAGGCGCAGGATTGCCTGGAGAACGGCACCGCGCGGCCCAGCGGCGCGTCCAGCGGCTGGCTCAATCGCTGCGCGCTGGCCCTGCACGGCGCCGAGGCGGTGTCGGTGAGCGCGGTGACGCCGCTGATCATGCGTGGCCCGGGTGCGGTCAGCAGTTGGTCGCCGCCGCTGCCGAGCGCGGTCAATCCGATCCTGCTGCAGCGCCTGCAGCCGCTGTATGCCGCCGATCCGCATCTGGCCGGCGATTTCGCGCGCGCGCTGCGCGAGCAGGGCATGCAGGTGGACAGCGTCAAGGGCGGGCAACTACCGCAGGCGATGCGCGCGGCGGCCAGTTTCATGGCCAAGCCCGACGGGCCGCGGATCGGTTTCGTCGAGGATGCCGGCTGGGATACCCACGGCAATCAGGCTGCGGTGCTGCAGCGCAAGCTGGGCGAACTGGATGCGGGGCTGCGCGCGTTCCACGATGGCGCGCAGGCCTGCTGGTCGCGCAGCGTGGTCGCGGTGGTGACCGAGTTCGGCCGCACCGCGGCGGTGAACGGCACCGGCGGCACCGACCATGGGACCGGCGGCGTGGCCTTCCTGGCCGGCGGCGCGGTGCGCGGCGGGCGCATCGCCGGCGACTGGCCGGGGCTGTCGCCGCGGGCCTTGAACGAGGGCCGCGACCTGCGCGCCAGCAGCGACCTGCGCAGCCTGTTCCGGCACGTGCTCGCTGCGCATCTGGGCGTGTCCGAGCGCGCGCTGGACACCCAGGTGTTTCCCGGCAGCGCGGGATTGCCCAGGCTGGAGGGATTGGTGGCCTAGCCACTGAGCATGCGGCATGGGCCGCACGCGAACCGGGCGCCGACGGCAGGTCGGCGCCCGGGCGATCGCCGGCGTGCCGGACTCAGTTCTGCGACGGATTGTTTTCGGCGAAGTACTCGTGGCTGTCGGCGTTCTTCACCGCGCGCGCCGGATCGCTCTTGGCCAGACTCTTGGCCGCGCTCTGGCCGTACGCCGTGTCCTGGGTGCCGGCGACCACGCTGAAGTGGCTCATTTCGTGGATCAGGGTGCCGGCCTTGGAGTCGGTGCCGGTCAGCGGCGCGCTCCAGAACGCATTGCAGACGTAGATCTGGTACGGCTGATTCGGATAGACGTAGGCGTAGGAACTGTCGCTGCAGCCGCAGTTGATGGTGATCTGCCCGTTGTTCTGGTCGATCGCCGAATCGATGTTGACGAAGTTGGAGGTGGCGGTGCTGTAGCGGCTGGCGTTGTAGGCGCCGAACCAGGTGGTGTAGCGCGCGCCGGTGCTGCCGCCGTTGAGGTAGGTCTTGGCGTTCTGCGAGTAGGTGCGTGCCGCGTTCACCGCGCTGCCGATGGTGCTGATCTGGCTGGTGCTGCACGAGGCGTAGTTGACGCCGTTGACCACCGCCTGCGGGCCGACCATCAGGTCGTTGCGCACCGCGCGGCCGCGGCCGCCGTCCAGCCACACCGTCAGCGGCGCGCTGGACAGCGTCTGCGGCTCGCCGTCGGCGCGCAGCATGCGCGCGCCATCGGCGAACGCGGCACCCTGCAGCGGCGCCTCGAGGCGGATGCTGTAGGTGCCGCTGCGGGTCAGGTCGTAGGCCTGGCCGAGATCGATCTGCGCCTGACGTGTTTCGCCCGGCTGCAGCACCACCAGGTCCTCGGCGCGCGGTGCGGCGCGCTTGACCAGGCGTCCGACGTAATCCACCGGCTTGCCGTCGCGCTGGACCTGGAACAGGGCGTTGTCGAGATCGCCCAGCGGCAGTTCCCACTTGGGCACGCGCGCGACCTGCGCGCCGGTGTTGCGGACGCTCACCGCCATCTGGCCGCGCTGCTGGCCGTCGGCATCGGCGACCGGCGTCAGTTCGACCTGCAGCGGCGCGGGCGTGCGCGTGAGTTGCGATTGCGCGGTGGCCGCCGAGATGATGCCGACCAGGCTGAAGCCGATCGCTGCCGAGATCCGGGATGCGTGTTTCATGCAGTCTCTCTCCGTCGAAAGTGGGCGCCCCGTGACAGGGGCCGAAGCAAACTAGCCCGGTGGTGCGCGCGTGCGCGTCGCGCCTGCGTTTGTCTTCGATTTCGTCCAGCGAAGCGCGCGCCAGGTCTCAGTATCGGCCTCGCGGTCGTCCATCGCCGCGTGCGACTGTCGCGCTGCAGCGGCATCGCTGCAGTCGCCTGCGCTGGATCGTGGACGGCGTTGCGATCGGCCATGCCGCAATCGCGCGCGCTGGTGGCGACGTGTGCCGAAGGCGACGAGGATCTCAGCGGGGCGCCGTCGCTGCTGCCGGCGTCGTCGCGATCTGCAGCGGTGTGGGCGGCTTCGGGCCGTGCCGACAGCACAGCTTTTGTCGTGGCGTGCGGGATGCACGTGGGTGCCTGGTGTAGGTAGCAACGGCTTCAGGGCAACGCGAATCACCCAGGACTGCATGCTGCACGCGTAGGAGCGGCTTCAGCCGCGACGAGGCCTTCCCTGGAAGGCTGCCGCGGCTGAAGCCGCTCCTACGGATGACACGATGCGTGACGACGGCGGGTGATTCGCGGTGTCCTTCAGTCGCGACAGGCGGACCGATGACGCGTGTCGCGGCTGAAGCCGTTCCTGCCAGCGCGTCTCGCGCCATCGAGGGCTGTGCGCGATCAGTGCCAGCATGCCTCCGGGGCGTCGCCGACGCGGCAACGCCTGCGGGCAACGACGCGTGCGCCCGGTCGCGGCAACCGCGCGCTTTCCGCGCTGCGATCAGTGCGCGCGATCGACCGCGAGCCGTGCCAGTGCCGCCAGTGCATCGGCGGCGCCGCCGTAGCCGTGCAGGCTGTCCTGCATCGCCTGCGCCAGTTCGGCCAGCTTGGCCTTGGCGCCATCCATGCCCAGCAGGGCGGGGTAGGTGGATTTGGCCTGCGCCGCGTCCTTGCCCGCGGTCTTGCCCAGCTGTTCGGAACTGGCTTCCACGTCGAGGATGTCGTCGCGCACCTGGAAGGCCAGGCCCAGCGCGGTGGCGAAGGTATCCAACTGCGCGAGCGCGGCGGCATCGGCGCCGCCGCCGAGCGCGCCCAGGCGCACGCTGGCGCGGATCAGCGCGCCGGTCTTCAGCGCATGCATGCGTTGCAGGTCGGCCAGCGCCTGCACGCGGCCAGTGGCGTCGATGTCCAACGCCTGGCCGCCGCACATGCCGGCCGCGCCAGCGGCCTCGGCCAGGGTCTGCAGCCACTGCACGCGCAGCGGCGCCGCCGCATCCTCGGCGTTGGCCAGCAGCGCGAACGCCAGGCTCTGCAGCGCATCGCCGGCAAGGATCGCGGTGGCTTCGTCGAAGGCGATGTGCACGGTCGGCTGGCCGCGGCGCAGGGCGTCGTCGTCCATCGCCGGCAGGTCGTCGGGGACCAGCGAATACGCGTGAATCAGGGCCACTGCCAGCGCCGGTGCGTCCAGGCGCGCGGCGTCGGCGCCGAACAGCGCGCCGCTGGCGTAGACCAGGAGCGGACGCATGCGCTTGCCGCCGCCGAGCGTGGCGTGGCGCATCGCCGCGTGCAGGCGGTGCGGCGCCAGCGTGGCCGCCGGCAGTTGCGCCTGCAGGCCGGTTTCCACGCGCTGGCGCCAGCGTGCGAACGCCGCCTCAGCCGCCTCAGCCGCCATGGGGCGGCACGGGATCGAAGGGTTCGCCGCTGTCGGGCTGTTCGGGATCGCTGAGCAGGCGCACGCGCAACTCGGCCTGTTCCAGGGCCTGCTGGCATTGCCGGTACAGCCCCACGCCGCGCTCGTAGGCGCTGAGCGACTGTTCCAGGCTCAGGTCGCCGGCTTCCATCTTCTCCACCAGCACTTCCAGTTCTTCGAGCGACTGCTCGAAGCGGGCAACCGGGGAGGCATCGTCTTGGGACTTCTTGGGCATTGCGAAAGTGTGCGCGGCGGCGGCGGCAGGGTCAATGCGAGGCGGGCGCCGCCACTGGCAGCGACTCCAGCGCCAGGTGCGCGGCGTGCGCCTGCAGCCAGGCGTGCAGCGGCGCGGCCAGCAGGTCCGGGCCGGCGGCCAGCAGCTGCGTGGCGTCGAACAGCAGCGGCAGCCGCAGGCGTTGCCAGGGCGGCAGGGCGTGCGTCTGCAGCAACTGCTTCAGCGCCTGCGACTGCGTCCGCCCGGGCAGGCGCAGGCGTTCGCCGCCGCGGCGTGCGCGCACCAGCAGCGGCGTGTCGAAGGCCAGCGTCGTGTCGGCACGCAGGTGCAGGCGGCGTCCATCGGGCAGCGGCAGCGGTGCGCGGCCGTCCCAGTGCGCCTGCCAGTCGGCAGGCCAGGGCACGAGGTCGCGCTCGGCATACAGGGTGTCGCGCCAACTGCGCACACAGGCGCCATGCCAGGCGAACTGCGCCGCGGCATCGGCGCGTGGTTGCAGCAGATCGCGTTCGATCGCGGCCAGGCCGGCCGCCGGTAACGGCGGCAGTCCGGCCTGCGCGACCCAGCGCCGCAGCACGCGCGCGCGCCGCGCCGCGGGCAGGGCACGCAGCGGGGCGAGCGGCAGCGGGGCGCCGGGGGCGTCCTGCAGCACGGCGAGTGCCGCGCGGTCGTCCGCCTCCAGCAGCGCCCCGGCGTCGGCGCACAGTTGCGCGCTGCGGGCCAGGGCGGCATCGGCATGCGCCCAGCGCTGACGCAGCAGCGGCAGCACCTGCAGGCGCAGGAAATTGCGGTCGAAGTCGGGATCGGCATTGCTGGGGTCGTCGATCCACTGCAGACCGTGCTGCTGCGCGTAGGCGTGCAGCGCGCTGCGCGGTTGCGCCAGCAGCGGCCGCCACAGGCGGCTGCCGGCGAAGTCGGACAGCGCCCGCATCGCCGCCAGGCCATCCGGGCCGGACGCGCGCAACGCGCGCAGCAGGAAGGTCTCGGCCTGGTCGTCGCGGTGTTGCGCCAGCGTCAGCCATTCGCCGGGCTGCAGCGTCTGCGCGAAGGCGTGGCGCCGCGCCTGCCGCGCGGCCGCTTCCAGGCCATCGCCGCCGTCGCGCGGCACCTGCACCCGCACCACCTGCAGCGGCACCCCCAGCGCGGCGCACAGGCGTACGCAATGCGCGGCCCAGGCATCGGCCTCGGCATGCAGGCCATGGTGCACGTGCAGCGCGCGCAGGCCGGCGTGGCGGTAGGACGGCTGCTGCGCGAGCAGATGCAGCAGCACGGTCGAATCCAAACCGCCGCT
>JBEVKG010000186.1:0-3192 GCA_040509765.1 Xanthomonas sp.
CGACGGCCGCGGTGTCGACTCGCGCGCAGAGCCGCTCGCCGCCGCGCCCTCGCTGCCAACCACCTACGACCCGCCCGGCGCCGGCGCTCTGTACCTCGATCGCCACAGCACCATCCGTGTCAGCGACTACCCGGTGGTGCACTGGCTGTCGCGGTTGTTTGCCGACGGCCGCCACCGCATCTTCGACCTGGGCGGCCACATCGGCGTGAGCTACTACGGCTTCCGACGCTATCTGACCTACCCGCAGACACTGCAGTGGTGCGTTCACGACGTACCGGCCGTGGTCGACGCCGGCCGCGCCTGGGCGGAACAGTACGACCCGGAAGGCCAGCTCCAGTTTGCCGACGCGCCCGACGCCGCCAGCGGCCACGACGTGCTGATCAGCAGCGGCGCGCTGCAGTACCTGGACTACACGCTGCCCGAGCTGCTCGCGCGACTGGAGAGCCCGCCGCCGCATGTGCTGGTCAACCTGACCCCGCTGCACCCCAATCAGGGTTACATCACCCTGCAGAACATCGGCAAGGCTGTCCTGCCGTACCGGGTGATGGCCAAGCCCGAGCTGATCGAGTCGATGGCGAAGCTGGGCTATGTCGTCGCTGACCAGTGGCAGTCGCGCGAGCGCTTCCTGAAGGTGCCGTTCGAACCCGCCTGCACGATCGATCACTACAGCGGGTTCTATTTCAAGCGGGCGTGATTCGAAGGGGCGTGATTTCAGGCAGGTGTGCGATCGTGTGTCGAATCGGGACCCGCCCATTCGTCGCACCATCAACACCCTGCCCCAGGAACCCGCCAGATGGCCCTCCAGCTTTACGCCCATCCGTTCTCGTCGTACTGCCAGAAGGTCCTGACCGCGCTCTACGAGAACGGCACGCCGTTCGAGTTCCGCCTGCTCGACGATCCCGAAGGCCCGGCGATGCGCGAGCTCACGCGGCTATGGCCGATGCGCCGTTTCCCCGTGCTGGTCGACGGCGACCGCTCGGTCATCGAAGCCAGTTGCATCATCGAGCACCTGGCGCTGTACCACCCTGGCCCGGTGCAGCTGGTTCCCGACGATCCGCGCGAGGCGCTGGAAGTGCGCCTGATGGACCGCTTCTTCGACAACTACGTCTCCACGCCGCAGCAGAAGATCGTCTTCGACGCGATCCGCCAGCCGCAGGATCGCGACCCCTACGGCGTTGCCGAAGCCCGCGCCATGCTCGAAACCTCCTACGCGTGGCTTGAAGACCGGATGCAGGGCCGGCAATGGGCCGCGGGCGAGCACTTCAGCCTGGCCGATTGCGGCGCGGCGCCGTTCCTGTTCTACGCCGACTGGACGCATGCGATCAGCGATGCGTTTCCCACCGTTCACGCCTACCGCCGACGCCTGCTGGCACGGCCGTCGTTCGCCCGTGCAGTCGACGAGGCCCGGCCCTATCGGTCGTTCTTCCCGCTCGGTGCGCCGGATCGCGACTGAGGCCCCATGTCAGTCATCTTCGTCGCAGTCGTAATCGTCCTGCTGGTCGGCCCCCTGGTGCTTGCATCGATGGGCCTGTTGCGATCACCACGCGGGGAGCCTGCAACGGTTCCCGCCTGGGACCGGTCGCTGACCATCCACTCGACACTGCTCTACACCCTCGCCTTCAACCTCACCTTCTTCATCCAGGAGCTGTTCCTGGTGCTGCCGAAGGCGCTGACACCGGGGCTGCAGCCGACGCTGTTCCACAACAACCACAAGTGGGTTGGCGACAACCCGCTGGCCAGTCTGTTCCAGGGCACCGGCGCGTTGGCGACGGTGCTGGCGGCATTGATCTGCATGGCACTGCTGCGGCATGCGCGCGGCACGACCCTGCGCCTGTTCCTGGTGTGGATGGCGTACTGCGGACTGTTCATGGCGCTGCCGCAGGTCGTCATCGGCGCGCTCAGCGGCGGCAGCGATGTGGGCATGGCGATGGACTACCTGCAGCTGGCGCCGTGGGTGAAGACGGTATCGGCGCTGGCTGCACTGCTCGCGATGCCCCTGGCGGCCATGTGGCTCGCGCGTCCGCTGCTCGGCCTTGCCGACCCACCGGCGCGCATCGCCACGCCGCGATCGCGCACCCGCTTCATGTTCCAGGTGGCGACGCTCCCGGTGATCGTGGGCACGGTGCTGGTGATCCCGTTCCGGGTACCACGCGAAGCGCTCGAGGTCGTGCTGCTGCCGGTGCTGGTGGCGTGGATCGGCGTGGTCTGGATGCAGACCGGCGCCTGGCGACTGGACGCCATCGAGTCGCGCGGCATGGGAACAGGATCAACGCGCTGGCTGCTGCTGGCCGTCGTCGCGTTGCTGCTCGTGTTCCAGCTGCTGCTGCGGCCCGGCATTGCGTTCTACTGACCCTCAGACGGGCGGCACCGTGCGCTCTTCCCGCACGACGACGGTGCCGTCGGGGCGCACATCGCGATACACCACCCGCTCCACCGTTTCCGCCGGCCGCTGCAGACGCGACTGCGCGAGCAGGTCGATGTTCTGCTGTTCGATCACCTCCAGGCTTCGCGCGATGCGGCGCAGCAAGCCCTTGATGCCGAACACCGCGAACGGCACCAGGATCCACAGCACCGACAGGATCAGGGCGAATATGAACAAGCACGTGTACAGGAAGGTACTGCCGGCGTAGGCGGCGTTGGCAACGGCACTGGGCTCCATGGCTCCACTCCGATGTGACTGGATGAATGCGCAGTCTTGGAATCCCGGCGTGATCCCCGCGTGGAGCCCATGAACGCTCACCCCTGCCCGGCGACTTAGTCCCTACACTACGCACCCGTCCCGCCTGGCCCTCCCGTGTCCGAACCTGTCCGCCTCTCCCGCCGCGTCGCCGAACTGGCCGGCTGCTCGCGCGCCGATGCCGAGAGCTACATCGAGGGCGGCTGGGTGCTGGTCAACGGCGTGGTGATCGAGGCGCCGCAGCACATGGTGGCGGACGAGACCGTGGAACTGGACCCCGAAGCGGTCCTGGAACCGCCCCAGCCGGCCACGATCCTGTTCCACAAGCCCGTCGGCGTGGACGCGATCAGCGGCCGTACGGAAGCTGCGGGAATGGTCACTCCCGCAACGCGCTGGGAAGACGACCCGACCGGCGTGCGCCTGCTGCAGCGGCACTTCATCCGGCTGACGCCGTTGGTGCCGCTCGACCGCGACGCCAGTGGCCTGATGGTGCTCACCCAGGACGGCCGCGTGTG
>JBEVKG010000187.1:0-3639 GCA_040509765.1 Xanthomonas sp.
TTCCACGCACGCTCAACATGGCGATGGCGGGTCTGCGCGATCTCTCGATCATCGCCACCCCGCCGGCGCATCGCCTGGCGGTGCAGACCTTCGTCGTGCCCTGGGACGACGCGCAGCTGCGCGAAGCGTTCCAGCGCGAACTCTCGCGCGGTGGCCAAGTGTACTTCCTGCACAACGACGTCGAGAGCATCGGCCGCATGCAGCGCGAGCTGAGCGAGCTGGTGCCGGAGGCGCGCATCGGCATCGCGCACGGGCAGATGCCCGAGCGCGAGCTGGAAAAGGTGATGCTGGATTTCCAGAAGCAGCGCTTCAACGTGTTGCTGTCGACCACGATCATCGAATCGGGCATCGACATCCCCAACGCCAACACCATCGTCATCAACCGCGCCGACCGCTTCGGCCTGGCGCAGTTGCACCAGTTGCGCGGCCGCGTCGGCCGCTCGCACCACCGCGCCTACGCCTACCTGCTGGTGCCGGACCGGCGCAGCATCACCCCCGACGCGCAGAAGCGGCTGGACGCGATCGCCTCGATGGACGAACTGGGCGCCGGCTTCACCCTGGCCACCCACGACCTGGAGATCCGCGGTGCCGGCGAACTGCTCGGCGAGGACCAGAGCGGGCAGATGGCCGAAGTCGGCTTCAGCCTGTACACCGAACTGCTGGAACGCGCGGTGCGCAGCATCCGCCAGGGCAAGCTGCCGGACCTGGACGCCGGCGAGGAAGCGCGGGGTGCCGAGGTGGAACTGCACGTGCCGGCACTGATCCCCGACGACTACCTGCCCGACGTGCATACCCGCCTGACCCTGTACAAGCGCATCTCCAGCGCCCGCGACAGCGACAGCCTGCGCGAACTGCAGGTGGAGATGATCGACCGCTTCGGCCTGCTGCCGGATCCGGTGAAGCATCTGTTCGCGATCGCCGAACTGAAGCTGCAGGCCAATACGCTGGGCATCCGCAAGCTGGAACTGGGCGAACACGGCGGGCGTCTGGTGTTCGAGGCCAAGCCCAACGTGGATCCGATGACCATCATCCAGATGATCCAGAAGCAGCCCAAGCTGTATGCGATGGATGGCCCGGACAAGCTGAAGCTCAAGCTGCCGCTGCCGGAAGCGGCCGACCGCTTCAATGCCGCGCGCGGCCTGTTGACCGCGCTGTCGCCACGCTGAGCGACGCGGGCCATCCTGCCCGCGTCTGCTCCTGCATGAGGCCGGTGGCCATGACCACACGGCGGGCCTGCCCCGTCCTCTCGCCCTGACGGGCAGCCGTCACCTGCGGTGCAGACGGGCGCGTCCTGCACCTCGGTTCCCCCAGCCCGCGGCGGTCTTCACGTGAAGACCGCCGCGGCGCGTGCGCGCGCACGGATTTTTGACGCGCCCACCGCCGCCACGATTGGCACGGCGCGTGCACACCGTAGGGATAGACCGCGTCGGCGCGGTTATGGGATGCGCATCCTGGCACCGGCCTGAACCACTCAGGCTCGGGCGCGGCATGCGAGACAAATGCTTCATCCAGGCTAAATATTTCTAAATATTTCCCGTCCGCGCCGATATCGCTGGTACCGAAGCCTGCACACGCCCTTCACGGCGTGCCGCCGGCTTTCCACTCGCTCACTGCCGGAGACCCGCCATGCGCTCGACGCCCCCCGATGAACAGGATCTGCCGCTGCAGCTGAGCGTGGACGGCGACATGACCATCCGCCATGCGGCCGAACTGAAGCCGCTGCTGTTGCCCGCGCTGGAGCACCCCGGCGGGCTGCGCCTGCAGTTGCAGGCGGTGGCCGACATCGACGCCACCGGTGTGCAGTTGCTGCTGGCCACCCAGGCCGCCCTGCGCGCGCTGGGACGGCCATTCCAGCTCGAGGGCTGCAGCACGGCGGTCGGCGATGCGCTGGACCTGCTCGGCCTGGGCGACGCGTTCGAGCGCGTCGGCGACGACACCCTTCACTAATCGGCAGCACGACATGAATATGGACCAATTGCTGCAGACCTTCATCGCCGAGAGCCGCGATTTGCTCGAGGACATGGAACGCAACCTGCTGGAAGCCGAGCGCGGCGAAGCCGGTCCCGACGCGGTCAACGCGATCTTCCGCGCCGCGCACACCATCAAGGGCTCCGGCGGCCTGTTCGACCTGGCGCAACTGGTCGGCTTCACCCACGTGGTGGAGAGCGTGCTGGACCTGGTGCGCGAGCACGCGGTCGTGCTGGAGTCGGAACTCATCCAACTGATGCTGGCCTGCTGCGACCATATCCGCACCCTGGTGGAAGCGGCCGCCGGCGCCGAGGCCGACGAAGCCACGTTGGCCGCCGAGGGCGCGCCGCTGCTGGAACGTCTGCAGACCTACCTGCAACCGGCCGCCAAGGCGAGCGCCGACGCGGCAACGCCCGCGGCGCCGGCCGTGCCCGCGCATACCGGCTACTGGCGGATCTCGCTGCAGCTGTTCACCGATGCGCTGCGCTTCGGCAACTCGCCGCTGCACCTGATCCGCTGCCTGCGCAGCCTCGGCAGCCTGGAAGCGGTGCGGACCCGCCACGAGCGCGTGCCGGCGTTGCCGGAGCTGGATCCGGAGGCCTGCTACCTGGGCTTCGACATCCTGCTGCGCAGCGACGCGCAGCAGGCCGCGATCGAGGACATCTTCGAATTCGTGCGCGACGACTGCGACCTGCTGGTGCTGGCGGTGGACCCGCACGGCGACGCCGCCAATCTGGACCTGCCGCTGCTGGTGGCCGAGGCCGGCAGCCAGGCCAGCGCCGACGACTTCGCCGGATTCGACAGCGTCGCCGCGCCGGTGGCGGTGCCGGCCGCAGCCGCCGCGGCCGTCCCCGCGGCGCCGGCCGCGGTAGCGGCCACCGCCACCAATGCCGGCCCTGCCAAGGCCGCGGGCGCGCGCGGCGACGGCGGCTCGATCCGCGTCGACGCCGACAAGCTCGACCGCATGATCGACCTGGTCGGCGAACTGATCATCGCCGTCGCCAGCACCGGCGCCAATGCGCAGCGCACCGGCGATGCGCAACTGCTGGAATCCACCTCGATCCTCGCCGGGCTGGTCGAAGAGGTGCGCGAGAGCGCGCTGCAACTGCGCATGGTCAAGATCGGCGGCACCTTCAGCCGCTTCCACCGCGTGGTCCACGACGTCGCCCGCGAACTGGGCAAGGACATCACGCTGGTGGTCAACGGCGAGGACACCGAACTGGACAAGTCGGTGGTGGAGAAGATCGCCGATCCGCTGACCCACCTGGTGCGCAACGCCATGGACCACGGCATCGAACCGGCCGAGGTGCGCCAGGCGCGCGGCAAGCCGGTGCGCGGCACGGTGCGGCTCAACGCCTTCCACGATTCCGGCAGCATCGTCATCCAGATCAGCGACGACGGCGGTGGCCTCAACCGCGACCGGATCCTGGCCAAGGCGCTGGAACGCGGCCTGATCGAACCCGGCCGCCTGCTCTCCGACCGCGAAGTGTTCGCGCTGATCTTCGAGCCCGGCTTCTCCACCGCCGAGAAGGTCACCAACCTGTCCGGCCGCGGCGTCGGCATGGACGTGGTCAAGCGCAACATCGCCGCGCTGCGCGGCAGCGTCGACATCACCAGCCAGCAGGACGTGGGCACCACCATCTCGGTGCGGCTGCCGCTGACCCTGGCGAT
>JBEVKG010000188.1:0-8880 GCA_040509765.1 Xanthomonas sp.
CTGGCGCGGCGCACCGGCTGGTTCGTGCTGCCGCGCAGCGCCAGCGGCCTGCGTCAGCCGGTGCATGTTCAGGACCTGGCCGACGCGGCGCTGGCGGTGCTGGCCTATCCGGCCACGCACGGGCGCAGCTACGCGCTCGGTGGTGGCGAGACGCTCAGCTACCGCGAGATGGTGCGGCGGGTGCTGGCCGCGCTGCGGCCGCCGGCGCGGCTGCTGCCGCTGCCGCATGCGCTGTTCGCGTCGGCGCTGGCGCTGGCCCACGCCTGCGGCCGCCTGCAGGGCATGAACCGCGCCGCGCTGCAGCGCATGCGCGAGGACCTGGCGTTCGATCTGCAACCGGCGCGGCAGGATTTCGGCTACGCGCCTCGCGCGTTCGCGCCGGATGCGGCGATGTTGGGCCTGGACGTCGGGGACACGGCGACGCCGGGCTGACGGAATGTCGCGCGCACGCGCCAGCCGGGTGCGGGCGGCGCGCAGGCACCGCGTGGACGGGGAGAGGATGCGGCAGTGTGGCGTCTGCCTGGCGGTTCGCGGCAGCGGTCGCGAACCGCGCTCAGTAGCGCCAGTGCATGCGCCGGTACAGCTTGGCCAGCACCCAGGCCGGGCCGATCAGCAGATAGGTCAGGTCGGTGAGGAAGCTGGGCCGGTGGCCTTCCAGTGCGTGTCCGATGAACTGGGCGATCCAGGCCACCACGAACACGCCGATCGCCAGCCACAGCAGCCCGTGCAGGCCCAGGTGCGCCTCCAGCAGCCGGCACAGGCAGCCGCAGAAGAAGAACGCCGCCAGCATGCCGTAGCCCAGCGGGCGCGACAGGCGGTTGTAGTACATCCACGCCGCGAACATGCCCAGCGCCGCCCACAGCCCGCTCTGGAACCAGGTGCCGCCGACCGGGATGCACCACAGCAGCGCCACCACCGACCACAGGATCGCCGGCACCGCGACCACATGGATGCGCTGGTTGGCGGCATTGCGGTGATCGTCGGAATAACTGGCGAAATAGCGGTCGATCGGGCGCGCGTAGGCGGTGGTATCCATCTTCCCTCCCAGGAACCGGTCCAGCATAGCGCCATCGTCGGCGCGATGCGGAGACACTGGGCCGGCGAGAGGGCGGCGATCGCGGCGAGGCGATCATCTGCGGCGATCCGGCGATCCGGCGAAGCGGATAGCCGTTGCCTGCAGCACGGATGCCTTTCCCGTTTGGCGGTCGCGCCGACACTGCACAGTGCCTCACCCGGCGCAGCCCGCACGCAGGCGGCCCTCTGCAGCGAAGCGACCTATAAAACTTCGGGAAATGTCCTGGAGGAGTCAACTGTCATGCAGCCGCGACGCGCGAAGCGGCGTGCTTTCCGATGGTGCAGTGCGTCGGGACTGAAGTCCCTCCCACAGTGCACCCGGCGAGCTCGCCGCAAGACCCTCCTTTCACACAAGCGGCTTCAGCCGCGACGGGATTTACCGGGAACGCCCCGTCGCCGCTGAAGCCGCCCCCACAGGGGTCACTTGCATCCGGCGCGATCGCGCCGGATCAGGGTGTTGACGTTCGCTTTCGGTGCGACGAGCGACGTCTGCGTCCGTCAGACACCGCCTGGCCGATTCGCCGAATGCGAGCGGTGGCGTGGCCGAACCGAGGGCGAGCGTGCCAGCGTCGGCACGATCGCCCCGTCACACCGGGCGGCTCAGCAGCGCGCCATGGCCTTGTTCGCGTCCTGCTGCTGCTCGCGCTGCACCGCCTCCTGCTGCTGCGCGGACTGTCTGGCCAACTGCGCGCTGGTCTGTTCCAGCGGCGGTGGCGCCTGCTGCAGGTCCACCACCGCACGGAAGCCCGGCGTGGTCCCGGCGACGAAGGCCTTGTCGTTGGCCACATTGACCTCCTTCAGCTGGTCGGGGCTGTCGATCCCGGCCTGCTTGGCGTGCAGGGTGAGGTTGGCCACCGCCTCGTTGGACAGTCTGGCGTGCGGCGGATTGGCCTTCTCGGCACCGCGATCGGCCTCCGTGCGCATCCTGTCGTATAGCGGCGTATCCGGATGCCCCGGCTCGCCGAGCTGCGGGCCTCTCGCCGGCTTGGCCTGCGCCTGCTCGGCGGCCACCAGCCCGGCACGGGTGTCGCGGCCGACGATGCCGTCCTGGGTGAGGCCGCGCTGTTTCTGCAGGGCCGTCACCGCCTCGTGGGTGTTGTCGCCGAAGCGGCCGTCCTCGGCCAGCGGACGGCCTTGTGCGTCGCGGATGCCGAGGCGATTGAGGTGCTGCTGCAGTTCGCGCACCTCCGCACCCTGGTCGCCCTGGCGCAGCGTGCCGTTGCCGTTGCCGTTGCCGTGCTGCGCATGATCGCGGCTGTTGGTGTCCACCTGCTGGCCGCGGTTCCACCACGTTTCCGGACTGATGGCCTTCCCGTTGGCATCGTGCATCTGGTAATGCACGTGCTGGGCGTACTGGTTCGCTCCGTTCGGGCCGCGTCCGCCCATGGTCCCGATCGCATCGCCTGCGCGCACCACGTCACCTTCCTTCACCGAGCGCGAGTCCAGGTGCAGGATTTCGTGCGAATTGCCTTGCGCGTCGCGGATCTTCACCGTGCCGTACTGGCCGCCGGAGAAGGTCACCGTGCCGGAGATCGGCGCGTGCACCGTCGGGTGCTGCCGGTTGATTCCCGTCTGGCCGCCTTCGTAGTTGAAGTCGGTCCCGCCGTGCGGGCCGCGGGCGCGCTGTTCGCCATAGTGCCCGGTGATGTGCGGATCGACCTTGCCCTGGCTCGGCAGCATGCGTTCCATCGTCTGCTGGAAGTTGCTGTGGCTCGTGCCATGCGGCTGCGGCTGCGGCACGGCCGTGTGCTGCTGGCTGCGTCCCTGCTCCTGTGCCTGTCCTTGTCCCTGGGTGCGCGACTGATGCTGCTCGACGAACTGCTGATAGCGGTCCAGATAGGGCGTCACTTCGCGCCGCGAAAGGGCCAGGCCACCATAGTCCTTGCTCGGACCATCGTGGTGGTACTTGTAGATATGGTCTTCGCCCTGGCCGCGGCGCTGGGCAAGGTCGCGGTTGTCGATGTAGTGCTGCACCAGTGCGCGCGACTGGGTTTCCACATCGAACCGGTTGGCATTGTTGACGCCGTAATGCGCACCGGTGCGGTCGACGAACTGGCCAAGGCCGGACGCCGAGGTGGTGCCGGCCGCCGCGTCGGGATTGAAGCCCGATTCGACCCGTGCGATGGCCAGGACATAGGCGGTTTCCCGCGACGACAGGCCGGCTTTGTGTGAGGCGTCCATCAGGCTGTCGATCACCCTGGACTGCGTTTCCGGCGAGGCATCGCCCCAGCGCCGCGACTCGCCGTGCAGACGACCATCGTTGGTGTCGATGGGTTCGCGGTAGTGGCTCCAGGGCTTGATGTTGTCGCTGCGATAGCCGGGCCCTCGCGGCTGCACCATGTCGTTGTAGATCGTATTGTTGTCGCTCATGTGCGTTCCTTTCTGTGAGACGGATTCTTCCTTGGGGTGGGTGTTGCTCCATGTACTGCGTACTGCGTGTGCCATGCACCGTTCCTCGGCGCACGGTCATGCTTGGCTCAAGGCAGGAATGGCTCCATGTCTGGATGCTTCAGGCCCAGCGCCTCGAGCTGGTGTTCGTATTCGTCGTTGTTCGGGCTTTGCTGGCCCTGTTCCTCGCGCAGCGGCGGATTGGCATGATTGAGCAATCTGCCCTTGCCGTCGTAAACGAAGAACCACTCGCAGAACTCGCAGCCATACGGCAGCTCGCCGTACTGCACGACGAAGTATGTCTCTCCCTTTGTGCTTTCGCTGCAACCCAGCGCCACGGCGGTGTAATCGGCCATCTCCGGCGGGGGCGCCAGGGTCTGCTGCTGTCCGTCACGTTCCAGGGCAACCTGGGTCTTGGCGGGAGCGGAGGCATCCGCGGAAGGCAGCGTGGTCAAATGCAGGCGCGCTCCGGGGCATTCCTTGATCATGCCGTCTTTTCCTTGTCTGGCCGAATCGGGTGAAGCAGGGGCGGTCTTCGTGGCTGCCGACTGAGGAGCGACGTCGTTCGCAGCGTGGTTCTGACCGCCGCAGGCAGCAAGCAACAGCGTCAGGCCCAGTGCGGAAGGCAGGGTGATCTTATGTACCATCGGCTCCTCTCCTTGGCGGGGACTTGCGCAATTTAAAATCGGATGCTGCTGGTGTTGGCCAGTTGCCGGATCGCAGGCTGTCCGACAAGCGCAGTCGCGATCTGTTCGTGTATGACCGCGCGGTCGCCGGACTGGCGGACCCACGTGGAAGTGGCGAGCGACTAGGTCGCGATGCAGGTGAGGCGAGGGGACAACAAGCGTCCATGGCGGCCAAGACCTAGGAGGGGCTACAACGCCTGATCGTCGACCTTCACCAGCGTCCAGCACGGCTTCTGCGCGAACTGGTAGACCTGCTGGTCGCCGGTATCGGGGGTGCGCACCATCACCTGCCGGCCATCCGCGTTCTGCGTCACCACGACCTCGCGCCCACCCTTGCGGGCTGCGTCCAGGTTCGGGATCACCGGCCATTCGACCTCGGCCAGCGGCACATTGCGTGTGACCGGTGCCGGCTCCGGCTGCGCGTCCGGGTCGATGTGGATCATCGTCAACGGATCGGCGGTGGCCTTTTCCTGAACCGCGATATCGGCGCTGAAGCGCTTGAGGAATGCGTCGAAATCGGCATCCTGGCAACGCGGGGCGGCTGCGGCGGGAGCGGCCTGCGCGGGCGCCGCCGTCGCTGCAGCCACCGTGGAGCCGGCCGGTTGCGCCTTGCACGCGAGCAGGGCCGCGGCCAATGCCAGGGACGTCAGAATGGGGCGTGCGATGGCCAACGGATCCTCCTGATCGGGTCGGGCGGGCAATCGCCCTTCGGGCGGTCGAGTCTAGTCGACCAGGATTATCGCGTCGTGAAGCCGAGGCGGCGCAGCGCCGCGGCAGCTACCCGCGTCCGACGCCAGGGCCATGGTCGATCGCGATCGAGCGCCTTGCGCGTCGCGACGGATCACAGGCCGTTTGAGAAGACATCCAGCGTCTGCGCTTCGATCCATCCCTGTGCACAGTCGCCTTCAGGACGCGCATTGCCTGCAACGGCGCATTGTCTGCCCTGCTGGCGCTGTGTCACGAAGTCAATCCGACGCTCGCCATACCGCTTGCAGATCGCCTTTCCCTGGCATGCGCCCACGCTGGCAGGGGGAACGGCAGCCACGTAGTAGTAGGCCGCCTGTTGACCGGCGCGTGCGGTGGCCAGGATGCAGACGAATTGCCCATCCGAAAGCTTGGCGGCGACCTGCGCCTTGCTGCCGGTCACGGGCAGGGCATCCAGAAGTGCGGCGTCGCGTTCGGCCACGCCTGCGAAGTTTCCGTCTGCGCCGCAGCCTGGAGACACGTCGACATCGTAGAAATCGCCAGCGTCCATGTTGCCCGCCACGCAGCCGCTTGCCTTGGTCGCATTTTCGCAACGCAGGTGCAAGAACTTGGCGAGCGCCGCGACGCCGTCATCCTGGCGAGCAGTCTGCGAGTCGGTGGGCGCGCGAACGGATGCGGCTTCTTCCGCAGACACGGCGCGAGCGGACGCGTCAGCGACGGGGCTAGCGGTGGGTGAGACGTCGGCCTGCTCAGGACTGCAGGCGGCCAGCGCCATGGAAAATGCAAGGGCGGCAAAAGGCGGGGGCGAACTGGCCAACGGATCCTCCTGATCGGGTCGGACGCACGAGCGTTCGCGCGGGCGCCAGCGTCTAGTTGGCCAGGATTATTGGGTCGTGAAGCAGCGGGGATGGGAGCTGACGACCGCAAGGTGGCCGCCTTCCGCGACCACCCCATGCGCCGGCGTACCCGGCGCACGGCCCCGCGCTCAGTCCACCGAAATCCCCGCCAGCCGCTGCAGCGCTTCGGCGTACTTGGCGCGGGTGCGGTCGATCACGTCCTGCGGCAGGCGCGGGCCGGGCGCGGTCTTGCCCCAGTCCAGCGTCTCCAGGTAGTCGCGCACGAACTGCTTGTCGTAGCTCGGCGGGCTGGTCCCGACCTCGTACTGGTCGGCCGGCCAGTAGCGCGAGGAGTCCGGGGTCAGCATCTCGTCCATGATGTACAGGCGACCGTCGGCGTCGGTGCCGAACTCGAACTTGGTGTCGGCCAGCAGGATGCCGTGCTCGGCGGCGAAGTCGGCGGCGAAGCGGTAGATGCGCAGGGTGGCGTCGCGCACGCGCTCGGCCAGTTCGGCCCCCACGGTCTTGACCATGGCGTCGAAGTCGATGTTCTCGTCGTGGTCGCCGACGGCGGCCTTGGTCGAGGGGGTGAAGATCGGTTCGGCCAGCTTCTCGGCCTGGCGCAGGCCGTCGGGCAGTTCGATGCCGCTGACCTTGCCGGTGCGCTGGTAGTCCTTCCAGCCGCTGCCGATCAGGTAGCCGCGGGCGATGGCTTCCACCGGCACCGGCTTGAGCTTGCGGGTCACCACCGCGCGCTTGGCGTACAGCGCCTTGTCCACGCCCTCGGGCAGCACCGCGGCCACGTCGATGCCGGTGAGGTGGTTGGGCATCAGGTGTTCGGTCTTCTTGAACCAGAAGTTCGAGACCTGGCACAGCATCTCGCCCTTGCCGGGGATCGGGTCGGGCAGCACCACGTCGAAGGCGGAGAGGCGGTCGGTGGCGACCATCAGCAGGTAGTCGCCGGGCGGCACGTCGGCCGGCAGGCGCTCGCGGGGAAGATCGAACACGTCGCGGACTTTGCCGCGGTGGCGCAAGAGCAGGCCAGGCAGATCGGATTGCAACAGCGTGGTGGACACAGGCACTCCTACGGACTTCGCAATGGCGACCGTCCCGGGACCCGGCGGGCCCGCGGCGGACGGCGGGCCGCGTAGTGTACGGCCGGAACGCCCCGCTGTGCCGTAAAATGGCCGGCCCTGACGCCGCGCCCGCCCTTGCCCATGCCCTGGTACGGAAAACTGCTCGGCGCCATCGCCGGGGCCCTGCTGCTGCGGCCCACGCCGGTGCTGGGCGCGTTGATCGGGCTGGTGATCGGGCATGCCTTCGACGCCGACTGGTTCAAGCTGTCCCAGCGCGAGGATCCGTACCGGGAACTGGGCCTGACCCGCGACGCCACCGATGCCGAGATCGAACTGGCCTATCGCCGGCTGATGTCCCAGTACCACCCCGACAAGGTCGCCAGCGCCAGTCCCGAGCTGCGCGCCCGCGCCGAGAAGAAGGCCAGCCAGCTCAATACCGCCTACGACCGTATCCGCACCCTGCGCAAGCGCTGAGATCCCGCCATGTCCGACTACATCATCTCCCCGTCCATCCTGTCCGCCGATTTCGCCCGCCTGGGCGAGGAAGTGGATGCCGTGCTGCGTGCCGGCGCCGACTGGATCCACTTCGACGTGATGGACAACCATTACGTGCCGAACCTGACCATCGGCCCGATGGTCTGCCATGCGCTGCGCAAGCACGGCGTCACCGCGCCGATCGACGTGCACCTGATGGTCGAGCCGGTGGACCGGCTGATCCCGGATTTCGCCGAGGCCGGCGCCAGCATCATCAGCTTCCACCCCGAGGCCAGCCGCCACGTGCACCGCAGCATCCAGCTGATCAAGTCGCATGGCTGCAAGGCCGGCCTGGTGCTCAACCCGGCCACGCCGGTGGACATCCTCGACTGGGTGCTGGACGACCTGGACCTGGTGCTGGTGATGTCGGTCAACCCGGGCTTCGGCGGCCAGGCCTTCATTCCCTCGGCGCTGGACAAGCTGCGCGCGATCCGCGCCCGCATCGACGCCAGCAGCAAGCCGATCCGGCTGGAGATCGACGGCGGGGTCAAGCCGGACAACATCGCCGCGATCGCCGCCGCCGGCGCCGACACCTTCGTTGCCGGCTCGGCCATCTTCAATGCGCCGGACTATGCCGAGGTGATCGCGCACATGCGCGCTGCGGTGGCGGCGCGCTGAGATGGCGGCCCTGCGCATCCGCCCGGCGGTGGCCGACGACGCCGCGCTGATCCTGCGCCTGATCCGCGACCTGGCGCGCTACGAGCGCGCCGAGGACGCGGTGCAGACCGACGAGGCCGGCCTGCGCGCCAGCCTGTTCGGTGCCGACGCCCGCGCGCATGCGCTGATCTGCGAGGCCGACGGCCAGCCGATCGGCTACGCCGTGTACTTCTACAACTATTCCACCTGGCTCGGCCGCAACGGCCTGTACCTGGAAGACCTGTACGTGGACCCGGCGCATCGCGGCGTGGGCGCCGGCAAGGCGCTGCTGCAGCATCTGGCGCGGCAGGCGGTGGCCGAGGGCTGCGGCCGCTTCGAGTGGTCGGTGCTGGACTGGAACCAGCCGGCGATCGATTTCTACGAAGCGGTCGGCGCCCGCGCGCAGGACGAGTGGACCGTGTACCGGCTGCAGGGCGAGGCGCTGGCCAGGTTCGCCGCCGGCTGAGCGGCGCCGGGCGGCCAAACGAAAAGAACCGCACCGTCGCCGGTGCGGCCCCTGGGAGAGAAATCGGAGGCTGATCCTGCCTCCATCCGTCTTCCTTGCTATGGCCTCCCATGTTCCGGGCGCTCGGTGACGCGCGTATGACAGCGCACGCGCCTGGATTCACGCATCGCCTATGCCGGGCCCGTTAGCGTGGGCGCCTCATCCCGGGAAGGTTTCGCATGGCTGCAGCGCACTGGCGTCTGATCCTCAACGGCAAGTCGGCCGGCGACGAGGCGCTGCGCGATGCGGTCATGGCCATGCGTGCGCGCGGCGTGGCGCTGCAGGTGCGGGTCACCTGGGAGCAGGGCGATGCCGAACGCTACGTGGCCGAGGCGGTGGCCGATGGCGCCGCCTGCATCGTCGCCGCCGGCGGGGGCGGGACCCGGAGCGGGGGCGGCCGCGCGCGGGGGCCGCGGCCGGGCACGGCCCGCCCGCCGGCG
>JBEVKG010000189.1:0-15034 GCA_040509765.1 Xanthomonas sp.
TGCCGTTTCCCAGCCTGATCGTGGCCAGCAGCGACGATCCGTACGCGGCGCCTTCCTACAGCCGCCGCTGCGCGGCCGACTGGGGCAGCGGACTGGTCGCACTCGACCGCCTGGGACATCTCAATGCGGCCAGCGGCCTGGGTGCATGGCCGCACGGTGCACAGTTGCTGGCCGCCTTCGACGCCGGCCTCGGACCTGCGCCGGCCTCCCTCGCCTGAGCGCCACCGACGCAGCGCCGGCAGGATGCCGCGCGGCACCGCGCACCGGGAGAACACGCGCTCGCGACTGGCACGCCGCGCGCGCTTGCGCGACACTACGCGTCTCCGGCGTGGGGACGCCACCGAATGGAATCGCGATGATCAAGACTTCGCTGCGCGGCCTGCTGGCCGCATTTTTCTGTGCGCTGTGCGCCACCGCCGTCCCGGCGCTGGCCCAGGACAGCGGCCCGGACATGACCGCCGCGCAGTTCGTCGGTTCGCTGCATTTCCGTGACGGCCATATCGAACTGCCGCAGGCCAAGGTGCATTTCGACCTCGGCCCGACGTTCCGTTTTCTGGACAAGACCGACGCGCGCCGGGTGCTGGAGAGCTACTGGGGCAACCCGCCCGACGACGACGTGTTGGGCCTGATCGTGCCGCGCCAGCCCGCGCTCGACGAGAAGGGCAGCTGGGCGGTGGTGGTCACCTATTCCGACGACGGCTACGTGTCCGACGAGGACGCCAGCAAGATCGACTACCAGGCCATGCTCAAGGACATGCAGGACGAGACCCGCGAGTCCAACGCGCAGCGCAAGAAGGCCGGCTACGATCAGGTCGACCTGATCGGCTGGGCCGTGCCGCCGCGCTACGATACCGGCAGCAAGAAGCTGTACTGGGCGCGCGAGCTGGCGTTCGCGGGCGAGCGCGAGCACACCCTCAACTACGACATCCGCGTGCTCGGCCGGCACGGCTACCTCAGCCTCAATGCGGTCTCGGGCATGGGCGAACTGGCGCAGGTGCGCGAGGGCATGCAGCAGCTGTTGCCGATGGCCGAGTTCGACAGCGGCGCGCGCTATGCCGACCACAATCCGTCCACCGACAAGATCGCCAGCTACGGCCTGGCCACCCTGATCGGCGGCGGCCTGGCGGCCAAGGCCGGCCTGTTCGCCAAGCTCGGCCTGGTGCTGGCCAAGGCCTGGAAGCTGGTGCTGATCGGCCTGATGGCCCTGGTCGCCGGCGTGCGCAAGCTGTTCTCCGGGCGCCAGCGCGACGGCGGCACGGTGCGCTGATCGGCGCCGCCGGCGCGCTGGGCAATTCACGCCTTGCCGGCTAAAGTGCCGCTTCGGAAGCAGGACGCAGTCGAGAGCAGCATGCCGCCACAGGCAGCCGGCCGAACGGAAGGACGGCCCCCTCACATCGCAGGCACCCCTGTCCGCCGCGCCGCGCGGCGGCGGTGACGC
Organism: Xanthomonas sp.; assembly: GCA_040509765.1. Taxonomy (GTDB): domain Bacteria; phylum Pseudomonadota; class Gammaproteobacteria; order Xanthomonadales; family Xanthomonadaceae; genus Xanthomonas_A. Next base: position 1,439 of record JBEVKG010000189.1, read on the forward strand.
GCATGCTCGATACCTACCGCGAAGTCATCACGCCCGAAGGCGTGCCGCTGCACCTGCCCGCGGCCGGCGCAGTGCCGCGCGCACTGGCCTGGCTGATCGACCTGGCGCTGCGCTTCGCCCTGCTCACCGCCATGGGCATGTTCCTCGGCCTGCTCGGCGGCCTCGGCCAGGGCCTGTACCTGGTGGCGATGTTCCTGGTGTTCTGGGCGTACCCGATCGTGCTGGAAGGCTGGCGCGGCCAGACGCTGGGCAAGCAGGCGCTGGGCCTGCGCGTGGTCGCGCGCGACGGCGCACCGGTGGGGTGGATGGCGGCGATCACCCGCAACCTGCTGCGCACCGTGGACATGCTGCCGTTCGGCTACGCCGTCGGCCTGATCGCCTGCCTGTTCGACGCCCATTCGCGGCGCCTGGGCGACCTGGTCGCGGGCACACTGGTGGTGCACCAGCCGCCGCGCGAGGACGAGGCACTGCCACCGATCGCCAACGCGCTGGCGCCACCGCGGCCGCTGCTGCCGGCCGAACAGGCGGCGCTGATCGCCTTCGCCGAGCGCGCGCCGCGGCTCACCCCGGAGCGGCAGCTGGAACTGGCCGCATTGGCGCAGCCGCTGACCGACACGTCGGGCCAGGCCGGCGTGCTGCGCCTGTATGCGATGGCCAACTGGTTGCTGGGCCGCCGATGAAGCAGGAACAGTTCGTCCTCCGCCATCAGCGCGAGTGGCAGGCATTCGAGGCCTGGCTGCAGCGCAGCGGCAGCGGCAGCAGCGGGCGCAAGCCGGCGTCCAACACCGCCGACACGCCCACCGACGCCGCGGCCGCGGTCACACCACCGAGCGCGCAGCAACCGCCGCCGCTCGCCGACGAGGACATGCCGGCGCGCTACCGGCGCCTGTGCCACCAGCTGGCGCTGGCGCGCAGGCGCGGCTACAGCCCGCAGGTCACCGCGCGCCTGCAGCACCTGATGCAGCAGGGCCATACCGTCCTGTACCGGGCGCCGCGTCCGCGCTGGCGGCGCGCGGCGGAGTTCCTGTTCGCCGAATTCCCGCAACTGGTGCGCAGCCAGGCCGGCTACATGGCCGCGGCCACCGCACTGTTCGTGGTGCCGCTGGTGACCATCTTCGTGCTGCTGCAGTTCCGTCCGGAACTGATCCACGGGCTGATGGACCCGATGCAGGTCAGCCAGATCGAGCGCATGTACGACCCGGCCGCCAGCGCGCAGAAGCTCGGCCGCGACAGCGGCACCGATTGGCAGATGTTCGGCCACTACATCATGAACAACATCAGCATCGGTCTGCGCACCTTCGCCAGCGGTCTGCTGGCGGGACTGGGCACGGTGCTGGTGCTGCTGTTCAACGGCATCACCATCGGCTCGGTGGCCGGGCACCTGCACCAGATCGGCTACGGCGTCACCTTCTGGCGCTTCGTCGCCGGGCATGCGCCGTTCGAACTGACCGCGATCGTGATCGCCGGCGGCGCCGGCCTGCAGTTGGGCCTGAAGGTGCTGGCGCCGGGACGGCGGCGGCGCACCGATGCGCTGGTGGAAGGCGGCAAGATCGGCGCCCGGCTGTGCCTGGGCGTGGCCGCGATGCTGCTGGTGGCCGCCTTCATCGAAGCATTCTGGTCGTCCAGCGCGACCGTGCCGGCGTGGATCAAGTACAGCGTGTCCGCGGTGCTGTGGACGCTGGTACTGGCGTGGCTGTGGCGCGGCGGGCGCGGCCGCGCGGAGGTCATCGATGCGGATTGAGCGCCTGGACGTGGTGCTGCGCGCGCGCTCGGCCTGGGAGGCGATGGAACTGGGCAGCGCTCTGGTCCGCCGCCACGCCGGGGCGATCTGGAAGCCCTGGCTGCTGATCACCCTGCCGCTGTTCGCCGTGCTCAACCTCGGTGCCTGGGCGATCGACCAGCTGTGGCTGGCGCCGCTGCTGCTGTGGTGGCTGAAGCCGGTGCTGGACCGGATTCCGCTGTTCGTGATCTCGCGCGCGGTGTTTGGCGACGTGCCGCGCGTGCGCGACACCGTGCGCGCGCAGGGCGCCTGGGGCTGGCGCACGCTGCTCGGCTACCTGACCTGGCGCCGGCTGAGCCCGGCACGCAGCGTGTTCATGCCGCTGGAACTGCTGGAAGGCGCAAGCGCCGAGCAGCAGCGCGAACGCCGCCGCACCCTCGGCGGGGCCATCTACGGCCATGCGCTGCTGCTGGCCAGCGTGTACTGGCATTTCGAGGCGATGCTGTGCCTCGCCTGCATCGCCATGATCTTCATGTTCGTCCCCATCGACCTGCTGCCGGAAACCGCGCGCGCGGCCTGGGCGTTGATCGGCGATCAGACGCCGGTGTGGGCCGACATCGGCTTCAACGCCATCGGCTGGCTGGCGATGACCCTGATCGAACCGTTCTTCGTCGGCGCCGGCTTCGGCCTGTACCTCAACCGCCGCACCCAGCTCGAAGCGTGGGACGTGGAGATGGCGCTGCGCCGGCTGGCCGCGCGCCTGCGCACTGCCGCGCCGCTGGCGCTGCTGTGCGGGGCCCTGCTCGCCGCGCCGGCCGCGGCGCTGCGTGCGCAGCCGGCGGCCGACGCCACGGCGGTGCAGACCTCGGCGGAGCAGCAGGCTCCCGCCGCGACCGCCAACGACGCGCGCCATGGCGAGAGCGACGACGCTGACGCCGAGACCGATGCCGACAGCAAGGCCGCTCCCGCGCACAACACCGACAGTCACCACCACGGCGCGCGCCCGGTCCCGCTGGACGAAGTATTCGACACCGTGCCCGCCGCCGATGCGCGCTTCGCCCGCGCCGCCGACCGCGCCTACGCCGATCCGCTGCTGACCGCCAAGCGCACCATCGGCTACTGGAAGAAACGCAATCCCGACGAACCGCCCAAGCCCGACGACAAGCGCGACGCCTCGGCGTTCGGCAAATGGATCAAGGCCGCCGCCCAGGCCATCGCCTTCGTCGGCAAGTGGGGCATGTGGGTGCTGGCAGGGATCCTGCTGCTGGTGCTGCTGCTGACCGTCAGGCACTGGCTGCCGTGGATGCGCGGGGTCGGACGCGGCCGCGCGACGCGGCCGGCAGCGCCGGAGCACGTGCCGGTGCTGGCGCCGCAACCGCTGCCCGACGACGTGGCGACGGTGGCGCGGCGCGCCTGGCGCGAGGGGCGCCACCGCGATGCGCTGGCGCTGCTGTATCGGGCCAGCGTGGCGACGCTGTGCGAGCGCGCCGACCTAGTGTTGCCGCCCAGCGCCACCGAGGCGCAGTGCCTGCGCGCGGCGCAGCGCCTGCCCGAGGACGCCGACCGCAGCCTGTTCGCGCGCATGGTGCGGGTCTGGCAGCACGCCGCCTACGCCGGCCGGTTGCCCGAGGACGGCGCCTTCGACGCGCTGGTCGACGACCTGCAGCGCCAGTTCCGGTGGCAGGCATGAACAGCGGCACGCGCAATGCGCTGATCTTCCTGGTCGGCCTGATCGTGGCCAGCGTGGCCGCGGCCTGGTTCTTTGGCCGCTACGAACGCGCCGAGCGGGTGATCGTGCTGCCGCCGCGCGGCGAGGCTGCCTACAACCCGCTGTACGCGCTGCGCCAGACCCTGCGCGCCGACGGCGTGCGCGCCGAGTCGCGGCAGCGCCTGGACCTGGCGGCGATGCGCCTGCGCCCGCACGACAGCGTGGTGCTGTACGGCGATCCGCGCATGCTCGGCAAGGCCGACAGCGACGCCTTGCTGGACTGGGTGGAGCACGGCGGACATCTGGTGCTGCGCACGCCCACCGCCGAGGTCAAGCGCGGCGACGTGCCGATCCTGGAAGCGCTGGACATCACCGTCGAGGCGCGCGGCCCGGACAACTGCCTGGTGATGGCGGTGCCGGGCGCAGCGCCGCAGAAAGTCTTCTGCGACGGCCGCCGCTTCCACATCGATCCGGACACGCCCGACAACTGGTGGAGCGGCGAGGACGACGACTTCGTGTTTGCGCGCGTGCCCTACGGCGACGGCAGCGTGGACGTGCTGGCGCAACTGGATTTCCTCGAGAACCAGAACGGCCGGCTCGGCGAGATGTTCGAGGGCTCGCCGATGGAGAACGACCCGGTGCTGCGCAGCGGCGGGTTGCGCGACGCCGGCAACCGCCTGCTGGCCCGGCAGGTGCTGGGGCCGAACTACGGCCAGGGCACCATCCACCTGATCTACTCGGCCGAACTGCCGTCGCTGTGGCGCACCCTGTTCACCCGCGGCTGGCCGGCCTGGCTGCCGGCGCTGCTGATCCTGCTGGCCTGGCTGTGGTCGCGCATGCAGCGCTTCGGGCCGCTGCGCGCGGCGCCGGCGGCCGATCGCCGCTCGCTGCTGGAACACGTGCGCGCCAGCGGCGAACACCTGCTGCGCTACGGCCACGCCGACCTGCTGCACGCGGCGATGCGCGAGGCGTTCCTGGCGCGGCTGCGCCGGCGTGCGCCGCTCGCCGCCGCGCTGGAGGGCCCGGCCCAGGCCGCCGCCATCGCCGAGCGCCTGCAGTTGCCGGTGGCGCAGGTCGAACAGGCGCTGCAGCCGCCGCCCCCCAATCAACCCGCCGCCTTGCGCGAGCGCATCCGCCTCCTCGTCCAGATGAGAAACCAGTTATGACCACCGCCTCCTCCGACGCCGTCGCGCCGCTCGCCGGCCCCGCCCTGATCGAACGCGCCGAGGCGATCCGCGCCGCGGTCGGCCACGCCTTCATCGGCCAGCCGCAGGTGCTGGAGCAGATCCTGATCGCGCTGCTGGCCGGCGGCCACGTGCTGATCGAGGGCGTGCCCGGTCTCGGCAAGACCCTGCTGGTGCGCGCGCTGGCGCAGGCGCTGGAACTGAACTACGCACGCGTGCAGTTCACCCCGGACCTGATGCCCAGCGACGTCAGCGGCCACGCCGTGTACGACCCCAAGACCGAGAGCTTCAAGATCCGCCGCGGCCCGGTATTCACCCACCTGCTGCTGGCCGACGAAATCAACCGCGCCCCGGCCAAGACCCAGTCGGCGCTGCTGGAAGTGATGCAGGAAGGCCAGGTCACCATCGAGGGCACGGCCTTCCCGCTGGCGCCGCCGTTCCTGGCCCTGGCCACGCAGAACCCGGTCGAGCAGGAGGGCACCTATCCGCTGCCGGAAGCGCAGTTGGACCGCTTCCTGCTCAAGATCCTGATCGACTACCCGCAACTGGAGGACGAGGCGCGCATGGTCGCCGCGGTCACCAGCGGCCGCAGCGCCGGCGACTTCGACCTGTCGCAGGTGCCGCGCGTGCTCGGCGCCGAGGACGTGGTGGCGATGCAGGCCGGCACCGCCGCCATCGCGGTCGACCCGCAGGTCATCGACTACGCCGTGCGCATCGTCGCCGCCACCCGCCGCTGGCCCGGCATCGCCCTGGGCGCCGGCCCGCGCGGCAGCATCGCCCTGGTCCGCGCGGCGCGCGCGCAGGCGGTGCTGTGCGGCCGCGACTTCGTCATCCCCGACGACATCCGCGACGTGGCCAAGCCGGCCCTGCGCCACCGCATCGCCCTGGCTCCGGAGCTGCAGATCGAAGGCCAGAGCGCCGACGACGCCCTGAGCGCACTGCTGGCCAAGGTGGAGGCGCCGCGGAAATGAGCCGGGCGTCGGGAATGGAGAATCGGGAATGGAAAAAGCCGGGACGCTCGGCGTTTCCAGTGATTCCCGATTGCGATGAGGCGACGGACGCAGCGATGCGTCGCGCTGCAGCCCTGCCGCTTTTCCGATTCCCCATTCCCCATTCCCCATTCCCGGCCCCCCAGCGATGAGACCCGCCCCGCTCCTGCTGGCCTTGCTCGCGCTGTGGGCGCTGTACGGCCTGGCCGTGGCGCTGGGCTGGCTGCCGCTGTGGAGCTGGCAGGCGGTCGCGGCGGGCATCGCGCTGGTCGCGGCGCTCGATGGATGGCGGCTGTGGCGGCGGCCGACGCCGCAGGTGCGCCGCGACCTGCCCGAAGCGCTGCCGCTGGGCGTGCAGCGCGAAGTGGTGCTGCACCTGGACAGCGCGCAGCGCCAGCGCGTGGACCTGTTCGACCTGGTGCCCAGCGGCTGGGAGCTGCAAGGCCTGCCGCAGCGCATGACCCTGCCCGCCGCGCATCAGACCCAGGTGCGCTATCAACTGCGCCCGACCGCGCGCGGCCGCTTCGTCTTCGACGGCACCCACCTGCGCCTGCATGCGCCCTGGCGCCTGTGGTGGCAGCAACGCCTGGCCGGGCCGCCGCAGACCGTGCGCGTGTATCCCAACTTCGCGCCGCTGACCCGCTTCGCCCTGTTCAGCGCCGAACAGGCCTCGCGCCTGGTCGGCGCGCACCTGAAGCGGCGCCGCGGCGAAGGCACCGACTTCCACCAGATGCGCGAGTACCGCATCGGCGACAGCCTGCGCCAGATCGACTGGAAGGCGACCTCGCGCGCGCGCAAGCTGATCTCGCGCGAATACCAGGACGAGAAGAACCAGCAGTTGCTGATGTTGATCGACACCGGGCGGCGCATGCTGGCCAGCGAACGCGGCCTGTCGCACTTCGACCATGTGCTCAACGCGGCGCTGGTGGTGTCGTACCTGGCGCTGCGCCAGGGCGATGCGGTGGGCATGATGGCCAGCGGCGGCGACGCGCGCTGGGTGGCGCCGCAGCGCGGCATGGCCACGGTCGATGTGCTGCTGCGCGCCAGCTACGACCTGCAGCCGCAGCCGGTGGCCACCGACTACCTGGCCGCAGCCACCGAACTGTCGCTGCGCCAGCGCCGCCGCGCGCTGGTGATGCTGGTCAGCAACGTGCGCGACGAGGACATCGAAGACCTGCTGGCCGCGGTGCGCCTGCTGCAGCGCCGCCACCTGGTGTGCGTGGCCAGCCTGCGCGAGCGCGAGCTGGACCAGGCGCTGGCCGAGGACGTGCACGACCTGCCGCAGGCGGTGCAGGCCGGCGCGGTGGCGCGCTACCTGCAGCAACGCAGCGCGGCGCACGAGGCGCTGCGCAGCCACGGCGTGATGGTGCTCGACGTCACCGGCGAGGAACTGCCCGCCGCGCTGATCGAGCGCTATCTGGCGGTGAAGCGGGATGGGTTGCTGTAGCGCGGCGCTGCGGCCCATGGCGTCGCTGCCGGTCCCCTTTGCACGGGATGCCGCTTACGGTTGGCCGGAATGAGCGCCATCTCCGGCACACAGACGCCTGCTCGGTACGCAGGCTGTAATGGCGAGCCGCAGCCGGCCACCGACCTGATCCAGCAGCATGGCGGCCAGGTAAGCAGTGAGGCCTGCATCGTCATAGGTTTCACTCATGCGCCTGCTCAACCGTCGAATAACGCAACCAGTATCAAGGCCAGAGCTCCGCGGTGCCATCCAGCAAGTCATTGGTTGCGGAGTAGAAATCTCCTTCTTCTCAGACCTCCAGCCTTGGTCGATACTGGGTGCAACACCGCTTTTACGCGGTCCACTAGTTAGTTAGGCCTCAGGTGATGAGCGACAAATCCTTACCCATCGTTCTAACAGAACTCGCCGTCACGGCGGTTGCCGTAGCTGGGATCTTCTTTGCGCTGAACGTTGGCCAAGTACCCAACTGCTCTTCCATCGAGAGGCAGGCAATTTTCATGTGGATTCTTCCGGTCTCCGTAACCTTGGGGACTGGCTGCGTTACTGAGCTCCTGATCGGAATGCGCGAGGATTCGCGCTTGAGCAAGGCGATTAGCGCTCTATGTGCATTTTCCTTGGCGCTTCTTTGGGTGATTTACAAATGGAAGCTCAACGCAATTTCAACGCTTGCGTGCTGAGGCCTAGCGATGCATTCAAGCCGAAGTCGCTTTGCGGCGCGGCTTAGCTCGGGCGTCAAGGCTCACATGAGAGTCGCCGTACAGTCAGTGACAGGCGACTCGGCGATCGCATCATCAGGGTTCATCACGCTGGCGAGCATGCTGACATCAGCAGCTTGAACAGCGCGCCGATCACCGTGTCGTCCAGAGACGCTGTAGATGGCAGCGCGGCAGCATGCTGCCCGTCTGTGGGAGGGACTTCAATCCCGACGGCGCCCGAACACGACCAACACGCACGCCGCCGCGCGTCGCGGCTGAAGCCGCTCCCACAAGGACACGGCTCGCGTGGTCGGTGCATTGTGGAAGGGACTTCAATCCCGACGGCATCCGAAAACGGCCAACGCCCACGCCACCGCGTATCTCGGCTGACGCCGTTTCCACGGGGACACGGCAAGCATAGTCGGTGCACTGTGGGAGGGACTTCAGTCCCGACCGCGTCCGGAGACGACCGACGCCCACGCCACCGCGCGTCTTGGCCGAAGCCGCTCCGACGTCGGCAACGCGCAGCGAACACCAGGGAGGTAGCAACACGCCAGAAACGCGCATTCCGTGCTGCGCTGCACGCGCTTCAGCTCATGGCCAGATGCTTGAAGAACAACGCCACTTCGTTCTTCGATCTGCTGTTGGACAACAGCTCTTCGTACTTGCGTTCCAGTTCGGCATGCCGACCCCGAGCGTGCAACAAATACAGCGCCGGATACGAGGTGTTCTCGATGAACCACTCCTCCGATCCCACACTTGAAAACCGATCTTGCGCGAACGCGACGCTCTGCACGAGTTGCGCCTGCCAGCCCTGCACTTCGTCGATCGTGTCGAACACGCACATCCAGATCGAAAACCGTGTTCGGAACGTCTCCAGGGTTTCGTCCGCCGCCTTGAAGCAGCGCCAGTCGGTCAGCATCGCCACAGTGGGATCCCGCACCCGGTTCTGGATCGCGTTGCCGATGATGGCGTCGTCCCAGTTCGCTGGGTACGACGCGTCCGCGTCCAGCAAGGCCTGCTTCAGCACCGCATTGACGCGCTTCATCAACCCGGGATTGGATAGCGTCAGCCGCAGGTGCAACAAAAATGCGGTTTTTTCCTGGACAGAGAAATCTCATAGCCACGGAGGTTGCCGCTGCCATCGGGCGCTTCGAACCGATGCCGTCGGCGCACGAAGCCCTGGCGTTCGAGCAACGGAGCGACCACGTCGGCGATCTGCAGAAGCATGGCGTCCTTCGTCTTACTGGTCATGGCCAGTGCGCCACGCACTTCGCGGCCGCTCACGTCGCGGCAGGCACCGGCGGCAACTGCGCGCTGGCCTGCTGCAGGCGCTGCAGCGCACGCAGCATCAGTGGCCGGTGCCGCGCCAGCTTCATCCACGCCGGCAACCGCGCCACCATCGAGCGGCCGAACAGGCCGCGGCGTTCGCGCAGCGTCGCCGCCACGTAGTCTTGCAACTCCTGCAGATGCCGCGGGTTGTAGGCCCACAGCAGGCCGGCGCGGGTCGGCGCGACCAGCGCCAGCGGCAGGCCGAAATGCGGATCGCAGGGCGATCCGTCGCGCACGCGGTACATGGTGACGGCCACCGCGCTGCTTTTCCCGCACTGCGCGCAACGCCCGGGCAAGGTCGCAGGCGGCGGGGTGACACCGGTCGACGTCGCACGGACCCGCACCCACTTGTGCCCGCACTGGCCGCAGGCGCGGTGACCTTCTAGCTGCACCGCTCCCACCCAGTCGTCGGCGTCGCTGTCCAGCCCCGCGGCGCATTGCCCGCAACGGAATCGCGCCTGCCAGCGGTAAGGCTCCCACTGCGCCACTACCCACCCCGGCGCGCCGCAGCGATGGCAGCGCACCGCCACCTGGTCCGCATAGGCGGCCAGGGGCGTTCCATCGTTGCGATGCCGGCGCGGCGCACCAGGCGACGCCGCACCGGTGCGCGACACAGACTCAGGCATACAGCACGCCCGGCCGCGCGTCCTCGACGATGGCGTGCGGCAGGAACCGCGCGCTGTCGCGGGTGATCGGGCCGTCGTCCTCGCGGATGCCGATGCCGCAGGCGCGGTCGCCGACGATCCAGCTGCCTACCATCGGGTAGCGGCCGTCGAACGCCGGCAGCGGATGCGCCTGCTGGCGGATGTAGGGGCCGGCATAGGGACCGTCGCTCTCCAGCACACGGCCATCGTCCAGGTGCAGCACGATGTTGGCGCCCTCGCGCGAATGCAGCGGCTTGCGTACCCAGCCCGGCGGCAACGCGCTGCCATCGTCGAACGCGGCCGGCAGCAGGTTCGGATGGCCGCGATGGCGCTCCCACAGCAGCGGCAGGATGCCCTTGTTGCTGAGCAGCGCCTTCCACGGCGGCTCCAGCAGGCGCAGGCCCGAGCCCGGCAGCGCCTGGCCGAAGCGTTCGGCGAACATGTCCTCCAGCGGATACAGCTTGAACAGCGCGCCGATCACCGTGTCGTCCAGGTCGGTGTAGCGGCCGTCGCTGGACAGGCCGATGTCCTCGATCGCGATCAGCGCGCCGCCGACACCCGCCTGCGCGGCGCAATCGCGCAGGTAGGCGACCGTGCCCTGGTCCTCTTCCGAATCGCGCACCGCGGCGAAGTACAGCGGCGGCGGCAGCCCGCCGGCGAGCGCGGCGAAGCGCTCCAGCAAGGCTTCGTGGATGGAGTTGAACTGGTCGGCGTCTTCCGGCAGGCGGCCCTGCGCGCGCTGGTCCTCCAGCCACTGCCACTGGAAGAACGCCGACTCGAACAGCGAGGTCGGCGTGTCGTAGTTCAGTTCGTACAGCTTGGCCGGGCCGCGGCCGTCGTAGGCCAGGTCCAGGCGCCCGTACAGATGCGGTTCGCGGCGCCGCCAACTGTCGGCGATCCAGTCGCGGAACGCCGGCGGGATCGCCAGCCGCTGCATCAGCGCCTCGCTGGCGACGATCTCGTCGAGCAGGCCCATCGCCATCGCATGCAGTTCGGCGCTGGGGTCTTCCAGGTCGCGCTCGATCTGGCGCAGGCTGAACGCGTAGTAGGCGCGTTCGTCCCAGTAGCGCTGGCCATCGATGGTGTGGAAGCGGAAACCGTACTCCGCGGCCTGGGCGCGCCAGTCGCCGCGCTCGACGATCGCGATGCGTTTCATGCGGGATCTCGTGCGGTGAGGAAAAAAGCCGTGCTCAGCTGCCGAAGCCGCGGCCACCGCCGGATTCGCCGAAGCCGCCGCGGCTGACGGTGACCGCACGGTTCGGCGTGGCGCCGATATGGGTCATGGTCTGGTTGCCGCGCAGCGTCGTGCCGCTGGCCGCCGCACCGGCACCACCGGCGTTGGACGCCGGCTGCTGCCACTGATTTTGCCGGTCCTGGTACGCGGGCGCGGCATTGAAGCCGGCGCCGGCGCGGTTGTTGCTGAGCATCTGCGACAGGAAGAAGCCGGTCATCATCGGCCCGATGAAGGAATGGCCGTGGCTGTCGCGCTGCTCCACGCAGCGATCTTGCGCATAGTCCTGCGCGCATTGCTCGCGGCTGGCGTACTTGGGCCCCTGCTCGGCCGCCTGCTTCTGCGCCTGCGCGAAGGCCTCGCGGCAGGTGGCGATGTCGTGGGTCTGCGCCACGCAGGCATCCACCGAGGTGTAAAGGCCTTCCTGCGCCTTCGCTTCCGGCTCGCGCCCGCAGGCGGTGAACAGCAGCGGCGCGGCGCTCATCAGCAACAACGCGGTCGTCTTCGACCTTTTCATGGCAACGTCTTCCTGAGTCCAGCCACGATGATGCCCGGTTCCGCCGGCCGCGGAAACCCGCGGCCGGCGTTCGGGCGCCCCCGCGGGCGCGCTCGTGACGTCAGCTCTTCGGCGGCGGTGGCACGTAGCTGGACAGGCGCGCGTCGAAATACGGCTGCACCGCGGCGATGTTGGACTTCACCTGGATATCCATGCCGACATCCTGGCTCATGCCCAGTACGTCGCCCTCCGGCCAGCCAGGCCCGAAGCACCACTGCGTGCTGGGGATGTTGTTGACCTGCAGGTGCGCGAGCATGCGCTTGGTCGCCACTTCCGCGCTGGCGTTGCCCGCCGGATAGCCGTGCTCGCCGAGAAAGCCGCGCTTTCCCCTGTGTGCCAGCCAGTCGATGAACGGCGTGACCATCTCGATGCCGGTGTCCGGCGCGACGGTTTCATTGCGATTGGCCCAGGCACCGCCGCCTTTGCCCTCGTTGTCCAGGTAGTTGTGCGCCTCGTAGACGATGCGGTCGTACGGGTCGGGGATCGTGTCCAGGTTGTTGGATACCTCTTTCCACCGGCGGGCGCTGGCGTATTCGTTGCCGCAGACGAACACGTAGTGCGATCGGTCGAAATCGAAGATGCGCGCCGCGGTGGCGGTGGCGGTGCGCAGCCAGTGGTCGGCCATCACCAGCTTGCTGCCATCGGCGTTGTACTCCGGCCCCTCGTAGGGCTCGTTCATCAGGCCCCAGCCGAAGATCGCCGGATGCGAGCGGAAGCGCTGCACGATGCGACTCCACAGATCCGGCAGGCCGGCGGCGTTGTACAGCGTGCAGCCCGGCGTGCCGATCACGCGGTACTCGTAGAGCTTGAGCAGGCTGTCGGCGGGGTCGAAGTAGGCCAGGTACAGGAACGTGCCCTTGCGGTAGGTGCCGTCCCACACCGCTTGGTCGGCGGGATCGGTGACCGCGCGGCCATCCGGCCCGATCAACTGGCCGGACCCATCGCGCCGGTAACCGGACTTGCTCGCCACCTTGATCGGCAGGCGCATGTAGTCGTGCAGTTCCAGGATCGCCACTTTGCCGCGCGCCGCGAGCCGATTGAGCACCTGCTCGACCTGGTCGCAATACGTGGCGTTGAGCGGCATGCCCTGGCCGGTGCTGAAGCGCGCGGCGGTGGTGGGCAGGCGGAATAGCGGGCAGGCCCCAGCCATGGCGATGTGCTGGTCGCGGATGTCGCGGTAGTGCCGATCGATGACGGCGTTGTCCACGAAGTTGTTGGACGCCAACCCGGACAGGTTGAGGCCGGCGAACGGCAGCGTGCCCGCGGCGCGGGCCTGGCCGCCGAGGCCCCAAAGTGCAGCGCCGGCAGCGATGCCGACACCGGCCCGCAGCACGCTGCGGCGGCCCGGGTCGGCGGGCGTGGAAGCAAGGGACGGGGCGGGGGAGGAAACAACGGAAGACGACGAACGCACATGCCGGAGCATGGACACCTCCTGTGGTCGTGATGGGAGCCGGGCCTACGCCCCCTGACGCACCGGCAAGCGCAGTCTGCCAAGCGCAGGCAGGCGGATCTGCGACCCGTTTCGCACTCCTGGCCGGCGCACGGCGGCCCCAGCGTGCGTGCTAACGTGATCGGCCCACCGGTGCGCGGCCGGGACGGTTGCAGCAGCAACGATCCGATCGCGCCACCATCGCCAGCCTCCCCGCCCGCTCGTTCGCTGCCCCCATGCCCGACTATCGCTCCAAGACCTCGACCCACGGCCGCAACATGGCCGGCGCCCGCGCCCTGTGGCGCGCCACCGGCATGCAGGACGCCGACTTCCACAAGCCGATCATCGCCATCGCCAATTCCTTCACCCAGTTCGTGCCCGGCCACGTGCACCTGAAGGATCTGGGGCAACTGGTGGCGCGCGAGATCGAGCGCGTCGGCGGCGTCGCCAAGGAGTTCGACACCATCGCCGTGGACGACGGCATCGCCATGGGCCACGACGGCATGCTGTACTCGCTGCCCAGCCGCGAGATCATCGCCGACTCGGTCGAGTACATGGTCAACGCGCACTGCGCCGACGCGCTGGTGTGCATCTCCAACTGCGACAAGATCACCCCCGGCATGCTGATGGCCGCGCTGCGCCT
>JBEVKG010000190.1:0-10650 GCA_040509765.1 Xanthomonas sp.
CTCGACCGGCGCCAGCACAGTCGCGAATAACAAAAACCCTCCCGGAGGGAGGGTTTTTGTCCCGGCAATCGGGTCGGCGCCGGTTTTTTTGGCCGCTAACGCGGCGCGCTCCCCGTCAGGACGCCAGCGCGAGATCGTCGAGCATGGCCTTGAGGACGCGTGCCGCTTCGCCGCCGGTCGCGGCGCGGTGGTCGAAGGTCAGCGACAGCGGCATCAGGCGGTGTGTTTCCACCCCGCCCATCACCGGCACCAGTTGATGGCGGGCGCGGCCGGCGGCGACGATCGCCACGCACGGCGGCACCACGATCGGCGTGGCGTAGCGGCCGGCGAACATGCCGAAGTTGGACAGCGAAATGGTGTAGCCGCTCAGTTCCGAGGCCGGGATGCTGCGCGCCTCCACCTGCTGGCGCAGGCGGTTGATGCCTTCGCGCACGCCGCGCGCATCGAGCATGTCGGCGTTGCGCAGGGCGGGGACGAACAAGCCGTCGTCGGTGTCCACGGCGATGCCGATGTCCACGTGCGCGTGCAGGGTGCGGGTCAGCGCCTCGCCGTCGAACCAGGCGTTGAGCGCCGGCACCGCCTGGCAGGCGACGACGATCGCGCGCACCAGGCGCCCGGTGGTGTCGTTGCCCGGCGTCCACGCGTGCAGGTCGGCATCGTCGTTGAGCGTGGTCAGCACCACCTGGCGCTGCGCCTCGGCCATGACCCGGGCCATGTTGCGGCGCACGCCCTTCAGTGGTTCGGGCTGGCCCTGCACGGCCACGCCCGGCGGCTGCGTGCGCATCGGCTTGCCGGCGGCGGAGAGCGGGGTGCGCGTGGAGGGTGCTGGCGAGGTGTGGGCGTTCGTAGGAGCGGCTTCAGCCGCGACGGCAGGACTCCGCGGGGTCGCGGCTGATGCCGCTCCTGCAGCGGCGCCCGCCTTCGCCGAGCCATCGGCCGCGGCCTGCTTGACGTCGGCCAGGGTGACCGCGCCGTCGGCGCCGCTGGCGCGCACCCGGCCCAGGTCCACGCCCAGCTTCTTGGCCAGGGCGCGCACCGCCGGCATCGCGCGCACGCCGCCGACCGACACGGCGCGCTCGCTGTGCACGGCGTTGGAGCTCTGCATCGCGCCGACCACGGTGCCGGCATCGTCGCGTTCGCCGCCGCCCGGCGTCGCGTCGGCATCGGGCAGTTCGCCGCCGGTGTCGGACGCGACCACGCGGTCGTTGTCGCCCGGCGCGTCGGCGCCGGCGCCCTTGGAGGGATGGGCCGGCGCGCCGCCGCCGTGGTGGTGGCCGGTATCCTGGCCCTCGGCGCGCTGCGGCATGTCGGGGTCGGGCGCGAACTGCGCCAGCATGCTGCCGGTGACGACGATGTCGCCCGGCGCGCCGGCCAGCTTCAGCACCTTGCCGGAGACCGGCGAGGGCACTTCGACCACCGCCTTGGCGGTTTCCATCGACACCAGCGGCTCGTCCAGCCGGATGGTGTCGCCTTCCTTGACGAACCACTCGACGATGGTGGCGTCGGGCAGGCCTTCGCCCAGGTCGGGCAGATTGAAATTCTTGGTTTGGCTCATGTGGTCTCTTCCAGCAGTTCCAGGTCGCGTGCCGGCAGCCAGCCCTGCGTGCCGTCGGCGCGCTCGGCCCACCACCAGTCGCCGTATTCGTGATGCAGGACGACGGTGTCGCCCTGCGCGGCATCGAGTTCGCGCGCGTCGTAGTCGCGCAGCGCCACGGCATGGCCGTCGCCGGTCGGCTGCAGCCACGCCAGCGGCGCCCACCCGGCAGTGCCGGCGTTGCCGGTAATCCAGACGAACGCCGGCCACTCCTCGTCGCGCACGCCGAGCGCGACCCGCTCGCCGGTGGCGATGCGGATCGGATGCGGATAGGCGGCGCGGTAATCGCTGATCAGACGTGCCTGCATATCAACCCGCGGCCATCGCCCGTTTGGCCGCCGCAACGATCTTCTCGGTGCTCGGCAGGTACTTCATTTCCAGGCGGAACAGCGGGATGTGGGTGTCGTAGCCGGTCACGCGCTGCACCGGCGCGACCAGGTCGTACATCGACTGCTCGGCCAGGCGCGCGGCGATCTCGGCGCCGAAGCCGGCGCTGCGCGGGGCCTCCTGCACGATCACGCAGCGGCCGGTGCGCGCCACCGATTCGGCGATGGTGTCGAAGTCCAGCGGGCGCAGCGTGGCCACGTCGATCACTTCGGCGCTGATGCCGTCGGCGGCGAGCCGGTCGGCGGCCTCCAGCGCTTCCTTGACCTGCGCGCCCCAGGCGACCAGCGTCACGTCGCTGCCGTCGCGCAGCACGAAGCACACGTCCAGCGGCAACGCCTCGCCGTCGTCGGCGACCACTTCCTTGTACTGCCGGTAGATGCGCTTGGGCTCCATGTAGATCACCGGATCCGGCTCGCGGATCGCCGCCAGCAGCTGGCCGTAGGCGCGCTGCGGCGAGGACGGCAGCACCACGCGCAGGCCCGGCACGTTGGTGAAGATGGATTCGTTGGCTTCGCTGTGGTGTTCCGGCGCGCGGATGCCGCCGCCCCACGGCACGCGCAGCACCATCGGGCAGTGCAGGCGGCCGCGGGTGCGGGTGCGCAGGCGCGCGGCGTGGCAGATCAGATGATCGACCATCGGATAGACGAAGCCGTCGAACTGGGCCTCGGCCACCGGCCTCATGCCCTGCGCGGCGAGGCCGACGCTGAGCCCGGCGATGGTGGTTTCGTCCAGCGGCGTGTCGAGCACGCGCTGCGCGCCGAAGCGCTGCTGCAGCCCGGCGGTGGCGCGGAACACGCCGCCGTTGACGCCCACGTCCTCGCCCAGCACCAGCACCGACGGGTCGTGCTGCAGTTCCCAGGCCAGCGCCTGGGTCACCGCTTCGATCAAGGTAATGGGCGTGCTGGTCATCGGGCTGTCTCCGCGCGCGGTGGCGGCGCTGTGGGCGGTGCCGGCCGCAGGCGCGGCCGTGTGATCGGCGAGGCGAGGGCTGAGCTCATCCATGGCGCTGCTCCAGGGCGATGGCCTCGGCGCGCTGCGCGAGCAGGTCCGGCGGCGGGTCGGCGTACAGGTAATCGAACATGGCTTCCACCGGCTGCACCGGGGTCTCCAGGTAGGCGTTGAGTTCGATGTCGGCCAGGCGTGCGCATTCCTGCTTCCACGCCGCTTCCTCGTCCTCGCTCCACAGCCCCTGCGCGCTCAGCCAGGCGCGCAGGCGCAGCAGCGGCTCGCGTTCCCAGGCCTGCTTGACCTCGGCGTCGTCGCGGTAGCGGCGCGCGTCGTCGGCGGTGGTGTGGTCGGACAGGCGGTAGGTCATGAACTCGATCACCGTGCCGCCCTGGCCGGCCAGCGCGCGCTCGCGCGCCTGGCGCATCGCCTCCAGTACCGCGATCAGGTCGTTGCCGTCCACCTGCAGGCAGTGCAGGCCGCCGGCCAGGCCCTTCTGCGCCAGGGTCTGCGCGCCGGTCTGGGCGTTGCGCGGCACCGAGATCGCCCAGCCGTTGTTGATCACGCACAGGATCAGCGGCAACTGGTAGGCGCCGGCGGAATTGAGCGCGGCGTAGAAGTCGGTCTTGGACGAGCCGCCGTCGCCGCAGGTGGCCACGGCCACCTGCGCCTCGCCGCGCAGCTTGAACGCCAGCGCGGCGCCGGCGGCGTGCAGGCACTGGGTGGAGATCGGCACGCAGATCGGGAAGTCGCGGGCGGCGTCGGAATCGCGCTGGAAGTCGCTGCCGCGCTCGTCGCCGCCCCAGTACAGCAGGATCTCGCGCGGGCGCACGCCGCGCATGAACATGGCGCCGTACTCGCGGTAGCTGGGCGCCAGCACGTCGCCGCGGCGCATCGACGCGCCGATGCCGATGTGGGTGGCCTCGTGGCCCAGGCAGGAGGCATAGGTGCCCAGCTTGCCGGTGCGTTGCAGGGCCACCGCCTTGCTGTCGAAGGTGCGCACGTAGAGCATCTGCTTGAACAGCGCCAGCAGCGTCTGTGGGTTGGCCGAATCGGCCGGAAGCGCGTCGCGGACCGGCTGGCCGCCCGCGTCGAGGTACTGCAGGAACTCAATTTCGAACTGGGCGGCGATGCTCATGGCGATGGCGCTCTCGACAACAAGTTTCAAATGATATGAGTCGGCATGTTAAGGAAGCCGTGCACAAAAGCCGTCGTGCACCGCAGCACGCCCGGATGCCGTATCGCACAAGAAAAGCCTGGTCGCACCGCGTTGCGGATTGATGGCGTTGGGTATCGACGATGTTGCAGTGCGATGCATGCCGTTCATGTGCCCGTGGGTGTCCACCGGTGGCGGTGCTGGTGCCGGCGTGGGGGGCGCGTCGGAGCGCGGAAGCAGCGGACAAGAACGGAAGGCGCGCGCGCAGGCGCGCATCGAGGACACGTCCCGGCACCTGCTCGGCCGCGATCAGCCGCCTGGATCTAGTCCCATCTGTGCCCCGTAGGCGCGGCTTCAGCCGCGACGAGGCGTTCCCGATAACGCCCCTCGCGGCTGAAGCCGCTCCTGCGCAATCGCGACCAGGGCCGCTGAACGTCGACCAGGGAAGCGATCAGCGCCGGGCCGGCGCTGCCCCAAGCAAGAAGGGCGTGACCTCGCGGCCACGCCCTTCCGGTTGCACCGTTTGCCGGGTTCAGCGGCCGAACAGGCGCAGCCCCTCCACGCGCGTGCTGAAGCGCGCGCTGTTGTCGCTGGGATCGGCATCGGCCGAGGTCGAGCCGGCGCTGGCGCCGATCACGATCTGGCGGTCGGCCGGCAACGGCCGCGTCGCCAGGCTCAGGCGGAACGCGGCACTGGCGCCCGGTGCCAGGTCGGCACCGCTGCGGCATTGGAAGCGCGCGCTGCGCAGGCCGTGGTTCTGCCGCACGCACTGCCAGCCGCGCGGCGGCACCAGCGCGGTCAGCGCCGACAGGGTGCTGCCGTCGATCTCCAGGCTGTCACCCTGCACCGGGGCAGTGCCGTGATTGCGCACGTCGATGCGGTAGTCGGCGAAGAAGGCCAGGAACGGCAAGGTGGCCGGGCCGTCGATCGATACCGCCAGGTCGCCGGCCGGACGCGCCTGCACCGCGACCGTGGCGCTGCCGCCGTTGTCGCCGGGGTTGGGGTCCTCGGTCTGCGCGGCCACCGATGCGGCCAGGCTCAGGCTGCGCCCGACCAGGGCGGCGCCGGCCGGCACCGCCAGCTCGAAGCGCGGCGTGGTGCCGGCGGCGAACTGCGCGGTGCTGCAGGTGACCACGGTCTGCGCAGCCACGACCGGCGCGGCGCAGTCCCAGCCCGGGGCAGCGGTCACGCTCGGGGCCACCGCCGCGTCCAGGGCGAAGGCGACCGCGGCCGCGCGCGCCGCGTCCGGACCGGCGTTGGCCAGGGTGACGCTGTAGCGGATGGTGTCGCCGGCATAGACCGACGCGTTGGCGGCGCTCACGCGCAGGCTCAGGTCGGCACGCTCCAGCGGCTTGAGCTTGATCAGCACCACCGCCGGGTCGTGGTCGGACAGCCGCGCCGGCGAGTTAGCGTCGTTGCGGGCCACGGCCGGGAAGTCGGCGTTGAGCCGCGCATGGGCTTCGCTGAGGCCGGCGATCTGCGCCGAGCGCATCAGCGCGCGGTTGGCCAGGATGTGGTCCAGCGACTGCACGTTGCCGTCGTAGGCGTAGGAGTAGCTCTGGTCCGGCGTCGACAGCAGGGTCAGGTTGTACAGCGCCGGATCGACCAGGGTGGCGCCGTCGCCGGCGACCACGGTCTGCGCGTCGGGCGCCGGCAGGCCGGTGATCGTGCCCATCGCATCGACGTAGCCGTCGTTGAACTCGAAGGCATTGAAGTCGCCCATCACCAGCAACTGCTCGGTGGGGTCGGCGGCCTGGCGCGCCTGCAGCAGGTTGGCCAGGAACACCGCCTGCGCCTGGCGCTTGGCGCGGATGCGCTGGCCGCTGGCGTCGTCGGTCTCGGCGCCGTTGAGCGAGCGCTGGTGCACCTCGACCACGGTCAGCGGCAACGCGCGGCCGTCGGCGAAATGCACCACCGCCTTCAGCAGCAGCGGCGGACGGTCGTTGAGCAGGCTGACGGTGCCGCTGGGTTCGGTCCAGGTGGCGGCCTTGCCTTCCTGGCTCACCGAGATCACTTCGACGCGGGCGATGCCGGCGCCGATCTGCGCGGTCTTGACCAGGAAGCCGACGTCGATGCCGCCCACGTCGTTGCCTTCCTGCAGGTAGGCCACGTACTGCGGGTCGGGCTGGCCGGCGGCCACCGCGTCGCGGTTGACGCGGTCGGCCAGGGTCTGCAGCACGCTCAGGTTCTCGATCTCCACCGTGCCGAGGATGTCGGGGGTGTTGAGGTAGTTGCGGATCGCCAGCGAGGCCTTGTTGAGGCGCGCCTGGTAGGCGGCCGCGGTCAGCACCGGTTCGCCGATCGCCGGATCGTTCTTGTCGTCGAAGAAGCGCTCCATGTTGTAGGTGGCGATGTTGACGTCGTCGGCCTGCGGCGCCGGGGCCGGCTTGGGCTGGTCGGCGCCGTCGCACTGCACGCTGGGCGCGGTTTCCGGGTAGATCGTGTAGCGGCGGAAGCTGTAGTCCAGCGGGCCGCTGACGCCGAGCACGGTGCAGCCGGCGGCCACGTCGATGCGCTCGCCGCCGAGGCCGGCGCTGCCGACCGCGATCACCTGCGGGCTGGTGTTCCAGCGCGGCACGTCCGCCGGCGAGCCGGCCGGCAACGCGTCGGGCTGCTGCACGCCGGCCGTGCGCCAGGCGCGCGGCAGGCCGGTGACCACGGCATGGAACACGCCGTTGCTGGTCGCGCTGGCGTTGGTCTCGTTGACGTTGCCCAGGGTCGGCGTGTTGACGGTCAGGCTGGGCACGATGACGCGCATGCCTTCCAGGCGCTCGAGCTGGTCGTAGGCGCCGTTCGGGTCGGGGAAGCGGGTGGTCAGCTCGACCGCCGCCGGCAGCGGATTGCCGGTGGACTGCAGCAGCACCGTCGGCGAACTCAGTTCGGTCAGCGGCGGCTGGCCGGGGTCGGTGCTGGGCACGTATTCGACCACCGTGGCCTGCACCCGCACCGCGTTGCCCACCGCGGCCTCGGCCGGCGGCGCGCTGCCGGTGTAGACGTAGATGCCCTCGGAGGTGAGCGGGTCGGCGTCGGCCTGGGCGTCGGGCGTCTGCAGGAAGAAGCCGGCGCTGCGCCGCGCGGTGACGATGCCACTGGTGGCGACCACCTGGCCGACCAGCGGCGAGCGCGCGCCGCTGCCCTGGATGCTGTGGATCGGCACCAGGTTGAAGTCGTCGTTGAGGATCACCCCGCTGGCGGTCAGCGTGGACGGCAGCGCGCCGTTGATCCCGCTGATGTCGAGGTAGAAGGTCTCGTCGGGTTCGTTGCTGGTGTCGCCGTTGACCAGCACGCGCACCTCGGCGCTGCTCTCGCCGGCGGGGATGGTCACCGGGGTCGCGGCCAGCGCCTGGTAGTCGCTGCCGGCGGTGGCGGTGCCGTCGCGGGTGGCGACGGTGAAGCTCACCCCGGCGCTGCCGGCCGGCTGGCTCAGCGTCACCGTGAACACGAACGCGGTGCTGCCGCTGTCGCCCTCGGCGCGGCTGACGTTGGCCACGCTGGCCACCGGCAGGTTGCCGCCGCCGCACAGGCTGACCGGCGCGGCGCTGTTGCGCGGGGTCGGCGCGCCGGTGGCGAAATCGGCGTTGTTGTTGTCGCTGTCGCTGCAGCCGCCGTTGCCGCGCAGTACCGCCAGGGTGTTGCTGGGCGCGGCGGTCGGGGCGCTACCCTCGGCGCAGCTGGCGCTGCTGCCGTAGCCGACGAAGTCGGCGTTGCCGGCAGGGCAGGCGCCGCTCAGCGCGGCGCTGCTCTTGCTCAGCGCGATCTTGCCGGCGGTGCCGCTCATGGCGATGGTGCCGGTGGCATCGGGCGTGGGCAGCGCGGTGCTGCCGCCGCTGCCGTCGGCCTGCTTGACCAGGTAGTAGCCGCCCGGCGCGATGCTGCCGCTCAGCGTCGTGACCTGCCAGCTGCTGCCGGCGGCCGAGGCGTACTGCACCGACCAGCCGGCCAGGCTCACCGCCTCGCTGCCGTTGTTGTGCAATTCGACGAAATCGCTCTTGTAGGTGGCGCCGCTGTTGCCGCCACCGCCATAGACCTGGCTGATGACCACCTGTGCCTGGGCGTACCCGGCACACCCCAACGCGCACGACAACACTGCAGCTCGAAGCAGCATGGTTCGCATGAACAAGATCTCCCCAATCCTTGAAGACGTGGACTTAAGAGTGGCTAACGAAACGTAGCGAGCAGTCGCCAGGTGGGTGCGGACGGCGCGGAGGAACCGCAGTGTACGAGTGGTACATGAGGATTCCGAGCACCGTCCGCGCCCGCCTGGTGGCTGCGCAGTAGTTTTGTGAGCCGCTCTTACGCAGATGACCCGACGGCGCCCCCCCGGCGCCGCCGATGATTGTGCCGGAGTTTGTCAGCCGGTGCTGACCAATGTGTGACATCCGTCGCTGCGGTACCCTTGCCGGCCCCGGAACGCCCACGCCGCCCATGCCCGTCGAACAGAACCAGCGCCCGCTCGAAGCCGGCATCCACACCGACCTGGAAGGCCGCCTGACCTATGGCGGCTATCTGCGCCTGGACCGGCTGCTGTCGGCGCAGCAGCCGCTGTCGAACCCGCCGCACCACGACGAACTGCTGTTCATCGTCCAGCACCAGACCTCCGAGCTGTGGCTGAAGCTGCTGGCGCACGAGCTGGGCGCGGCGATCGCGCACCTGCAGCGCGACCAGGTGTGGCAGTGCCGCAAGGTGCTGGCGCGCAGCAAGCAGGTGCTGCGCCTGCTCACCGAGCAGTGGTCGGTGCTGGAGACCCTGACCCCGTCCGAGTACATGGGCTTTCGCGACGTGCTCGGCCCGTCCTCCGGGTTCCAGTCGCTGCAGTACCGCACCATCGAATTCATGCTCGGCAACAAGAACGCGCAGATGCTGCCGGTGTTCGACCACGACCCGCAGGGCCAGGCGGCGCTGCAGACGGTGCTGGAGGCGCCCAGCCTGTACGAGGAGTTCCTGCGCTCCCTGGCCCGCTTCGGCCATGCGGTGCCGGCGCCGTACCACGCCCGCGACTGGCGCCAGCCGCACGTCAGCGACCCGCTGCTGCGCCCGGTGTTCGAGCGCATCTACGAGAACACCGACCGCTACTGGCGCGAGTACGCGCTGTGCGAGGACCTGGTGGACCTGGAGACCCAGTTCCAGCTGTGGCGCTTCCGCCACATGCGCACGGTGATGCGGGTGATCGGCTTCAAGCGCGGCACCGGCGGTTCCAGCGGCGTCGGCTTCCTGCAGCAGGCGCTGGCGCTGACCTTCTTTCCCGAATTGTTCGAGGTGCGCACCTCGGTGGGGCTGGAGAGCCGCGGCCCGGAGGCCGTCGATGCGACGGCGGCCACGCAGGGGTCGTCCTCGCAGTAGCGTGCCAGGCACGTCCATGGACGCACGTGCAGCCGTGCGCACACGGACCGGACCGGCGCCGCTCCGGACGCTGCCCGGCCATGTTCGCGTGCAGCACGACGCGCGTGCGCGGCCGCCGCCTCGCCGCCCCAAGACCGCGGTTCTGCGGGGCGCGAGCTCTGCACTCAGGGCGTCCGCGCGGACGGACATTTGACGCCACGCCGTCGCTCGGTGATCCTCGCCCGTTGCCCGGCCTGGCCGGACGCACCGCCCCAGCCCATCCTGAATACGCAAGGGAACACCGCATGAGCGTTGACGTCGTCGCGTCGAACCACCCCGCCTCACCGCAGCCGCCGTCAGCGCAACCGCCCGAATTCAAGACCCTGCTGGGTCATCCGCGTCCCCTGTGGATGCTGTTCATGACCGAGTTCTGGGAACGTTTCGCGTTCTACGGCATCCGCTGGGCGCTGGTGCTGTACATCGTGGCGCAGTTCCATGGCGGCCAGGGCACCGGCCAGGCCTCGGCCAGCGCCACCTACGGCGCGTACCTGGCGCTGGTGTACGCGGCGGCGATCTTCGGCGGCTACATCGCCGACCGGGTGCTCGGCTACCAGCGCTCGATCCTGGTCGGTGCCGCGGTCATGTCCACCGGCCTGTTCCTGATCTCCGTGCCCAACCCGCAGATCTTCGAGCTGGGCCTGGCCACCGTGGTGGTCGGCAACGGCCTGTTCAAACCCAACATCTCGACCATGGTCGGCCAGCTGTACAGCGCCGCCGATCCGCGCCGCGACAGCGGATTCACCATCTTCTACATGGGCATCAACCTGGGCGCGATGATCGCGCCGTGGCTGACCCAGCAGCTGGCCGAGAAGGTGTTCGGCACCGAGGCGATGCCGTCCTACAAGATGGTGTTCATCGCCTCGGGCATCGGCATGCTGATCAGCCTGGTGTGGTTCTGGTTCGGCCGCCGCCAGCTCAAGGGCATCGGCGCGCCGTTGCCGGGCGCTGCCGGCGGCATGCGCGTGGTCTACGTGCTGCTGGGCATGCTGGTGGCGATCCCGGCGGTGTACCTGGCGCTGGCCGCCGGCGCCGAAGTGCTGCAGTGGATCCTCAGCACCATGTTCGTGGCCCTGGCGATCATGCTGCTGGTGGAAGGCATCCGCAACGGCAAGGTGGCGCGCGACAAGGTCATCGCGATGCTCATCATCTTCGCCTTCAACGTGCTGTTCTGGATGTTCTTCGAGCAGGC
>JBEVKG010000191.1:0-30482 GCA_040509765.1 Xanthomonas sp.
GGCGCAGCCGGTGGTGCTGGTCTGCCGCACCGGCACCACCGCCGACGGCGCCGCCAAGCAGTTGAAGAAGGCCGGCTTCGAGCAGGTCTACGTGCTGGAGGGCGGCATCGCCGCCTGGCAGCAGGCCGAGCTGCCGCTGGTCAAGGGCCGCTGAGACCGCGCCCGGCCGGACCTCGAGGGTCGTGGCCGGCGTGTGATAATCCCGTTTCTTTCTGTTACCGAATCCACCGGAGTCAAGCAATGTCCGACCTCACCAACAACGGCGCCGCGGCGCCGGCCGACGCCGCGGCCGGTCCCGCTTTCACCATCGAGAAGATCTACGTCAAGGACGTGTCCTTCGAGTCCCCCAACGCGCCGTCGGTGTTCAACGACAACGCGCAGCCGGAGCTGCAGCTCAACCTCAATCAGCGCGTGCAGCAGCTCAACGACCAGGCCTTCGAGGTCGTGCTGGCCGTGACTCTGACCTGCACCGCCGGCGGCAAGACCGCCTACGTGGCCGAAGTGCAGCAGGCCGGCGTGTTCGGCCTGGTCGGCCTGGACCCGCAGGCGGTGGACGTGCTGCTCGGCACCCAGTGCCCGAGCATCCTGTTCCCGTACGTGCGCTCGCTGGTCAGCGACCTGATCCAGGCCGGCGGCTTCCCGCCGTTCTTCCTGCAGCCGATCAACTTCGAGGCCCTGTACGCCGAGACCCTGCGCCAGCGCGCGCAGCAGGGCGAGGGCCAGTCGCTGGCCGATTCGGAGCCGGCCGGCAACGCCTGAGCGCGTCCGCCGTTGCGCATGCGCGATAACGCCAAGAAGAAGATCGCCGTGCTCGGCGCTGGCTCCTGGGGCACGGCGCTGGCGTCGCTGACCGCACGGCACGGCTATCCGACCGTGCTGTGGGGCCGCGATGCCGTCGTGGCCGAGGCCATCCAGCAACGCCACGAAAACCCGCGCTACCTGCCTGGGATCGCGCTGCCGGAGGGCCTGCAGGCCACCACCGATCTGGCCACCGCCATCGACGGCGCCGACTGGATCCTGGTGGTGGTGCCGTCGCATGCGTTCACCGAGACCTTGCGCCAACTGGCGCCGCTGCGCCCGGCGCAGGCCGGCGTGGCCTGGGCGACCAAGGGCTTCGAGACCGGCTCCGGGCGTTTCCTGCACGAAGTGGCGCAGGAGATCCTCGGCGAAGCGGTGCCGCTGGCGGTGGTCACCGGCCCGTCCTTCGCCAAGGAAGTGGCCCTGGACCTGCCGACCGCGGTGACCGTGCACGGCGATGCCGCGTTCGCGCAGCAGGTCGCCGACGCCATGCACGGCCCGACCTTCCGCGCCTATACCGGCGACGATATGGTCGGTGCCGAGTTGGGCGGGGCGATGAAGAACGTGCTGGCGGTGGCCACGGGCGTGGCCGATGGCATGGAGCTGGGCCTCAACGCCCGCGCCGGCCTGATCACCCGCGGCCTCAACGAGATGCTGCGGCTGGCCGCGGCGATCGGCGCCAAGCCGGAGACGCTGATGGGCCTGGCCGGGCTCGGCGACCTGGTGCTCACCTGTACCGGCGATCTGTCGCGCAACCGCCGGCTGGGCCTGGCGCTGGGACGCGGGCAGCCGCTGCAGGAGGCCGTGCGCGCGATCGGCCAGGTGGTCGAGTCGGTGCAGACCGCCGACGAGGTGATGCGCCAGGCCGAGCGCCACGGCATCGACCTGCCGATCTCCAACGCGGTGCGCGCGGTCCTGCACGGCGAGCTGACCCCGGCGGTCGGCTTGCAGCAGTTGCTGGCGCGCGAACAGAAGCCCGAGTACCCGACCACCTTGTTCAGTTGACCCGACCGATGTCGGAAACGAAAACGCCCGGCCTGGCCGGGCGTTTTCGTTTCCGCACGCCGGCGCGGCACCGGTGTCCGGATCGGACAGGCAAAAAAAAGCCCGGTCGTGAGACCGGGCTTTCCGAGCCGCGCGCGGCGGGAGAGAGAGACGACGCGCGCGGCGCTAGGCAACGCTTACCAGCTGAAGCGCGGGCCGACGAACCATTCCTTGTCGCCGTGGCGGTCCATCTTCAGGTCGGCGCTCAGGCCCCAGTTCTGGTTCAGCTTGGCCTGGGCGCCCAGACGGCCGTAGAAGGTGCCTTCCGGATTGATGCCGTCCTTCTTCAGGTAGTCCTCGTAACCACCCAGGGCATAGACTTCCAGGTACGGGTTGAACGCGGTGCGGATACCCGCTTCGGCGCTCCAGCCGTTGAACTTGGTGCCGTATTCCGGGGCGAAACGGTTGTAGGCCACGCGGGTCACCAGGTCGGTGCTGGTCGCGATCTCGTGGTTGTAGCCGGCGCCGACGCGCCACTGGTCGACGCGCACGTCGCCGAGGTCGGTCTTCTGGCGGTTGAAGTCGCCGAACACGCTGAAGTTCGGGTGGAACGCGTAGGAACCCTTCACCGCCCAGCCGTCAGCGTCGCCGCCATTGGCGTCGGTCTTGACGTAGCCGGCTTCGGCATAGTTGTAGGAAAGGCCTTCGGCAGCCGAAGCGGCGAACGGCAGGGTGGCCAGGAGGCCGAGAGCAAGCAGAGAGGTCTTCATAATCGGGTACCTTCGTTATTGGTTTGTCGGCGCTGAGGCGTGGGGCCGTTCGCTGCCGATATGTAAATTATCCGTTAGCGACCCGAACTCGCCCTGAATCCCGAACTGACTAGTACATAAATTAAACGCCCTGTTCAGGAACGGCACTGCGCCGCCGGGATGCAGTTCACAGCGGCTCGCAGGTGCAGCTGACAGGGGGCGATGCTGCTCATCCGCCACGTGTTTCATGGCCCGCCTTGCCCCGGGTCGGCCCTGCCATGGGTGCGCGCACCGCGGTGCGGCAAGGCTCCGGCGGGAAGGACCATGCAACACGCGGCG
The DNA here is from genome assembly GCA_040509765.1 of Xanthomonas sp. Lineage (GTDB taxonomy): Bacteria > Pseudomonadota > Gammaproteobacteria > Xanthomonadales > Xanthomonadaceae > Xanthomonas_A. Next base: position 2,871 of record JBEVKG010000191.1, read on the forward strand.
GCGTCCCGGAGCCATGCTTCGCCTACCGGGGGCAGCGCGATGCCCACGTGCGCTCCTGCCATCGCCGGCTACAGCGCGGCGAGCTTCGCTATCGCATCGCGCACGCGCTGCCTGTCCATGGGCACCACCGAGCGGTGGATCGTGGCGCCTTCGATGAAGGCATCGATGGCGGCGGATGCCGTGGCGGAGAACTGCGTTTCCAGGGCGGCCCGGCTCCTGGCCATCCACTGCTGCATGATCGCGGTCATCTCCGGATGGCGGCGGGCGAAGGCATACAGTTCGTAGCTCAGCAGCAGCACCCGCGGGGACGCCGTGCCCTCGGCGAAGATGATGTTCACCACTGCGTCGCAGGCCTGGTCGCGGTTCTGCGCGGTGCGGATTTCGGCGGCGAAGTCGGCGGACACGTCCTGGGAAAATCGGCTGAACGCGGCGACCAGCAGGTCGTGCATCGAGCCGAAATAGTAGGTGGTGGCGCTGAGCGGCACGCCGGCGTCCTCGGCGACCTTGCGGAACGTGGTGCCCGCGACGCCGTGGTCCAGGATCACCCGCAATGCGGCTTGCTCGATCGCTTCCTTCCGGTGCGGATCCTGGCGCCAGGTCCTGCCGCTCATGCCTGTCCAACGCTGTTTCGACGAGGGCCGATGATCGCAGTTCGCGGTTGACACCTCAATTGGTACGGATGTACAAATTCGCCGAAGAGGTCGACGAAGGCCATCGCACCGATGGCGCCTCGCAGACGGCGACGTGAGGAGCAGTGCGATGGCGAATTCCGGGGAGCGGGACGTGGATATCGGCCGCCGGGCGACCCTGGGCGGGCTTGCCGCCGGTGGCGTCGTGCTGGCCACCGCGGCGCGCGCCGCGGCGCCTGCCGGTTGGGAGGCGGGCACCTGGCTCAACGCACCCAGGGTCCATCGGCTCCTGCCCGGCGGCGTGCTCGAGGTCGTCACCGACAAGGGGGGCGACTTCTGGCGCGAAACCCACTATGGATTCACCCGCGACAGCGGGCATTTCCTCGGCATCGCCGCGCCAGCGCGCTTCACCTGCCAGCTGCGCGTGCGCGGCAGGTTCGAGCAACTCTACGATCAGGCCGGCCTCATGGTCCGGGTCGACGCGCGCCGCTGGGTGAAGGCCGGCATCGAACTGAGCGACGGGCGGCCGATGCTCAGCAGCGTATTGACCGATGGTCGCTCGGACTGGGCCACCGGCCCGTACGAAGCGGACGCATCGGACTTCTGGATGCGCGCCACGGTGGACAGGGGCGTGCTGCGCCTGCAGGTCTCGCGCGACGGGAAATCCTGGCCGCTGGTGCGGCTGTGCCCGTTCCCGGTCGCGTCTTCCTACCTCGTCGGCCCGATGACGTGCACGCCGGAACGCGAGGGATTGAACGTCCGCTTCTCCGACTGGAGCCTGGGGCCGGTGCTGGGCAAGGACCTGCACGATCTCTCCTGACGCCTGCAGCGCCGCGGTGCGTGCCGCAGTGGCACCGCGGCGAGAGGTTCCTGGTGGCGTTGCCAGGCGAGGCGCGCCACAGGCTCAGTCGGCGCCGGAAAACCCCAGTTGCCGCCAGGCCTCGAACACCACCACCGCGACCGCGTTGGACAGGTTGAGGCTGCGGTTGTGCGGCTGCATCGGCAGGCGCAGGCGTTGCGCGTCGGGCACTTGCGCCAGCACCGCGTCCGGCAGGCCGCGGGTTTCCGGACCGAACAGGAAGGCGTCGCCGTCGGCGAAGGCGGGGGTGTCGTAGCGGGTGCTGCTGCGGGTGCTGAGGGCGAACAGGCGGCGCGGGGCGATGGCCTGCAGGGCCGCTTCCAGGGATGCGTGGACCTGCAGTCGTGCGTATTCGTGGTAGTCCAGGCCGGCGCGCTTGAGCTGGCGGTCGCCGAGGTCGAAGCCCAGCGGCTCGATCAGGTGCAGTTGCGCGCCGGTGTTGGCGCAGAGGCGGATGACGTTGCCCGTGTTGGGCGGAATCTCGGGCTGGTACAGCAGAACGTGCAGCGTTGGGGTCGCGATCATCGGCGCAGTGTACGCGCCGGCGCGGAGGCCTTGTGCCGGTTCAGCGCACCAGGCCGACCGCCAGATCCTGGCCCAGCTTCTGCAGGCTCGGCTGCAGCTGCAGCATCGCGGTGTCCAGCGTCTCGCCGACCACGTCGCCGATCGCCAGCATGCTGCCCATGTCCGCATCCGGACGCACCTGCACGGTGGCCAGGGTCACCACGTGCTGGCCGGCGGCCTGTTCCATGTCGCGTTCGGCCAGCAGCTCGGCCGAGGGGCGCACCTGCACCGCGGCGAGGGTGGTGATGCGGCCGGACAGTTCGGCGTCGCGCTGGGCGATCTGCTCGGCGGAGGGGCGCACCTGCACCGCCGCCAGGGTGGCGATGCCGCTGGACTGCTCGAGGGTGCGCTGGGCGATCTGTTCTGCCGACGGGCGCACCTGCACGGTGTCCAGGGTGGCGATCTGCGCGGCGGCGAAGGACGGCGCGGCGAACAGGGCGGCGATGGCGGCGGTCAGGAGCAGGGTGGTGGTTTTCATGGCAGGCCTCGTTGGTGTTGTTGATCAGTGGTGTGGTAGTAAGGTAGTACACCTAATCAGGGGCTGCAAGGACTTTTTTACTTCCCGCAGATTCATTAAGCTTGCATTCACTTACTGGCGATGTCTTTTGCGTTCGAGGAGGTGTACGCAGACTGCGTGCCAACTCCAAGTGTCTGTATTTGAAAGGGAAGTTGTTCCAATAAAGTGTCCGCGGGCGGACACCCGGGCGCTCGCGTACGCCGGACGCGGACACCGCGGTGCAGGCCGCGACGGCGGCCGATCCGCTGATGGCGCGATGGCCACGCCATTGAAGAAGGACGTCATCGACAACGCGGGAATACGCGCAGTGCGGTACGCCCGGTACGATCCGCGTTCACCGGCTGTTTCACCGGCCCCAAGGAAGAAGGATTCGCATGACCGTCTCGACCCGCCCGCGTGGCGCCCTGCTGGCCGTCGCCCTGTCCGCCGCGCTCGGCGCATTGAGCTATGCGCCGCCCTCGACGGCGGCCCGGCCCGTCGCCGCCGCGTCGGTGGATATCGCCTACGAGCAATTCACCCTGCCCAACGGGCTGCGGGTGGTGGTGCACACCGACCGCAAGGCGCCGATCGTGGCGGTCAACCTCTGGTATCACGTGGGCGCCAAGGACGAGCCGGCCGGGCGCACCGGGTTCGCGCATCTGTTCGAACACCTGATGTTCCAGGGCAGCGAGAACCATCACGGCGAGTTCTTCGAGCCGTTCAAGCAGGTCGGCGTCACCGACCAGAACGGCACCACCAACAGCGACCGCACCAATTACTTCGAGAACGTGCCGACCACCGCGCTGGACATGGCGCTGTGGATGGAATCGGACCGCATGGGCCACCTGCTCGGCGCCATCGACCAGGCCGCGCTGGACGAACAGCGCGGGGTGGTGCAGAACGAGAAGCGCCAGGGCGAGAACCAGCCGTATGGGCAGGCCTGGAGCCGGCTGAGCCGCGCGCTGTATCCGGCCGGCCACCCGTACCACCACACCGTCATCGGCTCGATGAACGACCTCAACGCGGCCTCGCTGGCCGACGTGAAGCAGTGGTTCCGCACCTGGTACGGGCCCAACAACGCGGTGCTGGTGCTGGCCGGCGACATCGACGTGGCCACGGCCAAGGAGAAGGTGACGCGTTACTTCGGCGACATCCCGGCCGGCCCGACCATGGCCCAGCCCAAGGTCGACGTGGCCCAGCGCAGCCAGTCCAGTCGCGAGACCATGACCGACAAGGTGCCGCAGACGCGGATCTACCGGGTCTGGAACGTGGCGCAGACCGGCACCGAGGACGTGGATCGGCTGCAGCTGCTGGCGCAGGTGCTGGGCGGCGCCACCTCCTCGCGGCTGGACCGGCGCCTGGTCCACCAGGACAAGCTGGTCGACCAGGTCAGCGCCTCGGTGTGGCCGTCGCAGCTCGGCTCCGGCTTCGGCATCATCGCCATGGTCAAGCAGGGGGTGGACCCGGCCAGGGTCGAGGCGGTGATCGACGAGGAAGTGCGCCGGCTGCTGGACAAGGGGCCGGACAAGGCCGAGCTGGCGCGTGCCAAGACCGCCTTCCGCGCCGGCTTCATCCGTGGCGTCGAACGCATCGGTGGCTTCGGCGGCAAGGCCGACGTATTGGCCGAGTGCGCGGTGTACACCGGCGACCCCGGCTGCTTCCGCACTTCGCTGGCGACCATCGCCTCCACCCGCCCGCGCGACCTGACCGCCGTCGGCCGCAAGTGGCTGGGCAAGGGCGACTACACCCTGCTGGTGCAGCCGGGCGAGCGCGTGGCCCTGGCCGAGGAGCCGACGGTGCAACCGGCGCCGTTGAACCCGCCGCCGGTCGATCCCAAGTACCGCACCCTGCCCAGCGTGGTCGACCGCAGCGCCGGCCCGCCCAGGACCACCCAGTTCCCGCAGCTGAAGTTCCCGGCGCTGCAGCGCGCCACGCTGAAGAACGGCAGCACGGTGATCCTGGCCGAACGCCACGACGTGCCGGTGGTGCAGTTCAGCTACGAATTTCAGGGCGGCTACAGCGCCGACCAGGGGCGCAAGCCGGGCACGGCCAGTTTCGCCATGGGCATGCTCGACGAGGGCGCCGGCGATCGCGATGCGCTGGCGTTCGCCGATGCGGCCGATGATCTGGGCGCCACGCTGTCCGCCGGCGCGTCGCTGGACGGCAGCAATGCCTATCTGTCGGCCTTGAAGGAGAACCTGGCGCCGTCGCTGGCGCTGTATGCGGACATGCTGCGGCGGCCGCGCTTCGCCTCGGACGAGATCGAGCGCATCCGCGCCAGTTGGATCGCCGGCATCCGTCAGGAGAAGGTCCAGCCCAACGGCGTGGCGATGCGGGTGCTGCCGCCACTGTTGTACGGCGCCGGCCATCCGTACGCGATCCCGTTCAGCGGCAGCGGCACTGAGGCGGCGATCGCGGCCCTGCAGCGCGAGGACCTGGTCGACTTCCACCGCGACTGGGTGCGTCCGGAGCACGCCACCCTGATCGTGGTCGGCGACACCACGCTGGGCGAGATCGTGCCGTTGCTGGACGCGCAGTTCGGCGACTGGAAGGGCGAAGGTCCGACGCGGTCGGTGCCGGCCCCGGCCAGCGTGGCGCGGCCGGCCAAGCCGCGCGTGTATCTGATCGACCAGCCCGGCGCGGTGCAGGCCAACCTGTTCGCCTCGGAACTGGTGCCGCCGACCACCGATCCGGCGGCGGTCCGCTTCGACATGGCCAACGGCGTGATCGGCGGCGACTTCACTTCGCGCCTGAACATGAACCTGCGCGAGAACAAGCATTGGTCCTACGGCGCGCGCAGCGGCGCGGCCAGCGCCCTCGGCCAGCGGCCGTGGACCGCCTCGGCGCCGGTGCAGATCGACAAGACCGCGCCGGCGCTGCAGGAGATGTACAAGGAGCTCAGCGCCTTCGCCAGCGGCAAGGCGCCGCCGACGGCGGAGGAGGTGGCGCGCATCCGCAACATCCAGACCCTGAGCCTGCCGGGCGCCTACGAGACCGCCAGTTCGGTGATGGGCGCGATCGGCGGCATCGTCCGCTATGGCCGCCCCGACGACTATGTGTTCAAGCGCAAGGCCGAGATCGAGGCGATGACCCCGGCGCAGGTGCGCGAGGCGGCGTCGATGCTCGACCCGAACACCTTGACCTGGGTGGTGGTGGGCGACCTGAAGCAGATCGAGGCCCCGGTGCGTGCGCTGAAGCTGGGCGAGGTCACGGTGATCGATGCCGACGGCGTGCCGCAGGGCGGCGCCGCGGCGGCCCCGGCGCCGCGCTGATCGGGGCGGGCGCGCGTCGGCGATCGCCGGCGCGCGCGGCGGCCTGGTGCGACCGGGCCGCGCTTGTCATGGCCGATTCAGCGTTTTGCGGCACAATCCGGATTCACCTGCCAATGGTCCTGTCCATGCGTCTACCCATCGCCCTTGTCCTGCTCGCCACGCTTGCCGGCTGTACGTGGGTGCCGATGGCGCCGGAGGGCAAGGGGGTGCGGGTCCTGCCCCCGGGCCAGGCGGCCAGCGGTTGCGAGAAGCGTGGCGAGGTGGTGGTGTCGGTGAAGAGCAGCGTCGGCTTCTACCAGCGTAACCCGCTGCGGGTACGCGAGGAGCTGGAGACCCTGGCCCGCAACGAGGCACCCGGCGTGGGCGCCAACACCGTGCAGGCGATGGGCGACCCGGTCGACGGCGACCAGCGCTTCACCGCCTACCAGTGCGGCGGTCGCTGAACCGCTCAGACCATACGCTTTCCGCGGATTTGTTAAAGATGCGGTAAAACCCCGCAACCGCTAGAATTGGCGCCCCCTCGCCTGACCCTGGCGTACACCTCGATGCTCTTCAACAACGTCTCCATCGCGGGACTGGCGCATATCGATGCGCCGCACACGCTGACCTCCAAGCAGATCAACGAGCGCTTGCAGCCCACCTACGATCGGCTGGGGATCCGTGCCGACGTGCTGGGCGACATCGCCGGCATCCACGCGCGGCGCATGTGGGATCAGGACATGCAGGCCTCCGACGCGGCGACGCTGGCGGCACGCAAGGCGATGAGCGATGCGGGCATCGAGGCCGGGCAGATCGGCCTGCTGGTCAATACCTCGGTCAGCCGCGACTACCTGGAGCCGTCCACCGCCAGCATCGTCTCGGGCAACCTGGGCGTGGGCGAGCAGTGCATGACCTTCGACGTCGCCAATGCCTGCCTGGCCTTCATCAACGGCATGGACATCGCGGCGCGGATGCTCGAGCGCGGCGAGATCGACTATGCGCTGGTGGTCGACGGCGAGACCGCCAACCTGGTGTACGAGAAGACCCTGGAGCGGATGACCTCCCCGGACGTGACCGCCGACGAGTTCCGCGACGAGCTGGCCGCCCTGACCCTGGGCTGCGGCGCCGCGGCGATGGTGATGGCGCGCGCCGAACTGGTGCCGGATGCGCCGCGCTACCGCGGTGGCGTGACCCGCTCGGCCACGCAGTGGAACACCCTGTGCCGGGGCAACCTGGACCGGATGGTCACCGATACCCGCATGCTGCTGATCGAGGGCATCAAGCTGGCCCAGAAGACCTTCGTCGCCGCGCGCCAGGCGCTGGGCTGGGCGGTGGACGAACTGGACCAGTACGTCATCCACCAGGTCAGCCAGCCGCACACCCAGGCCTTCATCAAGAACTTCGGCATCGACCCGAAGAAGGTCATGACCATCTTCGGCGAACACGGCAACATCGGCCCGGCCAGCGTGCCGATCGTGCTGAGCAAGCTGCGCGAGCTGGGCCGCCTGAAGAAGGGCGACCGGATCGCGCTGATGGGCATCGGCTCGGGCCTGAACTGCTCGATGGCCGAGGTGGTCTGGTAATTTGTTGGCAGAGACCGCCTGGTTGGTTTCTGCGACGTGCATAGAAAGTGGCTAAAACGATACATGACCCTGCTGTCATGTATCTGATTGGACGTTTCTTCGCACGTGGGCGTCGCTACTTCCGTGGATGTGCCTTGACCCGGGTGGCTGGAAGCCTCGAATTTCGCTGCCAGCCCACTTAGCACGGATCGGGGCGCTCCGACGTCCAGCGCTGGTGCTGTTGACTCACTCCCCCCCCCATGTTAAAAAAAATGGATTTTTAGTACGTGTCATTGCATCATGTTCGTTCCCCGAACATGATCGACGCAGCCATGGAAGACGTGTCCAGGTTCAAGGTCGAGCTCCCGTTCAATGATCTCCCGTCGCTTCCACCCGCGGCAGAGATCGAGACGCGCCATCTGCTCAAGGTCTGCATAGAAGCCCGCACTGCACTGGCCGAGCTGAAGCAGGCGACAGCGCTGCTGCCCAATCCAACTGTGTTGATCAACACGATTCCGATCCTCGAGGCGCAGGCCAGTTCGGAGATCGAGAACATCGTCACCACCACGGACGATCTGTTCCGCTATGCCGACGATCAGGACAAGGCGCAGAAACCGGCCACCAAGGAGGCATTGCGCTACCGCAGTGCGCTCTACGAAGGCTTCCAGTCGTTGCGGCAGCGCCCGCTGTGCACGGACACCGCGATCGTGGTCTGCAGCCGCATCAAGGCAGTGCAGATGCAGATCCGCCGCGTGCCTGGTACTGCCCTGGCCAACGACCAGACCCAGCAGGTCATCTACACCCCGCCCGTCGGCGAAACCCTGCTGCGCGACAAGCTGGCCAACTGGGAGTGCTTCATCCACGAGCACACCGACATCGATCCGCTGATTCGCATGGCGGTGGCGCACTATCAGTTTGAAGCCATTCACCCCTTCACCGACGGCAACGGACGCACCGGGCGCGTGCTGAACCTGCTGATGCTGATCGAGCAGGGATTGCTCGACCTGCCGGTGCTGTATCTGTCGCGCTACATCATCCGTCACCGCAGCGACTACTACCGTCTGCTGCTGGACGTCACCCGACACGGACAGTGGGCCGAGTGGATCCAGTACATGCTCAGCGCCGTGGCCGAGACGGCGACGTGGACGACGGCCAAGATCCAGGCGATCCGCGGCCTGGAGGCGCAGGCCCGCGACTACGTCCGCGATCAGGCACCCAAGGCGTACAGCCGTGAGCTGGTCGAGGTGATCTTCAACCAGCCGTATTGCCGCATCCAGAACGTCGTGGACCTGGTGGGAGTGACCCGGCAGACCGCAGCCCGCCACTTGCGCGAGTTGGTGCAGATCGGCGTGCTGCAGGAGCAGCGCATGGGCAAGGAGAAGCTGTTCCTGCATCCGACATTCCTTCGTCTGCTGTCCAGCGACGACAATCGACTGCCTGCCTACCGCAGGCCCATGGAGACCGTGGAAGCGCGCACATGACCAGCAAGTACGACCAACTCGACCGGCAGACCCTGATCGGCCTGCTGCAGCGGCGCGACGCCGAACGCCAGTTGGGGCTGGTATGGGAGCGCGACGAGATCGAGTCCGAGCAGGCGCTCAACGACGACTACGTGGCGCTGTCGCTGGAGGCCGGTCTCAGTCATGGCGCGGCGCCATGGGACACCCTGATCGTCGAGGGCGACAACTACGATGCGCTGCGCATGACCCACAAAGGCGCAATCCGCTGCATCTATATCGATCCCCCTTACAACACCGGCAACAAGGACGCGCGACATCCGGACGATGGCGCGGTGTTCATGGTCCGGCGCAAACGCGGCGAACACGACTTCTTCTACCTGCAGGAGCTGGGCGGACGCCTGCAACGTGCAGGTTCCTTCGACCTGGATCGGACGCGATTTACATGAACTACCCCGGCTACCCCGGCTACCCCTTCACCCCGCAGCGCTTCCAGGTCCGCCCGGGGCTGCAGATGTCCTATCTCGACGAGGGTCCGCGCGACGGCGAGGTGGTGGTGATGCTGCACGGCAATCCGTCGTGGAGCTATCTGTGGCGCACGTTGGTGAGCGGGTTGTCGGACCGCTACCGCTGCATCGTGCCCGACCATATCGGCATGGGCCTGTCGGACAAGCCGGACGATGCGCCGGGCGCGCAGCCCGGGTACGAGTACACCCTGCAATCGCGCGTGGACGACCTGGACGCGCTGCTGCGGCATCTGCGCATCGACGGGCCGGTGACGCTGGCGGTGCACGACTGGGGCGGCATGATCGGCTTTGGCTGGGCGCTGTCGCACCATGCGCAGGTGCGGCGCCTGGTCATCACCAATACCGCGGCGTTCCCGCTGCCGGCGGCCAAGCCGATGCCGTGGCAGATTGCGATGGGGCGGCACTGGCGCCCGGGCGAGTGGTTCATCCGCACCTTCAATGCATTCTCCTCGGGCGCATCGTGGCTGGGCGTGTCGCGGCGCATGCCCGCCGACGTGCGTCGCGCCTACGTGGCGCCCTACGACAGCTGGGCCAACCGCATCTCCACCATTCGCTTCATGCAGGACATCCCGCTGTCGCCGGCGGACAAGGCCTGGTCGCTGCTGGCGCGGGCCGAGCAGGCGTTGCCGTCGTTCGCCGATCGGCCTGCCTTCATCGGCTGGGGCCTGCGCGATATCTGTTTCGACCATCATTTCCTGGAGGGCTTCCGCCGCGCGCTGCCGCAGGCCGAGGTGATGGCCTTCGAGGACGCCAATCACTACGTGCTGGAAGACAAGCACGAGGTGCTGGTGCCGGCGATCCGCCGTTTCCTGGACGCACATCCGCTGTCGTGAGCGCGCACGCCGGCACGATGCCGGCGTGCAGGCGTGCGCCGCAGCGGCCCACCTGCACAAGGGAAGGCCTTGCCGTGAGGGAGCCGCGATGGCGTCGCCGCTGCGCCGCGGATCGTCTACACGGGCGCACGCAAACTGCTACCGATTGCCGTGCTGCAACATCGTCGGCTCTGTACAGTCGCCGCCGACGTGTGCGTCGCGCCGAAGCGGACGCTGCGCGCAACCCGACCGGAGACAGAGAGTGAAAGCGATGGCGATGGCGATGGCGATGCTGCTGATGGCGATGAGCGTGCCTGGTGCGCAGGCGGACGACCTGACCACGTCCGCGGACGGCAAGACGCTGACGGTGGGATTCGGCCAGCCCACCTGGAAGCAGGTGCTGCACTACCGCAAGCTCTACGACAAGAAGCCGTTTCCCGATGCGGAGATCTATTACTACAGCAACGGCATGTACAAGATCATTTCGCAGGGGGAGAACCACTACGGCGTGTACGTGCTGCAGGGCAGCTTCGACGAGCAGACCTACACGATCCGCTTCATCTCGTTGCCGTCCGAGGACTGGGGCAACAAGACCGCCTTCCACCAGTTGACCTTCATTCGCGGTGAGGACAAGAACGTCTTCATCCAGAACGCGATCGTCGACACCGGCGAGGCCATCGCCCAGCAGAACGGGACCTACACCCTGGAAAAGAACACCGTGACCAATCCGGTGTCGACCGCTTGGAAGCACCGCTGAGTCCATGCGGCGCGCAGGCGTCGCGTGGGTCATGCCGCTCGCTGGAGGCCGCCAGGCGAGGCGTTCGCCCACTTTCGCGTAGGAGCGGCTGTTGTCCTCCTTTGCGGGATCAGCCGCAGCCGGCGCTACCGGTAAAGCCCGGTCGCGGTTGAAGTCGCGACGGCGGCTCCGCCGTGCTGGCGGCGGCGCTCAGGCGTCCGGCAGATTGCGTTCGACCACGCCGTCCCAGTCGGCCGGGGTCAGCAATGGCAGCCCGTGCGCCAGTCGCGACTTGTCGCACTGCGCGCTGCGTTGGCCGAACTCCAGCGAGGCCGGCACTGCCGCGCACACCGACGGCCGCCGCTCGTGGATGCTGCAGCGGCTGTAGCGGCCGATGTCCGCGTCCAGGGCGATGCAGCGCGGTTGTGCCTGCGAGGTGCCGCGCATCACCCGCTCATGGGTGCGCAACGGTTCGGTCAGCTCGAACGGGACCCTGCCGCCCAGCGCGGGATCGGCTTCGCTCCAGTGGAAACTCACGCGGAAGTAGGCGCAGCAGGCGCCGCAGGTGAGGCAGGGATGGGACATGGCGGCCGGGCCTTGCGCGGCGAACAGCGGTGGGGGGCGCGGCATTCTGACCGAACCGGGGCGCGCTGCAAGCACGCCGGCGTTCAGCCGCGGCCGCGACGGGCGGGTTGTCGGCCGCGGCCCGGCGCATCGGCGATAATCGGCGCATGACCACGACCTGCAACATTGCGGCCACGCTGCCGCGGCTGGCGCGCGAGCGCCCGGACCAGATCGCCATGCGCTGCCCCGGCCGGCCCGGCCCCGGCGGCATGGCCGCCTACGACGTGACCTTGAGCTATGCGCAACTGGATGCGCGCAGCGATGCCATCGCCGCCGGCCTGGGCGGCTACGGCATCGGCCGCGGCACCCGCACGGTGGTGATGGTGCGGCCGTCGCCGGAGTTCTTCCTGCTGATGTTCGCGCTGTTCAAGGCCGGCGCGGTGCCGGTGCTGGTCGATCCGGGCATCGACCGGCGTGCGCTCAAGCAGTGCCTGGACGAGGCCCAGCCGGAGGCGTTCATCGGCATTCCGCTGGCACAACTGGCGCGGCGCCTGCTCGGCTGGGCGCGCTCGGCGAAGCGGATCGTCACCGTCGGCCGGCGCTGGGCCTGGGGCGGCACCACGCTGGCGCGGATCGAACGCGCCGGCCAGGGCGCCAGCGGCCAGTTGGCCGAGACGGCCGCGGACGACGTCGCCGCGCTCCTGTTCACCAGCGGCTCCACCGGCGTGCCCAAGGGCGTGGTCTACCGGCACCGGCATTTCGTCGGCCAGATCGAGTTGATGCGCAATGCCTTCAACATGCAGCCCGGCGGCATCGACCTGCCGACCTTCCCGCCGTTCGCGCTGTTCGACCCGGCGCTGGGGTTGACCTCGGTGATTCCGGACATGGACCCGACGCGTCCGGCCAAGGTCGATCCGCGCAAGCTGCACGATGCGATGCAGCGCTTCGGCGTGACCCAGTTGTTCGGCTCGCCGGCGCTGATGCGGGTGCTGGCCGACTACGGCAAGCCGTTGACCAACGTGCGCTGTGCCACCTCGGCCGGTGCGCCGGTGCCCCCCGACGTGGTGGCGCGGATCCGCAGCCTGCTGCCGGAGGACGGACGGTTCTGGACGCCCTACGGCGCCACCGAGTGCCTGCCGGTGGCGGTGATCGAGGGCCGCGCATTGCAGGACACGCGCGCGGCCACCGAGAGCGGCGCCGGCACCTGCGTCGGCACGGTGGTGCCGCCCAATCAGGTACGCATCATCGCCATCGACGACGCCGCGATTCCCGAGTGGAGCGGCGTGCGCGAAGTCCCGGTGGGCACGGTCGGCGAGATCACCGTGGCCGGCCCGACCACCACCGACACCTATTTCAACCGCGACGCGGCCACGCGCCTGGCCAAGATCCGCGAACGCCTGGACGACGGCAGCGAACGCATCGTGCACCGCATGGGCGATGTCGGCTATTTCGACGCGCAGGGCCGGCTGTGGTTCTGCGGGCGCAAGACCCAGCGCGTGGAGACCGCGCAGGGGCCGCTGTACACCGAACAGGTGGAGCCGATCTTCAACGCGCTGCCGGGCATCGGCCGCACCGCCCTGGTCGGCGTCGGCGAGCCGGGGCAGCAGCGCCCGGTGCTGTGCTACGAGCTGGACGACAAGGCCTGGATGGCGAGCCGGCCGGAACTGGACGAGCTGCTCGCGCAATTGCGCGCCACCGCCGCCGCGCATCCGCACACGGCCGGCATCGTCGACTTCCTTGGCCACCCGGGGTTCCCGGTCGACATCCGCCACAACGCCAAGATCGGCCGCGAGAAGTTGGCGCTGTGGGCGGCGGAAAAGCGCGCATGAGCACGTGCGGGTCGTGGCCCGACGCGGCTGCGTCGCGGGCCGGCGTTGGCGCGAAGCAATGCCGGCCCCAGAATGGCCGCCCTGATCATGGAGTGTGGCGATGAAGATCGTGGTGACCGGTGGCGGTGGATTCCTGGGCCAGGCGCTGTGCCGCGGGCTGGTCGCGCGCGGGCACCAGGTGGTCAGCTACAACCGTGGCCACTACCCGGAACTGCAGGCGCTGGGCGTGGCCCAGGTGCGTGGCGACCTGGTCGACGCGCAGGCGCTGCGGCATGCGCTGGCCGGGGCCGATGCGGTGTTCCACAACGCCGCCAAGGCCGGCGCCTGGGGCAGCTACGACAGCTACTATCAGCCCAACGTGGTCGGCACCGAGAACGTGCTGGCCGCCTGCCGCGCGCATGGCGTGGGCCGTCTGGTCTATACCTCCACGCCGAGCGTGACCCACCGCGCCACGCATCCGGTCGAGGGCCTGGGCGCCGACCAGGTGCCCTATGGCGAGGATTTCCAGGCGCCGTACGCGGCGACCAAGGCGATCGCCGAGCGCATGGTGCTGGCCGCCAACGACGCGCAGCTGGCGGTGGTGGCGCTGCGCCCGCGGTTGATCTGGGGGCCGGGCGACAACCAGATCCTGCCCAAGCTGGTCGCGCGCGCGCAGGCCGGGCGCGTGCGCCTGGTCGGCGGCGGCGGCAACAAGGTCGATTCCACCTACATCGACAACGCCGCGCAGGCGCACTTCGACGCCTTCGAGCACCTGGCGGTGGGCGCGCCGTGCGCCGGCAAGGCCTACTTCATTTCCAACGGCGAGCCGTTGCCGATGCGCGAACTGCTCAACAAGCTGCTCGCCGCCGTCGGCGCACCGGCGGTGACCAAGACGCTCTCGTTCAAGGCGGCCTACCGCATCGGCGCCGCCTGCGAGAGCCTGTGGCCGCTGCTGCGCCTGCGCGGCGAGCCGCCGCTGACGCGCTTCTTGGCCGAACAGCTGTGCACCCCGCACTGGTACAGCATGGAACCGGCGCGGCGCGACTTCGGCTACGTGCCACAGGTGTCGATCGAGCAGGGTCTGCAGCGGCTGGCGTCCTCATGGCGCCGCGACACGTCCGTCACCCGCTGACGACCGCTGGTTGCCGAAGATGATGCCGCGCCGATTCGGCACGACAACCATCTGGATATTGCCATGCTGCATTACGCCATCATCTTCTTCGTGATCGCCATCATCGCCGCCGTGCTCGGTTTCAGCGGCATCGCCGGTGCGGCGACCAACATCGCCTGGATCCTGTTCGTGGTGTTCCTGATCCTGGCGGTGATCTCGATGTTCCGCCGCGGCAAGGTATAGGCCTTTTGCGACAATTGAGCGTCGATACTTGCCCGCGGCGCCCTGCGCCGCGGGCAAGTCGTTTCTGGGGCAGGGCGGCCGCAATGGCGCCCGCTTGCCGTATGTAGCGCCCCTTCGTCGCGCTGCTGGGCGGGGGTAGACGTTCCGCCTGCCGCTTGTCACCATTCTCCGCTCAGGGGACAGGGGCGGATCGAATGCGCGCGTGGATCGTATGGGCAGGCCTTGCGCTTGCGGGGAGCGCGTGCGCGCAGGTGTCGCCGGTGGACCTGGCGCCGTATCTGCAGCGCGACCAGTTCGACCGGGTCAAGATCTCGCCGACCGGCGCCTATTACGCGGTGATCGCGCCGCTCGAGGATCGCACCGTGCTGGCGGTGATCCGGCGCAGCGACAAACAGGTCTCGGCCAAGATCATGGGCCAGGCCGATTCGGTGGTGGACGATTACTGGTGGGCCAGCGACGAGCGCATCGTGGTGTCGATGGCCGAGCGCCTGGGCGCATTAGACCGCCCGGTGGCGATCGGCCAGCTACATGCCATCGACGCCGACGGCAAGAACGCGCGCTTGCTGGCCAGCCCCTACGGGCTCAACGACAGCGTCAACGGCGTCACTTATAAGGCCGGCCTGGATCCGTCGGTGTTCATGCTCGACACCTTGCCGGACGATCCGCGCGCGGTCCTGGTGTCGGTGGTGGAGCAGACCAAGGACCCCACCGTGCATGTGGACAAACTCGACATCTACAACCACCGGCGCACGCCGGTGGCGCGCGCACCGGTGGCGCGTGCGGACTTCGTCACCGACCACGGCGGCCACGTGCGCTTCGCGCAGGGCGCCGAGACCGGCAGCACGGCCAACAAGCTGTTCTACCGCAGCGATGACGCCAGCCCATGGCGGCTGATCAACGATGAGGCCAGCAGCGGGCATCGCAGTTTCCCGCTGGGCTTTTCCGCAGACGACAAGATCGCCTACCTGCAGGTGGAGCAGGCCGAGGGACCCGATGCGGTGGTGTCCTGGGATCCGCAGAGCGACCGTTCCACGCCGCTGCTGCGCGACGCGAAGGTCGATCCCTACCGGGTGCTGCGCGACCTCGATGGCCGGACCCCGATCGGCGTGTCGTTCATGAGCGACCGCGTGCACAACCGCTTTTTCGACGACAACGCGCCGACGGCGCGGCTGTACCGCGCGCTGGAGCAGGCCTTCAACGGCGATGCGGTGTTCATCACCTCCGCCACCGCCGATCGGCGCCTGCTGATGCTCTACGTGTGGAGCGACCGCAACAACGGCGATTACTTCCTGTTCGACACCGCGGACAAATCGGCCAAGCGGGTCTTCAGCCGGCGTGAATGGTTCGTGCCGGAGCGGATGCCGCCGACCCGCGAGGTCGCGTTCAAGGCCAGGGACGGCATGGCCCTGCATGGCTATCTCACCCTGCCGCTGCAGGCGCCGGCCGGCAAGCCGCTGCCGATGGTGCTGCTGCCGCATGGCGGGCCGTTCGGTCTTTTCGATGGCTGGGAGTTCGACGACGATGCGCAGTTGTTGGCTGCGGCCGGCTACGCGGTGTTGCGGGTCAACTACCGCGGCTCGGGCAACTACGGCCGCGCCTATACCCAGGCCGGTGCCCGGGAGTGGGGCGGGCGCATGCAGGACGATCTCACCGATGCCACCCACTGGGCGATCGACCAGGGCATCGCCGACGGCACGCGCATCTGCATCTACGGCGCCAGCTACGGCGCCTATGCCGCGCTGATGGGGGCGGCGAAGGAGCCGGAACTGTATCGCTGCGCGGCCGGCTACGTCGGCGTCTACGACCTGGAGACGATGTACCGCGACCAGGCCAGGTACGCGCGCTGGACCAAGGCCTGGGCCGGCGACTGGCTGGGCGAACGTGACAGCCTGGCCGCGCGTTCGCCGGTCAATCTGGCGGCGCGCATCCGCGTGCCGGTGTTCCTGGCGGCCGGCGGCAAGGACGAACGTGCTCCGGTCGAGCACACCGAGCGCATGGAGAAGGCGTTGAAGAAGGCTGGGGTGCCGGTGGAGTCGCTGTACGTCGCCACCGAGGGCCATGGCTTCTACACCGAAGCGCATCGGCGTGCCTACTACACACAGTTGCTGGCGTTCCTGAGCAAGAACCTGGGCGGCGCGCAGGCAAAGTAGCGGCGCGCTGCGCAGCGGGCGGGACATCTGTCTCGCCCCGCGCACGGCCTTGCGACGTGTCTGCCGCTAGAATGCGGGCATGTCTGGATCCCCCCTCGATGCTCTCAAGCCCCTGGCCGGCCGCGCGCTGGAAGCGGCGCTCAATCGCGCGCTGGCGCTGGACCCGGAAACCGGTCAGGCGCTGCGCGACCTCGATGGCCAGCGCGTGGCGCTGACCCTGGAGGCGCCCGCGCTGGCCCTGCAGATCCGCGTCGACGGCACGCAGCTGCGGGTCGGCCCGGTGGATCCGGCGCAGGAGCCGGAACTGGCGGTACGCAGCACGCTCGGCGGGCTGCTCGCGCAGTTGCCGTTCCTGGCCCAGGCGCGGCGCAGCGGCGGTCCCGGCGGGCGGGTGCGGGTCTCCGGCGATGCCGAACTGGCGCGCCGCCTGCAGCAGCTGGCGACGCGCTTCGATCCGGATTGGCAGCGGCCGTTCGTGCAGGTGTTCGGCGAGGTGCTCGGCGTGCAGGTGGCCAACACCGCGCGTTCGGCCCTGCAGCAGGCCCGGCGCAGTGCGCAGGACCTGGCGCAGAGCGCGGCCGAATACGTCACCGAGGAGTCGCGCGACGGGGTCGCGCGCGCCGAACTGGAGGCCTTCTACGACGACGTCGACGTACTGCGCGACGACGTCGAGCGCATCGCCGCACGGGTCGCACGGCTGCAGCCGGAGCGCGGCGCATGAAGGCGATGTTCCGCGCCAGCCGCATCGGCCGGGTGATCCTGCGCTACCGCCTGGACGACCTGCTCGACGGCACCCCGGCCGAACGCTGGCTGCGCCTGGCCAAGCCGTTCGTGCCGCGCGCCAGCCCCGACATCGCCGCGCAGTCGCGCGGGGCGCGCCTGCGCCTGGCGCTGCAGGACCTGGGGCCGATCTTCGTCAAGTTCGGGCAGATCCTGTCCACCCGCCGCGACCTGATGCCGCCGGATGTGGCCGAGGAGCTGACCCTGCTGCAGGACCGGGTGCGCCCGTTCGACGGCGAGGCCGCGCGGCGCATCGTCGAGCACGCCCTGGGGCAGCCGATCGCGGTGGCCTTCGCCAGTTTCGATACCGAACCGCTGGCCTCGGCCTCGATCGCGCAGGTGCACGCGGCGACGCTGCACGATGGCCGCGAAGTCGTGGTCAAGGTGCTGCGCCCGGACATCGAGCGGCAGATCGATGCCGACATCGCCTTGCTGAAATCGGCTGCCGCGCTGGTCGAACGCACCCATCCGCGCGCCGACAAGATCCGCCCGCGCGAGGTGGTGGCCGAGATCGAGACCACCCTGGCGGCCGAACTGGACCTGCAGCGCGAGGGCGCCAATGCCAGCGTGCTGCGCCGCTTCTGGCTGCACTCGGACGATCTGTACGTGCCCGAGGTGATCTGGACCCACACCGCCGAGCGTGCGCTGACCCTGGAACGGGTGCGCGGCATCCCCTCCGACGACATCGCCTCGCTGGACGCCGCCGGCATCGACCGCCGCGCGCTGGCTGCCAAGGGCGTGCGGGTGTTCTACACCCAGGTGTTCCGCGACAACTTCTTCCATGCCGATGCGCACGCCGGCAACATCTGGGTCGACAGCGACCCGGCGCGCCGCGACAACCCGCGCTTCATCGCGCTGGACTTCGGCATCATGGGCCAGCTCTCGCAGGAAGATCAGTACTACCTGGCCGAGAACTTCATGGCCATCTTCAACAAGGACTACCGGCGCATGGCCGAGCTGCACGTGGAGGCCGGCTGGATGCCGGCCAACGTGCGCATCGACGAGCTGGAGGCGGCGGCGCGCTCGGTGTGCGAGCCGTACTTCACCCGGCCGCTGTCGCAGATCTCGCTGGCCGAGGTGCTGATCAAGCTGTTCCGCGTGGCCCAGCGCTACCAGCTGACCCTGCAGCCGCAGCTGATCCTGCTGCAGAAGACCCTGCTCAACATCGAAGGCGTCGGCCGCCAGCTCGATCCGGAACTGGACATCTGGGCGGTGGCGCGGCCGGTGCTCGAGCGCATCCTGATCGAGCGCTACAGCCCGCAGCGGGCGCTGCACGAACTGCGCAAGCGCCTGCCGGAGATCATGACCCATGCGCCGGACATGCCGCGGCTGATCCACGGCTGGCTGCGCCAGCAGGTCGAGGGCCGGCACGAGCTGTCGATGCGCTCGCGCGACCTGTTCGAACTCAACCTGCTGGTGCGGCGCATGCAGCGGCGGGTGGTGGCGGCGATCGCCGGCGTCGGCCTGCTCACCGTGGCCACGCTGCTGTATGCGCTCGACGCCGGCGGGCCGCAACTGGCCGGGGTGTCGCTGTGGGCATGGATCAGCGGCGGTGCCGGCACGGCGGCCTTGCTGACGGCGTGGTGGCGGCGCTGAGCATGGGCGCACTGGATCGCGCCCGCCTGCAGGCGGTGCGCGCCGAACTCGGCGCGGACGGGCCGCGGCACGACGCCGGCCAGCCCGAGCGCGCGCAGCGCCTGCTCAACATCACCCCGGAGACCGGCGAGCTGCTGGCGGTGCTGGTCCGTGCCAGCGGCGCGCGGCGGGTGCTGGAGATCGGTACCTCCAACGGCTATTCCACGCTGTGGCTGGCCGAGGCCGCGGCGGCATTGGGCGGCACGGTGATCACGCTGGAGCACGCCGCGCACAAGGTTGCGCTGGCGCAGCACAGTTTCGTCCGCGCCGGCGTCGAAGGCTGCGTCGACCTGGTCCACGCCGATGCCGGCGCCTGGCTGGCCGATGCGGCGTCGGCCGCGTTCGACCTGCTGTTCCTGGATGCCGAGCGCAGCCTGTACTGCCACTGGTGGCCGCAGCTGCGTCGCGTGTTGCGGCCGGGCGGGCTGCTGGTCGTGGATAACGCGCTGTCGCATGCGGCGGAGATGGCCGCGTTCGCGGCGCTGCTGCAGGCCGATGCCGCGTTCACCTGCATCACGCTGCCGGTCGGCAACGGCGAACTGCTGGCGGTCAAGGACGCGTAACGTCGGTAGCGGGAGCGTGGTCTCCTGCGCGGATGGCCGAGCGAGCGCGTGTCGCGGCGCCAGGGCACGCAGGCGCAGGATCACGGTCGAACATGACCCGATGCGGATGCGGATGTACTTGCGTCCTGTCGCGCCGCTGCACCATGCGCGTGGACGCCTGCAGGCAACGCACATTGTGGCGCACCGATGCGGCGCGGATAATCCGGTGGTGAATATCGCCGAACCCCCTTTGCAGATCCTGTACCAGGACGCGCTGCTCGCCGTGGTCGACAAGCCCGCCGGGCTGATGGTCCATGACAGCAAGCTCGCCCGCGGCGAGGACGATTTCCTCGCCGACCGCCTGCGTGCGCAGTTGGGCCGGCCGATCTTCCTGGTGCACCGGCTCGACCGCGCCACCAGCGGCTGCCTGCTGCTGGCCTTCGACCGCGACACCGCCAGCGCGCTGGGCAAGGCGCTGATGGGCGGCGAGGTGGACAAGGACTATCTGGCGATCTGCCGCGGCTGGCCGGCCGACGACCGCTTCGACGTCGACCACGACCTCGACGGCGGCCCCGGCAAGCCGCTGAAGAAACCGGCACAGACCCGCTTCGAGCGCCTGGCCTGCGGCGAACTGCAGGTGCCGTCAGGTGAGTTCGCGACCTCGCGCTATGCGCTGCTGCGCTGCAGCCCGGTGACCGGGCGCTTCCGGCAGATCCGCCGCCACCTCAAGCACCTCTCGCATCACCTGATCGGCGATACCAGTCACGGCGATGGCCGCCACAACCGCATTTTCCGCATGCAGGGCGTGCACCGCATGCTGCTGCATGCCGAACGCCTGGCGTTTCCGCATCCCGAAGGGCATCGGATCACGGTGACGGCGCCGCTGGATGCAGAGTTCGTGCGGGCGTTCGGGTTGTTCGGGTGGGATCCTGCGCCGTGGCAGGCGGATGCGGGACGTGGAGCGGCGGGATAGCGCCGCGGCGACCATGGGGCTGTGGTCGCAGCAAGGTACGCCGCCACTGGGTGATCTGTTCGAGGCTGATCTCTTGTACGCGCGGTGCGCACGCCTCCGCGGCGGGATGGCAACGAAGCTTGTTTTAGCCTATCTTGCCCGACTGAATTCCGTGGTTTCCAGGGGGATATATGTGGAATAAGGTTCGTTCGGCACTTGCTGTCTCGATTATTGCCATCCTGCCATTTTCTGCATCGGCAGGAGATGCATCGGGAAAGGTGGTAACGATCATGGCGCACTCTCAGGATGTCGTGTTTTTTTCCCTTGATGGGCCCTACACGAACGTGCCCGCGTGCTCCAGCACGGCATTGGCGTTGTCATTGTCGACCCAATCGGGAAGAGCCCAGTACGCACTGCTGCTAAGCGCTTCCGCACAAGGCAAGGTGGTCTATGTGCATGGAACAGGCAATTGTGCTGTCTGGGGCGATCGCGAAACGGCCGATTATATTTATATGAACTGAAATGCTGCGTTATCCGGCGGGGTATCGCGGACCGCGAAGTGGCGAGCGTGCTGATAGCACACTCATGGAACGTTATCGCGCATCCCTGAGCAGCGAACTGTAGGAGTGGCTTCAGCCGCGACCGGACTTCATCGGTAACGCCCGGTCTCGGCCGAAGCCGCTCCTACGAATGCAGACGGTTGTGGGCGTTACTTGGCCGGCGGCGCGTTGACCGTCTGTTCCAGGTCCTTCTGCAGGTCGGCGAACAGCGGGGTCATCTTCTGCTGGATCGCGCCCATCAGGTTCTGCATCAGCTGCGGGGTCTTGTCGAGCAGGCTCTGGCCGGCCGGGCTCTCGTAGAACTCGGCCATCGCCAGCACGTCCTGCTTGGAGAAGGTCTGCTTGTACAGATCGACGTAGAGCGGCCGCATCTGCTGCCAGGACAGCGCCTTGCGCACGGTGGCCTGGGTGCGTTCCTGGATCTGCTGCAGCTTCTGCTGCTGGGCGGCGTCGAGCGGGTGCTGCGCGGTGAGTTGGGCGAACTGCTGGCGCTGCATCGCCTCGATCTGCGGCAGCATGGTGTCGAGCATGTTCTGCGCGCGCGAGGCCGACAGCAGGCGGTTGACGTCGGCCTCGCTGGGCGGTTCGGCCAGCGCGGGGAGGGCGGCCAGGGCCAGCAGCAGCGCCAGCCGCAGGCGCTGCGGCCAACGGAAGAAGGGCGGAGTCGGGGACATGGAGCATCCTGCAGAACGATGACCGGCGGCCAGAATACGGCAATCGCCGCGGGATGCGGGTGGCGCTGCCGGCCGCGTTCGCCCGCCGGCCCGTTCAGGCAGCGTCGGCGCGGAAACCGGGCGGTCCGGCGGATGCCCTACAATCCGCGCCATGGGTAACGGGGTCATCCACATTTCGAGCAGCCTGACGATTCCGGAAGACGAAATCGTCGAGCGTTTCGTGCGCGCCAGCGGCGCCGGCGGGCAGAACGTCAACAAGGTCGCCACCGCGGTCGAGTTGCGTTTCGACCTGGCCGGCTCGCCGTCGCTGCCGGAGCCGCTGCGCGCGCGCCTGCTGGCGCGGCGCGACCGCCGCATCACCGCCGACGGGGTGCTGGTGATCGATGCGCAGCGCTTCCGTACCCAGGACCGCAACCGCGACGATGCGCGCCAGCGCCTGGCCGAGTTCATCGCCGCCGGGCTGTCGGTGCCGAAGCGGCGCATCGCCACCAAACCCTCGCATGGCGCCAAGTTGCGACGCCTGGACGCCAAGCGCGAGCGCAGCCAGATCAAACGCGGCCGCTCGCCCGGCCGCTGGGAGTGACTTTTGACCGAACGCGATTACCGCCTGCCCGCAGCGCCCCCGAACATTCCGATGGTCAAGCCCAGCCGCTTCATGCGCTGGCTTGGCCGCACCGCCTTGCGGGTGACCGGCTGGCGGGTCGTGGGCGAATTTCCCAACGTGCCCAAGCTGGTGATGATCGTGGCCCCGCATTCGTCCAACTGGGACGGCTTCGTGGGCTTCGCGGTCAAGTTCGCGGTCGGCTTCGAGGTGCGCGTGCTGGGCAAGACCCAGTTGTTCTGGTGGCCGCTGGGGCCGCTGCTGCGCAAGCTCGGCGGCATCCCGCTGGACCGCAAGTCGCCGCGTGGGGTGGTGGAACAGGCGGTGGCGCTGATCCGCGGCGCCGAGCGCATGTGGTACGTGATCACGCCCGAGGGCACCCGCAAGCGCGTGGAAAAGTGGAAGACCGGTTTCTGGAAGATCGCCCACGGCGCGCAGGTGCCGATTTTTCCGGTGTACTTCGATTATCCCAGCCGCACCATCGGCCTCGGCGAAGTGGTATGGACCAGCGAGGACATGCACGCCGACATCGCCGCGATCCGTACCTGGTACCGGCCGTGGCGCGGCAAGCATCGCGATACGTTGTGATGGGGAGCGGCGACTGACGGCAACGCCGGTCGCCATCGTGCCCGACGGCATCCACCGATCTCGTAGGAGCGGCTTCAGCCGCGACCGGGGCATCGGGCAATCCCCGGTCGCGGCGGAAGCCGCTCCTGCAAAAATGCACGTCGTACCTCGTATCGCTTCCGCGCGACGCCGCGGCCAAGGCCGAGATGTCTTCGGTCGCGACGTGCCTTCCTGGCGGCCCCGTCGCGGCTGAAGCCGCTCCTACAGGGAGCGGATCGGGAGGCCTTGTGGGAGGGACTTCAGTCCCGACGACGGATGGTGTCAGCCCGCTTTCGGTTTCACGCATCGCGACTGACGTCGCTCCCACATCGGTGCTGCGGCACTTCGCCGCCACGTTGATGGACCAGTGCCACTGCGATGAATAATGGCGCTTGCGTGCAGGGCGGGGCATCGCGACGGAAGCCCTGCCTGGATGATGCAATCGCCACATCCCGTAGTCGATCCCGCGCGGTGCCTCAGCCAAAGCCGCAGTGCGTGCTGCAGGAGCGGCTTCGGCCGCGACCGCCCTTCCTGGGACAGCCCGCCGCCGCCGAAACCGCTCCTGCACGATCGCTTGGACGTCCTGGGCTACAGCGCGCTGCCGCCGAACTTCTGGGTGTACTGCAGGTACACGCTGCGGCCCACGGTGTCGAACCAGGACACGTCGTAGTACGGGTACGACGTGTAGGTGCGGTCGTGCGGCGGCATCGTGTCGAACAGGTTGGTCACCGTCAGCGACAGTTGCGCGTGGTCGGTGAAGCGGTACTGCAGCGAGGCGTTGTAGCGGTAGGTCGCCCCGATCCACGGGCTGTCGCCGCTCTGCGGGTCGTAGACCTGGTCGTAGGAGTCGGAGCTCGGCAGGCGGCCCAGGCGCTCGCCGTGCAGTGTCGCGGTCCAGGCATTGCGCTCCCACGACACGCTGGCGCTGGCCTTGGTGCGCGGGATGTCGTAGCCGCTGTTGACCGCGAACTCGTCGACCATCGCTTCGCCGGCGTACACCTGGATGTCGTGGCGGCGCACCCAGGTGTAGTTGCCGCTCAGGCGGAAGGTGCCGATGCCGGTGTCGAGGCGGTACTGCGCGCTCAGGTCGATGCCGTTGGTGCGCTCGCGGGCGATGTTGATCGGGTTGACGTAGACCCCGTACAGGCGGCCGTCGGCGCTGCGGGTGACCCGCGCCAGCGCCTGCTGGCAGGTGGTGGAGCCGGCCTGCAGCACGCCGAGGCGGCAGTCGGCCTCGTCGCGCAGCACCTGGTCCACGCGCAGGTCCTGCACCTGGTCGCGCATGTCGATGTTGAAGTAGTCCAGCGACAGGTCCAGGTCCGCCATCGGCGACCACACCAGGCCGGCGGTCCACGAGGTGCTGTTCTCCGGGTTCAGCGCGCGGTTGCCGCTGCGGCCGCGGATCACCGCCTCCTCGTTGTAGCTGCAGTCCTGGATCGCCACGCCCGGCTCCTCGCTGGCGCAGCGGTAGTAGTCCACGCCGGTGGTCTCGTCGTTGCCGGGGCCGGCGTACACGTAGTGCAGGTCGGGCGCGCGGAAGGCGGTGCCGTAGGAGCCGCGCACCAGCAACGATTCCACCGGCCGCCACTCCAGGCCGCCGCTGTAGGTGAACTTGCCCAGCGAGCGCCCGGCGAAGCGGTACTGGTCGTAGCGCCCGGCCAGGCTCAGCGACACCGTCGACAGCACCGGCAGGCGCAGCTCGCTGGCCAGCGCCCAGCGGTTGCGGCTGCCGTGGCCGTCGGAGTCCTTCCAACTGTAGTAGTAGTACTGCGTGGCCAGCGGATCCGGACGCAGGTTGTAGCTCTGGTTGCCGAACTCGGCGGTCGCGGCCATGCCGGCGTCGCCGCCGGGCAGCGAGAACAGCGCAGTGTTGGTGGCGGTGAAGGCCAGGGTGTCGGTGCGCGAGCGCGGCTGGTACACCGTGCGCTGGGCGATGCTGTCGTACTCGGCGCGGCTCAGCGGCGTGTACAGGCGCTGCGGGTCGGCGTTGAAGATCGGCAGCCCCGAGTCGTCGTCCACGCCCAGCTGCGGGCCGAGGAACAGCGCGTTGGCGCGCGCGGCGACGATCTGCGGCCAACTGATCGTGGCCTGGTACTGCGAGTGGCTGAGGCTGGCCTCGTAGTCCCAGTCGGCGCCCAGGTGGCCCTTGAAACCGGTGGTGACGCTGAAGGTCTTCTGCCGGGTGCGGATGGTGCCGGCGTTGAGGCCACCCATCTCCTCCGGGCTGAACTGGCGGCCCCACGCCTCCACCTGGCCGGTGGCCTGGTTGTAGAAATAGCCCTGCTCGTTGCCGTCCGGGGCCATGTAGCCCCACTGGGTCACGTCGCGGAACAACGACAGCTCGTGGTAGCCCAGTTGCACGTCGGCGAACCACTCGCTGCCGTTGTCGAAGGCATAGCGCAGCGAGGCGTAGCCGTTGAGGCCGCGGCGCTTGTTGGTGATGGTGCCGTAGCCGATCGAGGTGCTGCTGCCGCAGAACGCGCCGTAGCCCGGGCGGGTGGCGTAGCCGGTGCTGCTGCCGTTGAGCGCGGACACCGCCGCGCAGGTGTCCGCACCCGGATCCAGGTAGTCGTCGTTGCCGTCGGTGCGCAGGAAGGTGCGCCGCGGTACCTGCGAGCGGGCGGTGGGGCCGTCCAGAGTGCTGTCCTGGCGGCTGCGCTGGTAGGCCCACAGCGGCGTCTGCGACACCAGTTCGGCGCCGAACACCGCGTCGAAATTGCCGCGCGACCAGCCGCTGCTGAGGCTGAGGTTGAAACTCTCGCCGCCGCCGCGGGTGGTGTCGCCGAAGCGGTAGTCCAGCGTGGTGCCGTCGGCGTGCTTCTTGAGGATGAAGTTGACCACGCCGGAGATCGCGTCCGAGCCGTAGATCGCCGAGGCGCTGCCGGTCAGGATCTCGATGCGGTCGATCATGCCCAGCGGGATGTTGGAGATGTCGGTGAAGTTGCTGCGGCCCTTGAACGGCATCGGGAAGTCGGCGATGCGGCGGCCGTTGACCAGCACCAGGGTGTGGTTGGGACCGAGTCCGCGCAGGTCCACCTGTTGCGCGCCGGGGGAGAAGTCCGCGCCGCTGGCCGACTGCGGGCTCTGCGTCTCGCCGCCGTTCTGGGTCATCGCGCGCAGCACGTCCGGCACCGAGGTGAAGCCGTTGGCCTTGATCTGTTCGGCGCTGATCACGCTGATCGGTGCCGGGCCTTCCACCTGCGTGCGCGGGATGCGCGAGCCGGTGACGCGCAGGGCGTCCAGTTGCGCCACTGGCGCCTCGGCCGCCGCGGCCGGCGGCGGTGCGGCGACGCGGGCCGGTGGCGTGCGGGCCGGCGCCGGTTCCTGGCGCCGCACCAGCCAGGCGCCGGAGGCATCGCGCTGGGCGACGAAGCCGCTGCCACGCAGCACCTGCTGCAGCGCCTGCGCCGTGTCCAACTGGCCGTGCGCGCCGCCGCTGCGGGCCTCGCCAAACTGATCGGCGCGGTAGAGCAACTGCGCGCCGGATTGCCGCGCCAAGGCATCCAGCGCCGCGCGCAGCGGGCCGGCGGGGACGTCCACCATGCCGGTGGCGGCAACGGCAGCGGGTTGCGCCTGCGCCGCACAGGCACTCGCACAGGCCATGCTCAGCAGCAAGGCACGCATTGGATACCGCATCGAGTTTTCTCCCCAAACGGGCGCGGAACGCGCCTCCGTAGCTCCAGGACGAACGAGACCGGCAAATCCCCCCGCCAGCGCGCCTGCCCGGCGCGCGACGGCTCACCGGCTGTGCAACAGCACCGTGTCGCCGCGGCGCTCGGCGCGGATCGGGAACCCCTGTTCGAGCAGGCGCACGAAGGCGTCGACGTTGGACCAGCGCACGTTGCCGCCGACCCGCAGCGCCGCGGCGCCGGCATCGGCGACCTGCAGCTTGACCGTGTTGTAGCGGTTGAACTCGGCCACCGCCGCCTGCAGCGGGGTGTCGTCGAAACTCAGATAGCCGCTGCGCCAGTCCAGCGCGCGCTCGGCCTCGGCCAGCGCGACCCGGCGCACCAGCACCCCGTGCGGCCCGGCCTGGGCGATGCTGCCGGCATGCAGCAGCAGCGGCGGCGCCTGCGGCGCGCCGGCCGATTCCAGCCGCACCGTGCCCTCGGTGACCACCACGCGTAGCGCATCGGCCTCGCGGCGCACCGCGAAGCGCGTGCCCACCGCCACCACCCGGCGCGTGCCGCTGGCGACCACGAACGGCCGGCCCGGGTCCTTGCTCACCGCGAAGAACGCCTCGCCGCGCTGCAGGTCGATGCGCCGTTGCGCACGCGACAGCGCCACCGCGATGCGGCTGTCGCTGCTCAGCGTCGCCTGCGACCCGTCAGCCAGGGCCACCGGGCGCAGCTGGCCGGTGACGCTGGCGTAGGCGGTGGGGGCCGGTTGGGCGGCATGGCGCCAGACCAGGGACAGCACCGCGGCGCCGAGCAGCGCCACCGCCAGCGCCGCCGGCCAGCGCCGTCGCCGCTGCGCGCGCGGCCGCGGGGCGA
>JBEVKG010000192.1:0-8385 GCA_040509765.1 Xanthomonas sp.
TCCGCGCCTTGCCGCCGCCGCGCCTGCAGCCCGGCCGCGGCCTCGCGGCGATCTGCGGCGCGACCCTGGCGCTGGCCTACGCCGGCCTGCTCGACACCCGCCCGCACACCAGCAACTCCGAAGCCTTCCTGCGCGAGCACGCCAGCGTCTATGCCGGCAGCGCGCATTACCAGGAACGCCGCGTGGTCAGCGCCGGCGGCCTGATCACCGCGCCCGGCACCAGTCCGGTCAGCTTCGCCGAGGACTGCCTGCGCCTGCTGCATCCCGAGCGCGAAGAGCAGATCGCGCAGATGCGGCAGATGTTCGCGGCCGAGTTCGTATGATCGGCGCGCGCACCGCGTGCGGGCGCGCGCGGGCTCTCAGGCTTCCAGCCCGATCGGGCAACTCACGCCCGTGCCGCCCAGGCCGCAGTAGCCGCCCGGATTCTTGGCCAGGTATTGCTGGTGCTCGTCCTCGGCGTAGTAGAACGGCGGCGCCGGGAAGCGGATCTCGGTGGTGATGGCGCCGTAGCCGGCCGCGTCCAGGCGCTGCTGGTAGGCGTCGCGGCTGGCCAGCGCGGCGTCGTACTGCGCCTGGGTGCTGCAGTAGATCGCCGAGCGGTACTGGGTGCCGGTGTCGTTGCCCTGGCGCATGCCCTGGGTCGGGTCGTGGCTTTCCCAGAAGGTCTGCAGCAACTGCTCGAAGCGCACCGTCTGCGGGTCGAACGCCACCAGCACCGCCTCGGTGTGGCCGGTCTGGCCGGAGCACACTTCGCGATAGGTGGCATTGGGCGTCTCGCCGCCGGCGTAGCCGACCGCGGTGCTGAACACGCCCGGCAACGACCAGAACGCGCGTTCGGCGCCCCAGAAGCAGCCCAGGCCGAACTGCACCTGCTCCAGGCCGGCGAAGGCGTCGCGCAACGGATGGCCGTTGACGAAGTGACGGTTGTGCAGCGGCAGCGGCTGCGCGCGACCCGGCAGGCTCTCGCCCGGGCGCGGCAGACGCTGCTTGAAGGCACCGATTCCCAACATGGCACGGACTCCTGGCAGCGACGGCGATGCCTTGTGTATGGCGCTGCACTGCGGCCCTTTCAAGACGGGGATCGGAGAGTCGGGAGTGGGGATGCGTCACGGCAAGCATCCCTGCTTTCGCGAATCCGCAATCCCCGATCCCCGCCCCCAACCTACATCGCCCGCGTCACCTGCCCGCCCAGGCCCAATGCCATCAGCACCTCTTGGGCCTTTTCCAGCAGTTCGTCGGCCACGCAGACCTGGACCACGCCGAACGGCAGTTCGCCGGCGCCGCCGAGCAGGGCCTCGCCAAACACGAAGGCGGTGATGCCGGCGTCCTCCAGCGCATGCTTGGCCAGATGCGCATCGATCAGGTGCTGGGCGCGGTAGGCGATCTGCATGGTCGCGCCCCTCAGCCGTGCACGGCGACGTTGGCGACGGTACGCCAGGCGCGCCGCACGCCCGAGAACGGGCTCCTGGCGCCGATGACACGGCTCAGCAAAGGCATGGCGCGTTCTCGCAACGTGGGATCGGCAGGGTACGCCCTGGGCGCAGGTCGCAGCCAGCCGACTGGCGCCCTGGGCGCCGACACACCTCGACATCGGGTCAACGTTTGTCGACCCGGGTAGACTGTTGCGCACCCAATTTTGTTGACGCGCGCATGTCCGACACCCCCGCCACCGACGCCTCCGCCCCGGCCGAGAAGAAAGACTTCATCCGCCAGATCGTCCGCGAGGACCTGGCCAGCGGCAGGCACACGGCCATCCGCACCCGCTTCCCGCCCGAGCCCAACGGCTATCTGCACATCGGCCACGCCAAGGCGATCTGCCTGGACTTCGGCATCGCCGCCGAGTTCGCCGGGCGCTGCAACCTGCGCTTCGACGACACCAATCCGGCCAAGGAAGACCCCGAATTCGTCGCCGCGATCCAGGACGACGTGCGCTGGCTGGGCTTCGACTGGGCCGAGCTGCGCCACGCCTCGGACTATTTCGAGGTGTACTACCTGGCCGCCGAGAAGCTGATCCGCGACGGCCACGCCTTCGTCTGCGACCTCTCCGCCGAGCAGGTGCGCGAGTACCGCGGCACCCTCACCGAGCCGGGCCGCGACTCGCCGTACCGCACCCGCAGCGTCGAGGAGAACCTGGACCTGTTCCGGCGCATGCGCGCCGGCGAGTTCCCGGACGGTGCCCGCACCCTGCGCGCCAAGATCGACATGCGCAGCGGCAACATCAACCTGCGCGACCCGGCGCTGTACCGGATCAAGCACGTCGAGCACCAGAACACCGGCAACGCCTGGCCGATCTACCCGATGTACGACTTCGCGCATTCGCTGGGCGATGCCGTGGAAGGCATCACCCACTCGCTGTGCACGCTGGAGTTCGAGGACCACCGCCCGCTGTACGACTGGTGCGTGGACAAGGTCGACCTGGCCGGCCACCCGGAGCTGCTGCAGCCGCTGCTGGACAAGGGCCTGCCGCGCGAGGCGGCCAAGCCGCGGCAGATCGAGTTCTCGCGGCTCAACATCAACTACACGGTGATGAGCAAGCGCAAGCTGACCCAGCTCGTCGCCGAAGGCCTGGTCGAGGGCTGGGACGATCCGCGCATGTACACCCTGCAGGGCCTGCGCCGCCGCGGCTACACGCCGGCCGCGCTGCGCCTGCTGGTCGACCGCGTCGGCATCAGCAAGCAGAACTCGGTGATCGACTTCTCGGTGCTGGAAGGCTGCCTGCGCGAAGACCTGGACGCGCACGCCGCGCGGCGTATGGCGGTGATCGAGCCGCTGAAGCTGGTGCTGAGCAACCTGCCCGAGGGCCACAGCGAGACGCTGAGCTTCTCCAACCATCCCAAGGACGAGCGCTTCGGCACGCGCGAAGTGCCGTTCGCGCGCGAGCTGTGGATCGAGCGCGAGGACTTCGCCGAAGTCCCGCCCAAGGGCTGGAAGCGGCTGGTGCCGGGCGGTGAAGTGCGCCTGCGCGGCGCCGGCATCGCCCGCGTCGACGAGGTGATCAAAAACGACGCCGGCGAGATCGTGGAACTGCGCGGCTGGCTCGACCCGGAATCGCGTCCGGGCATGGAAGGCGCCAACCGCAAGGTCAAGGGCACCATCCACTGGGTCAGCGCCGCGCACGCGGTGGAGGCGGAGATCCGCCTGTACGACCGCCTGTTCTCGGTGGAAAAGCCCGACGACGAGTCCGACGGCAAGACCTACCGCGACCACCTCAACCCCGATTCCAAGCGCAGCGTGCGCGGCTACGTCGAACCGGCCGCCGCGCAGGCCGCGCCGGAGCAGGCGTTCCAGTTCGAACGCACCGGCTATTTCGTCGCCGACCGCTACGACCACCGCGCCGACGCGCCGGTGTTCAACCGCAGCGTGACCCTGCGCGATACCTGGAGCGGCGGCCAGGGCGGCGCCTGACCAAGGGCGTGTGCCATGGCTCCGGCGGCGGCGACATACTGGAGCACGGCAGCGCAGCGGCCGCGGACGGCATGTTTGGGACATCTGCCGCGTCGTTCGGCGGTGTCGCGTCGGGACTGACGTCCCTCCCACAGGCGGGCTGCGTGTGCGGCCGACGCCTGTAGGGCCGGCTTTCGCCGTTCCGCTCTATCGGTGAGGCGTTGCGGCTGAAGCCACGATGACAAAAGCCGGGACCCGGGACCCGGGACCCGGGACCCGGGACTCGGGACCCGGGACCCGGGACTCGGGGTCGGGGTCGGGGGATCGGGGATTTTTCGCGAGTGCTGGGCGGTTGCGATTGCACTGTGGGAGGGGCTTCAGCCCCGACGGGCTTTACCGGTAGCGCCTGCCGGGGCTGAAGCCCTTCCCACTGCACTCGCAGCGTGTGCCGCATCCCGACGTTTTGTCGCCAGAAGCGCCATACCCGCCGCGCACTCGCGGGCCCCCCCCATCCCGGCGCTTCCCCTCGCCACCGCTCGCGCGCTAGCGTAACGGCCATGTCCCCCGCCCCTTCCCTGAGCCTGCGCAGCTACGGCGGCGACGGCACCGTCCATCAGCATGGGCACGTGCAGCTGGTGCTGCCGCTGCACGGCACGCTGGAACTCGAGGTGGACGGCCATGGCGGCTATCTGGACCGCTTCCGCGCCGCGGTGGTCGCGCCGCTGACCCGGCATGCGCAGTCCGCGCTGGATGCCAACCGCTTTCTGATCGTCGATTGCGCCCCCGACGCCTTCGGCGACGACGCGCTGGAGCGCCTGCAGCGGCAGCCGTTCCTCGACCTGCCGCCCCCCTTGCAGGACCGGCTCGCCGCCCTGGCGCCGTACCCCGACCTCGACGTCGCCCACGACCGGGCCGGCGTCGCGGTGCTGGCCTGGCTGCAGGCGGGCACCGCGCCGCGCGGCTGGCAGCGGCTGCAGACGCTGTGCCGACGCATCGAGGCCGCGCCCGGCCAGGACTGGCCGGTGCGGCGCATGGCGCAACTGGCGCACCTGAGTCCGAGCCGCCTGCACGCGCTGTTCCGCACCGCGCTGGGGCGCACGCCGCAGGACTGGGTGGCGGCACGGCGGCTGGACTGGGTGCGCCGGCAACTGGCGCATGGCAGCCGGCCGATCGCCGCCCTGGCCCAGGACAGCGGCTATGCCGACCAGAGCACGCTGACCCGCGCACTGAAGCGCAGCACCGGACAGACGCCGGCCGCCTACCGTCGCCGCCATCGTCCGGCGCAGGAACAGGAGTCTGGGACAAGCCGGCGGCCGCCGCCGGCGGCATGCTGAGCCGGAACGGCTGGAACGGAACCGGAACGCATGCGCGAACGTCTATGGGCAGGGGTCGGCAGCGGCATGGCCGCGGGCGCGCTGTGGGGCCTGGTATTCCTGGCACCGCAACTGCTGAGCGCCTTTTCGCCGCTGCAACTGGCGGTCTCGCGCTACCTCGCCTACGGCGCCATCGCCGCGCTGGTGCTGCTGCCGCGCTGGCGCGCGGCGACTGCGCCGCTGGGCGCGGCCGAGTGGTGGGCGCTGCTGCGCCTGAGCCTGCTCGGCAACATCGTCTACTACGTGCTGCTGGGCAGCGCGGTGCAGTGGGCCGGCGGCGCCGCCACCGCGCTGATCATCGGCCTGCTGCCGGCGGCGGTGACCGTGATCGGCTCGCGCGCGGCCGGCGCGGTCCGGTTGCGCCGGCTCGCCGCGCCCTGCGCGCTGTGCGTGCTCGGGGTGGCACTGGTCGCGGTGCAGACCCTGGCCGTCGCGCGGCCGCATGTTCCGGCCAGCCTCGGCCTGCGCGCGGCGGGATTGGCCTGCGCCGCCGGTGCGCTGGCGTGCTGGACCGCCTACTCGATCAAGAACGCGCGCTGGCTGCGGCGGCGCCCGGACCTGTCCGGCCGCGACTGGTCGCTGCTGACCGGCGTGGTCACCGGCGCATTGGCCCTGGCGCTGGCGCTGCCGGCGTTCGCCCTGGCCGGCACGCTGCACACCGGTGCCGACTGGATGCGCTTCTGGGGCATGGCACTGGTGCTGGCGCTGTTCGCCTCGGTCATCGGCAACGCCTGCTGGAACCACGCCAGCCGGCTGCTGCCGCTGACCCTGGTCGGGCAGATGATCGTGTTCGAGACCGTCTTTGCACTGCTGTACGGCTTTCTGTGGGAGCAGCGCTGGCCGACCGCGCTGGAACTGCTGGCGATCGCCTGCCTGCTCGGCGGCGTCCTGTGGTGCACCCTGGTGCACACGCGGCCGCAGCAGCACCGCGCACACGAAGCCAAGCCCGGTTAAGCGGCGCTGCCTAGACTGGCGCAGGTCGTCCCCACGGGAATCTCGCCATGCACACCGTCCTGCGCCGCTGCTGCCCCGCCCTCGCCTTCGCCCTGGCCATCGCACTCGCCGGCTGCAGCAGCTCCTCCCCCGCGGCTTCCGGCGCGACGGCGGATTCGGCCGCCAGCGCCAGCGCGCCCGCGGCGACCGGCAAGTGCGACGCCGTCCCCGACCACGCCTATGACCTGCCGGCCGGGCGCTTCGACGAAGTGTCCCAGCAACTGGCCCACGCCACCGGCTGCATGGTCGTGTACCGCGACCCCGGCCTCGCGTCGCTGCCGGTCAATGCGGTGAAGGGACAGGTCAGCATCCGCCAGGCGCTGCACCAGGCACTGGACGGCACGGCACTGCGGATCGCACAGGACAACGCCGACGCCATGACCGTCGTGCGCCGCTGACCCGGCGGCGGCGCGGTGGATTGCTACCATGGCCGCACTCCACCGCACGGAAGGTCGCCATGTCCCGCCATTTCGCGTCGTTGCTGTGTTCCCTGTGCCTGATCGCCGGCATGCTGCTGTCCAGCGCCTGCGCACGCAGCGAGACCGCCAAGCCGGCGGTGCCGTCCCCCGCACCGGCGGCGTCCGCACCGGGCCTGCCGGTGAAGATCGACAGCAGTTGCCGCACCGATGCCGACTGCACGGTCAAGAACGTCGGCAACTGCTGCGGCGCGATGCCGGCCTGCGTCAACCGCGACAGCCCCACCGATCCGCAGGGGGTGATGGCGCAGTGCCAGGCCAGCGGGCGCATGAGCGTCTGCGGCTCGCGCGCCATCGCCGGCTGCGCCTGCGTGTCCGGGCAATGCAGCGCGCGTCCCGCCCAAGCCGATACACTGCGCGCCCCCCAGCCTGCCGAACCCGTCCGCTGATGCTCTACGCGCAAGTCCACCTCACCCTGCCCGCCTGGATCCACGAGGCGGTCGATCCGCAAGCCGTCTATGCCAGCGACGCCGACAAGGTCGCGCTGGCGGTGGAACTGTCGCGGCTGAACGTGGACGCCGGCAGCGGCGGCCCGTTCGGTGCGGCCGTGTTCGGCCCGGACCACCGCATCATCGCCGTCGGCGTGAACCGGGTGGTGCCGCAGACCACCTCGCTGGCGCACGCCGAGAACATGGCCTACATGCTCGCCCAGCAGCGCCTGCAGACGCCGCGGCTGAATGCGGTGCTGTCGCCGGTGACCCTGGCCACCTCCTCGCAGCCGTGCTGCCAGTGCTATGGCGCGACCATCTGGGCCGGCATCGACCGCCTGCTGATCGGCGCCAGCGCCGAGGACGTGATGGCACTGACCCCGTTCGACGAAGGCCCGCTGCCGGCGGACTGGGTCGGCGAGCTGCAGCGCCGCGGCATCGAGGTGGTGCGCGGCCTGCACCGCGACGCCGCCTGCGCGGTGCTGCGCCGCTACGGCGAACTCGACAGCCCCCGCTACTGACGCCGCCGGCGAAGGCTTGCCCATGTCCTCCGAGAACGGCCCGCTGGTCCAGGGCCTGCTGTGCTACTGCCGGCCCGGCTTCGAACCCGAGCTGGCGGCCGAGCTCAATGCGCGCGCCGGCGCGGCCGGGCTGGCCGCCTACGCCCGCACCGAGCGCAACAGCGGCTACGCGCTGCTGCTCAGCGACACGGCGGTGCCAGCGCAGGCGCTGCCCTGGCGCGGGCTGATCTTCGCCCGGCAGAAGCTGCACCTGCTGGCCGAACTGCGCGAGCTGCCGGCCAGCGACCGCATCGCGCCGATCCTGCAGGCGCTGGCCGGACAGCCGCGCTTCGGCGACCTGTGGGTCGAACATCCGGACTCGGACGCCGGCAAGCCGCTGTCGGGCCTGGCGCGCAGTTTCGGCAACGCCCTGCGCCCGGCGCTGCGCAAGGCCGGCCTGCTCAGCGACAAGCCGCAGCCGCGGCTGCCGCGCCTGCACGTCTGCTTCGTGGCCGGCACCCATGCCCTGCTGGCAGTGGCCGACGGCGAGGACAGCGCGCCGTGGCCGCTGGGCATCCCGCGCCTCAAGCTGCTGCCGGACGCGCCCTCGCGCTCGGCACTGAAACTGGAGGAAGCGCTGCTGGCGCTGCTGACTCCGCACGAGCGCGAGACACTGCTGCGCCCGGGCATGCGCGCCGCCGACCTCGGCGCCGCCCCAGGCGGCTGGACCTGGGTGCTGACCCGCCAGCACCTGCACGTGACCAGCGTGGACAACGGCCCGCTGCGCCAGCACGTGCTCGACAGCGGCTTGGTCGACCACCTGCGCGCCGACGGCTTCCACTGGAAACCGCCGCAGCCGCTGGACTGGATGGTCTGCGACATGGTCGAGCAACCGCGCCGCGTCGCCGAGCGCATGGCCACCTGGTTCCGCGAGGGCTGGTGCCGGCACGCGATCTTCAATCTGAAGCTGCCGATGAAGAAGCGCTGGGACGAGACCCGGCTGTGCCTGGACCTGTTCGCCGAACGCGCCGAACGCCCGCTGCAGCTGCGCGCCAAGCAGCTCTACCACGACCGCGAAGAGATCACGGTGCTGGCGATCCCCGGCTGAGAGGCCGCATCCATCCGGTTTTCGCAGGAGCGGGTTTTGACGCGCTGGGGCTTTTAGGGTAAGCCATAGCGGCGGGATCCCCGACATAGAATAGGGCAATTGGTCCCGCCACCGCGACCAAAC
>JBEVKG010000193.1:0-7576 GCA_040509765.1 Xanthomonas sp.
CTGGCCTGGGTCTGCACGAACAGGCCCAGGCCCGGGATCAGGTCGGCCGGACCGCCGACCGCGACGCTGCTGGTGCCGGTGGCCGCGCTCTGCGTGCCGACCGCGGTGGCGTAGTCGCCGGTGGCGTTGGCCACCGCGCCGAAGGCCGACGCCTGCGCACCGCCGGCGTAGGCGCCCACGCCCACCGCCGAGGCGGCGAAACCGCTGGCGTCGGCGCTGGCGCCCAGCGCGGTACCGCCGACCCCGGCGCTGGTGGCGCCGGTGTCCACCGCCACCCCGCTCTTGGTGATCAGCGGCTCGCCGTTGGCGTCCACCGCCACCCCGCCCACCGCCACCGCCGCCGGCCCGGTGGCCTGCGCGTTGGTGCCGAAGGCGGCGCTGTTCTGCCCGGCCGCGACCGCACCGCTGCCCACCGCGGTGGCGCCGCTGTTGAGCGCGTCGGCGCCGGCGCCGAGCGCGGTGCTGCCGTTGCCGATGGCATTGGCGGCCTCGCCGGCGGCCAGCGCGTCGTCGCCTTCGACGTAGGCGCCGGCATCGCTGTTGCCGGCACTGGCCTGCAGGTATTTGCCGGCCTCCTGCAACTGCGCCACGTTGACCGCATCGGTGGCTTCGGTGCCGGCGGCGACGCTGGTGATCTGCCGGGTCAGGCCATTGCCGACATCGCCCACCGACACGCTGTTGTCGCGCGCGGCGTAGGAATGCGCGCCGAGCGCGACCGCGTTGGTCGGCGCCTGGTTGCGCGCATCGTCGAGCCAGGTGCTGACCCGCGCGCCATAGCCGATCGCGGTGGCGTCGCTGCCGTTGGCCTGGCTGTCGGTACCGAGCGCGGTCCCGTTGCTGTTGAAGGTCGAAGTCGCCGCACGCGCGCCCAGCGCGACGCTGTCGGCGTTCCAGGCGGTGGCCTTGTAGCCCAGCGCGATGCCGCTGTCGCCGGAGGCCAGCGCATAGCTGCCCAGCGACACGGTGTACGGCGCGAACGAGCCGGCGCTGTGGCCGATCGCCACCGAATCGACGTTGCCCGGCAGGTTCGGGAACACGTTGGCGTTGTAGCCCAGCGCGATCGCGTAATCGCCCAGACTCTCGGCGCCCGCACCCAGCGCCACGCTGCCGACGCCTGTGGCCGCGGTGATGCTGACGCTGTTGCCGGCACTCGCCGCGGCGGTGCTGACCCCGCCGATCGCCACGCTGTCGGTGCCACTGGCCAGCGAGTTCATGCCCATCGCCACGGTGCTGGTCGCGGTCGCGCGCGCGCCGATGCCCATCGCGGTGGCGTAGTCGCCGGCGGCGCGCGCGCTGTAGCCCACCGCCGTGCCCAGGTCGCCGGCCACTTCGGACAGCCCGCCGACCGCGGTGGCACCGTCCTTGAAGGTCTGCGCGTGATAGCCCAGCGCGGTGCTCTGCACGCCGCTGGCGGAGGTCCCGGTGCCGACCGCCGTGGTCAGCGGATCCAGCGCCTGCGCGCCGCCGCCGACCGCGGTGGCGGCCACGCCCAGGGCCTGGGTGGTCTGCTCGCGGCTGCCGACGATGAAGCCGTCCGCGTCGTACTCGTACACCGTCGCGGTGCTGCCGATCGCGGTGGCCGAGGTGCCGGCCGCCGTGGCATCGGTGCCGACCGCGCTGGCGTGGTCGCCGCTGGCGACCGCGCCACTGCCCAGCGCGGAGGCGCCGAGGCCGGCGGCGGTGCTGGTGGAACCCACGGCGGTGGTGTAGTCGCCATCGGCCAGCGCGTCCGCGCCGGCAGCGGTGGCCTGCTGGCCCTGCGCCAGCGCGGTGCCGTCGCCGCTGCCGGCGAACAGCCGCGCGGTGCCATCGGCCACCTGCTTGACCGCATCGAGCTGGTCCAGATTCACCGCATCGGTGCCTTCGGTGCCGGCGGCGACGTTGGCGATCTGCCGCGCCTTGTCGGCAGTGCCGACCGAGACGGTATCGGCGCGATCGGCGACCGATCCCTGGCCGAGCGCGACGCTGCCGCTGGCCGCGGCCTTGGCGCCGTAGCCCAGCGCGGTGGAATCGTCGGCCTGCGCCCAGGACGCGGCGCCGAACGCGGCGCTGGACGCGCCGTCGGCCGAACTCAACCAGCCGACCGAGGTGGAGAACGCGCCGTTGGCCCAGGCGCCGGCGCCGAACGCGCTGCCGCCCTCGCCCTGCGCCTCGGTGGTGAACAGGCCGAGCACGCTGCCGCCGACCGCAGTGCTGGACACGCCGCTGGCGAGGCTGGAAAAGCCCACCGCCACGGCGTCGCCGCCGCTGGCGTTGGCGCCGTAGCCGAACGCGGAGGCGAACTCGCCGCCGGCCTGGCTGAAGCCGCCGGTGGCGGTCGCGGCCAGCCCGGTGGCGGCAGCGGAGAAGCCGGTGGCGGTGCTCTGCACGCCGTCGGCGCGCGCCGCGGTGCCCAGCGCGGTGGAGAACGCGCCATTGGCCTGCGCACCGGCGCCGAACGCGCTGGCGCCCTGCTCGGCCGCGGTGGTGGTGCCTTCCAGCAGCACCGCGCCGTTCTCGTCGACGATCGACAGCGCGCCGCCGACCGCGGTCGCCGAGGCGCCGACGGCGGTGGCGTTGCTGCCGACCGCGGTGGCGTTGCCGCCCAGCGTGGTGGCGCCGCTGCCCAGCGCGCTGGCGCCGTTGCCGATGGCGTTGGCGCCTTCGCCGGCGGCGAGCGCATTGGCGCCCTCGACGTAGGCGCCGGCATCGCTGGCGTCGCTGCCGCTGGACTGGAAATACTTGGCGGTGGTGTCGGCGGTCTGCTTGACCGCGTCGAGCTGGGCCACGTTCACCGCATCGGTGGCTTCGGTGCCGGCGGCCACGTTGGTGATCTGGCGTTCGCCGCCGGCCTTGCCGACCGAGACGCTGTCGTCGCGGTCGGCCACCGCGTCGGCGCCCAGCGCCACGCTGTTGCGGCCCTGCGCGACCGCGCTGTTGCCCAGCGCGGTGCTGTTGACGCCGCTGGCGCTGGAGAAGCCGCCGACCGCGGTGGCGTACTCGCCGGTCGCGTCGGCCGCCACGCCGACCGCGGCGCTGGCGGCGCCGGAAGCGATGCTCTCGGCGCCGAGCGCGGTCGCGCCATCGCCACTGGCGGTGCTGTAGTAGCCGAGCGCGCTGGCCTCCACGCCGCTGGCTTCGCTGAGGGTGCCGCTGGCCACGCTGCCGTCGCCGCTGGCGTTGCTGGCCGCGCCGGTCGCGGTGCTCTGCGCGCCGCTGGCGTTGCTCTCGGCACCGACCGCGGTGGCGTAGTCGCCGCTGGCGCTGGCGTTGTCGCCGATCTGCACAGCCTGCGCCCGGGCGCTGATGGGAAGGGCGCCGGCGCCCAGCGCCAAGGCGATCGCGCCGGCCAGGGCCAGGCCGTGTGCGCGTGCGGCACGGCGGTCGCGGACGACGGCCCCGCGCGCATCGCCGCTGGCCAGTTCCGATGCCACGACCCACATCCCCAGTGCGTTGTTCCAGACCTTGCGATAAATCCGATTCATCGACGACTGCTCCTCAATTCGGCTGGTTTTCGGTCAAAAAGCCACCCTCGCCCGGCGTTCCGGCCGGCCGACCCCCTGTCGGTTTTTTGGTGCCGCACGTCCCTGCCGGGACGCGAGAGGCTCACGCCTGTCGCTGCTCGGAGCGGTAGATGAACCGAGGTGGAATGCGGAACTGACTCGAGTGTTAACTCGGCCTCTCGAGTACGTCAAGTTTTTGACTTGCTGCGACACACAGCGTGACACAGACCGCGAATTCAGCTTGGTTCCGTTAATTTTTCGATAAATATCAATGAAAACAACCAGGTCGCGCCAATTTTTCGGCACAAACCTTGCCAGCCTTGACATGCCGCGCCCAGGCGATTTCTTTTCCTGTCAAGGACTTGACGCAAACAGGTGGTAAGCGCGCCCAAGCCCGCCAAGGAATGGCAGATCCGGGCTCCGGACGGATGCGCACGGCGCCGATTGCGCGAAACGGGGGTCGGCGGTCACGCGGCGGACCGACCCGGCACGCCGGACAGCGGATTGGATGTCCGTGCTGTCGATGCCCTGCGAAAAGCGCCAGGCGCGCGCCAGCGGCGGCCAATGGCGCGCAGGCGCACGCACGCTCGCGATGTGTCGTGGAAGCGGCTTCAGCCGCGGCCGCACACGGTCAGATCATCCGCACGCGGGATGCGCCGAGGAAACCCACTCGACCCACAGGAAACAGCGACGGCATCGCACCGTCACGCAGTCGGCTCGGCGCGTCCGGACACGGCCCTGCGTCGGGACTGACGTCCCTCCCACACCTGGACGCAGCGTCGCGGGATCCAGCACTGGACACCGCTACCGATCACGGCGCGCTGTCCAGTGCTGCCTCCTGCATCCCACAGCACATGGCCGCCACCACCGCAGCGTGGTGCTGCCGACCGCGTCCTGGCGGGCGCCATCGTCAGGACCCGATCAGGTGAGGGCGCACGGCACCGTCGATGGCGACACGGCAGGCGCGTCGCCGTCGCGGCGAACGCGCCAGGGGCAAACGCCGGGCTCAGCCCACCCACACCCGCGCGTTGCGGAACATGCGCAGCCACGGCGCCTCGTCCGGCCACTCGGCCGGATGCCAGCTGAGGTTGAGCGAACGCAGGGTCCGCTCCGGATGCGGCATCAGGATGGTCACCCGACCGTCGTCGCTGGTCAGGCCGGTGATGCCGTCGGGCGAGCCGTTCGGGTTCAGCGGGTACTGCGTGGCGACGGCGCCATGGCCGTCGACGAAGCGCAGCGCCACGCGCGCAGCGGCCTGGTCCACCGCACTGTCGAATTCGGCGCGGCCTTCGCCGTGCGCCACCGCCACCGGGATGCGCGAGCCGGCCATGCCGCGCAGGAAGATCGACGGCGATTCCACCACTTCCAGCAGGCTGGTGCGCGCCTCGAACTGCTCGCTGCGGTTGCGCAGGAAGCGCGGCCAATGCTCGGCACCGGGGATGATGTCCTTGAGCTGGCTGAGCATCTGGCAACCGTTGCACACGCCCAGGGCGAAGCTGTCGCTGCGCGCGAAGAACGCGGCGAAGGCATCGCGCAGCCCTGGCCGTTCCAGGATCGAGGTGGCCCAGCCGCGGCCGGCACCGAGCACGTCGCCGTAGCTGAAACCGCCGCAGGCGGCCAGGCCGACGAAGTCGGCCAGGTCCACGCGGCCGGCGATCAGGTCGCTCATGTGCACGTCGAAGGCGCGGAAACCGGCGCGCTCGAACGCGTTGGCCATCTCGATCTGACCGTTGACGCCCTGCTCGCGCAGGATCGCCACCTTCGGCCGCTGGCCGCTGGCGATGAACGGCGCGGCGACGTCCTCGGCCGGATCGAAGGCCAGCCTGGGCTTCAGTCCGGGCGCGGCGAAGTCGCGCGCCAGCGCGCGCTCCTCGGCGGCGCTGTCGGGGTTGTCGCGCAGCGTCTGCATGGCGTGGGTGACCGACCACCAGGCATCGAACAGCTCGTCCCAACGCCATTCGGCCAGGGTCTTGCCGCCCAGGCCCACGCGCACCGCGGCGGCGGTGCTGGGGCGGGCGATGCGCTGCGCGCACTCGGTCAGCGCATGGCGCTCGACCAGGTCGGCGAACGCGGCGCGGTCTTCCTTGGCGACCTGCACCACCGCACCCAGTTCCTCGTTGAACAGGCTGCGGAACGGATCATCGCCCCAGGCATCGAGGGTGATGTCCAGGCCCTGCCGCGAGGCGAACGCCATCTCGCACAGCGCGGCGAACGCGCCGCCGTCGCTGCGGTCGTGATAGGCCAGCAACAGGCCAGCCTCGCGCGCATCGCGGATCAATTCGAAGAACGCACGCAGCCGCTGCGGATCGTCCAGATCCGGCACCGCGCCGCCGAACGCCGGCAGCGCGCCGTCGCCATGCACCTGCGCCAGCACCGAACCGCCCAGGCGCTGCTTGCCGCCGCCCAGCCCGATCAGCCACAGCTCGCTCTCGACCTCGCGCGCCAGCAACGGCGTCAACTGCGCCCGCGCATCGGCGACGGGCGCGAATGCGGAGACGATGAGCGAGACGGGCGATACCGACTTGTGCGTTTGGCCGGGACTGGAGATTGGGGAATCGGGAATCGGAGAAGCGGCGGCATCGGTGGCGGACGCATCGCGCTTTTCGCCATTCCCGATTCCCGATTCCCGATTCACCGCCGTAACGCTCCACTGCGCCTGCATCGACAGCGAGTCCTTGCCCACCGGGATGCTCAGCTCCAGCTGCGGGCACAGCTCCATGCCCACCGCCTTGACCGCGGCGTACAGGCGCGCGTCCTCGCCGTCGTGGTTGGCCGCGGCCATCCAGTTCGCCGACAGCTTGACCTGGTCCAGCGCCTGCACCGGCGCCGCGCACAGGTTGGTGATCGCTTCGCCCACCGCCATCCGCGCCGCCGCGGCGGCGTCGAGCAGGGCCAGCGGGGTGCGCTCGCCGATCGCCATCGCTTCGCCGGCATGGGTATCGAACCCGGCCAGGGTGATCGCGCAGTCGGCCAGCGGCAGTTGCCAGGGGCCGATCATCTGCTCGCGCGCGGTCAGGCCGCCGACGCTGCGGTCGCCGATGGTGACCAGGAAGCTCTTCGCCGCCACCGTCGGATGCGCCAGCACCCGCAGCCCGGCCTCGCGCAGGTCCAGCGCATCGGTGTCCAGCTCCGGCCAGCGCGGCGCCGGCGGCTGCCGGGCGTCGCGGTGCATCTTCGGCGGCTTGCCGAAGAGCACGTCCATGGGCAGATCGATTGGATGCTGGGAATGGGGAGGGGGGAATGGGGAATGGGCAACCGCGGGGTCTGCCTGCTCTTCACCATTCCCGATTCCCGATTCTCCCTTCCCATCGCCGAGGACACCGTAGCCCACGACGAGCCGTTCCTCGGCGGTCGCCACACCCACGGCGGCAAACGGGCAGCGCTCGCGTTCGCAGATCGCGGCGAATTCGGCCAGGCGTGCCTGCGGCACGCCGAGCACGTAGCGCTCCTGCGATTCGTTGCACCACAGCTGCATCGGCGACAGCGACGGGTCGTCGCTGGGCACGCGCTCCAGGTCGATGCGGCCGCCCACGCCGGAGTCGTGCAGCAGTTCGGGAATGGCGTTGGACAGGCCGCCGGCGCCGACGTCGTGGAACCAGCGGATCGGGTTGTCCGCGCCCAGCGCCACGCAGCGGTCGATGACCTCCTGCACGCGCCGCTCCATCTCCGGGTTGTCGCGCTGCACGCTGGCGAAATCCAGGTCCTCGGCGCTGTCGCCGGAGGCCACCGAACTGGCCGCGCCGCCGCCCCGGCCGATCAGCATCGCCGGACCGCCGAGCACGACGACCGCGTCGCCCGGCGCGAGCGTCTTCTTCTCGACCATCGTGCGGTCGATCGCGCCCAGGCCACCGGCCAGCATGATCGGCTTGTCGTAGCCGCGGACCAGACCGTCGTCGCCTTCGGGCAGTTCGAAACTGCGGAAGTACCCGAGCAGGTTCGGGCGGCCGAACTCGTTGTTGAACGCGGCGCCGCCGAGCGGGCCGTCGAGCATGATCTCCAGCGCCGGCGCCATGCGCGGATTCAGCGCGCGCGGCGCTTCCCACGGCTGCGGCAGCGTCGGAATGCGCAGGTGCGAGACCGAGAAACCGGTCAGG
>JBEVKG010000194.1:0-3138 GCA_040509765.1 Xanthomonas sp.
GATGCGCCGCGATGGTTGTGCGGCGTCATCGACGGTGGCGAAAGCATGGTCCAGCGGCGCATCTCGGGCGCACCACGCTGCGCGGACCCGGCCGGATCCGCGGTGGGATCACGCGCACACCCTGCGTTCAGTCCTCCACGCCGTTCAGCGAGGCCAGATGCGTGGCCAGCCACTGCGCGGCGGGGCCGAGCGCGGCGTCGCGGCGGTAGGCCACGAACATCGGCATCAGGCGCTCGGGATCCCAGTACGGCGACGCCAGCTGCACCAGCTTGCCGCTGGCGATGTCGTCGCGGACCAGATGGGCGGGCATGCCGCCCCAGCCCAGCCCGGCGCGCAGCATCGCGTGCTTGGCGCCCAGGTCGTTGAGTCGCCAGGTCTGGCTGGAGAACACGCCGCGGTCCGGGCCGGACAGATGTGGCGAGCGATCGGTGAGCACAAGCTGCACATGGTCCTTCAGGTGCTCGCTGAGGACTTCACCCGGATGTTGCGCCAGCGGATGGTGGGGCGCGGCCACCGGCACCATCGTGATCGAGGCCGCCGGGCGCAGTTCCAGTTCCGGCAGTTGGGTGGCGACCATGCCGAGCAGGCCCAGGCTGGAGCGTCCTTCCAGGACCTGTTCGGCGGCCGCGCCCATGTTGTCCACCAGCACCCGGGGCGAGACCGCCGGCCA
Organism: Xanthomonas sp.; assembly: GCA_040509765.1. Taxonomy (GTDB): domain Bacteria; phylum Pseudomonadota; class Gammaproteobacteria; order Xanthomonadales; family Xanthomonadaceae; genus Xanthomonas_A. Next base: position 671 of record JBEVKG010000194.1, read on the forward strand.
CTGTGCACGGAAATCCAGCAGCGCCCGCAGCAGCCGACACATCGGATACATCCCATCGACGGTCAGGCAGACCTCGGCCTCCACGCCCGTGGCCAGCCCGCGCGACAGCGCGCGGAAGGCGCCGACTTCGCCGAGGACGCGCCTGGCACGCGGCAGCAGCGCCTGGCCGGCGGCAGTCAGGACTGGCCGATAGCCAGCGCGGTCGAACAGCACCAGCCCGATCTGTTCCTCCAGCCGTTGCACCGCGTAACTCACCAGCGATTGGGCGCGCCCCAGCGCGCGGGCTGCGGCCGAGAAGCTGCCGTGGTCGGCCGCGGCCAGGAATACCTGCAACTGGTCGACCGAGCGGCCGTCTCGCTCCAATACCTAGAGGGACAGGAGCGATGCAATCCCGATTTCTTGGGGGGAGTCGGGCGCGTACGGTAACCCACCTTCTCCCTGACAGACCACGGCCATGACCCAGCTCCTCGTCCTCCACAACAGCCTCAACCCCGCCGCGTCCGCCTCGCGCGCCATGACCGAGGCCTACCTGGCCCGCTTCCTCCAGGCCCACCCCGACGCCCGCGTGATCCAACGCGACCTGGCCGCCGATCCGCTGCCACACCTGCCGCCGGAGATCCTGCCGTCGCTGTTCGGCCGGCCGGCGCAGCCCGGGCCGGAAGCCGACGTGGCCGCGCTGTCCGATGCGCTGATCACCGAACTGGAGCAGTCCGACGTGATCGTGCTGGGCGCGCCGCTCTACAACTTCACCATCCCCTCCACGCTCAAGTCCTGGCTGGACTACGTGATCCGCGGCGGCCGCACCTTCCGCTATACCGAAGCCGGTCCGCAGGGCCTGTTGCCGCCGGGCAAGCGGGTGCTGGTGTTCACCGCCAGTGGTGGCGTCTACAGCCAGGGCCCGGCCGCCGGCCTGGACCACCTGGTGCCGTACCTGAAGGTGGTGCTGGGCCTGATCGGCCTGACCGACATCGAGGTGGTGCGGGCCGAAGGGATGAAGCTGCCCGACGCGCCGGCGAGCCGGGCAGCGGCCATCGCCCGCGCGGCGGCCCTGGCGGCCTGAGGGTTCGCCCCGGCGTTCGTCCCCGCTGGGCCGCGGTCCGTCCCAGACCGCCGTGGGCCGGTCCCTTGCCGCTGGCGGCGCACGCGGCGCGATGCCCAGACTCGCGCCATCGGCAACGTGGGAGCGGGACATGCAGAAGTGGCGTGCGGTGGGAACAGGCGTGGTGCTGGCCCTGCTGGCCGGGGCAGGCGCGGCCGCCGAGGGCGACTGGGCGCATTACGGCGGCGCGCCGGGCGGCGGCCAGTATTCGCCGCTGACCCAGATCACCCCGGACAACATCGGCCGCCTGCGCGTGGCCTGGTCGTTCCATACCGGGGAGAAAGGCCAGGGCCTGCCCGACCCGGACCGGGTGCGGTTCGAGGCCAATCCGCTGGTCATCGACGGGCGCATGTACCTGACCACCGGCACCGACATCGTGTTCGCGCTGGATGCGGCCACCGGCGCGAAGCTGTGGTCGTTCGATCCCAGGATCGCGCGCGACAAGCACTACAGCGACCCGGCTTCGCGCGGGGTCACCTTCTGGCGCGATCCGCAGGCAGCGGCCGGCGCGGCCTGCGCCACGCGGATCGTGGTCGGCACGCTGGATGCGCGGCTGATCGCGCTGGATGCGGCCGATGGCCGGCCGTGCGCCGGTTTCGGCGATGGCGGCACGATCGACCTGCACGTGGGCATCGACAGCCTCGACGCGCCGCAGGCCCCCTGGCGCAACTACGCGGTGACCTCGCCGCCGGTGATCGCCGGCGAGGTGCTGGTGAGCGGGAGTTCCATCGGCGACAACCGCGCCCATCATGAGGAGCAGGGCGTGGTCCGTGGCTATGACGTGCGCAGCGGCCGCGCGTTGTGGCGCTGGGATCCGGTCCCGCGTCATCCCGACGATCCCCGTGCCAGCGCCTGGCAGGCCGACCAGGCCGCGACCGTCGGTGCCGCCAATGCCTGGCCACCGTTGTCGGTGGACCCGGCGCTGGGCCTGGTCTACGTGCCGACCGGCTCGGCCAGCCCGGACTATTACGGTGGGCAGCGCCTGGGCGACAACCGCGATGCCAATTCGCTGGTCGCGCTGGAGGCCAGGACCGGCCGCCGGGTCTGGGCGCAGCAGCTGGTCCACCACGACCTGTGGGACTACGACCTGGCCTCGCAGCCGGCGCTGGCCACGGTGCAGACCGCGCAGGGCCCGCGCGAGGCAGTGCTGCAGGCCACCAAGACCGGCTTCCTGTTCGCCTTCGACCGGCGGACCGGCGCGCCGGTGTTCCCGATCAGCGAGGTGCCGGTGCCGGCCTCGGACGTGCCGGGTGAACAGGCTTCGCCGACCCAGCCCATGCCCGAGCCGGCGCTGCGCCTGGCCCGGCATGCGCCGGTCACCGCGGCCGATGCCTGGGGCGCCACGCCCGGCGCCAAGGCAGCCTGTGCC
>JBEVKG010000195.1:0-4292 GCA_040509765.1 Xanthomonas sp.
CGGTGCTGGAGTTGGTGGCGTTGGCCGACTGCACCGCCAGTTCGCGGATACGCTGCAGGTTGTTGCCGATTTCGACCATCGCGCCTTCGGCGGTCTGCGCCAGCGAGATGCCGTCGTTGGCGTTGCGCGAAGCCACGTCCAGACCACGGATCTGGGTGGTGAAGCGCTCGGAGATCGCCAGACCGGCGGCGTCGTCCTTGGCGCTGTTGATGCGCAGGCCCGAAGACAGGCGCTGGATCGTGGTGGCCAGGCTGGTGCTGGTGGTGTTCAGGTTCCGCTGAGCGTTCAGCGACATTACGTTGGTATTGATGACCTGTGCCATTTTGATATCTCCTCTGAGCGATTTGTCCGGCAACCGGCTGGTGCCTGGAGTCTCCGCAGGGGGCCATCAATTGGCCAGTGCGGCTGGTGATATAAGTAACGGCGGCAGGTTTGCAACCTTTAGCGGTTTACTGCAGAAAATTTGCCGGCGCGGCGATTTATATGGGGGCTGGAACACGGCGGAGAGCCCTAGTTCGACCGCGTTCCGGCAAACTTTAGTGCTTCGTGCGAGTTGTCTACTGCCTCTGCGGCGATGGCGGTATTTTGTATAACGCGAAAGGCCCGGAGGCGTCGCCGCGCTCCGGGCCTTTTGGTATATCGGGTTTATCGCGTGATTATCCGAGCCGGTCGAACAGCGACATCTTCTGCATCTGGGTGAAGATGGTCTGTGCCGCTTTCAGCGCCGACTGTTCCAGCTGGTACTGGGAAATCGCCTGGGCGTAGTCGAGGTCGCGCAGCGAGGACAGGGTGGTCTTCAGGGTCACGTCGTTGGCGGCGCGCAGGTCGGTGGCGTTGTCGATCGCCGCGAGCTGGGCGCCGCCGGCGGCGCGCGCGTCGATCATCTTCGACGAGGCCTGGGTGATGTCGCGCATGGACGATTGCAGGCCGTTCTGCAGCGCTGCCTTGGCCGCCGGAGTGATCGGATCGGTGTTGAGCAGGTTGACCAGGTTGCTGATGGTGGAGAACACGTCTTTGGTGGTCGAGGCGCCGATCTGGAAGCTGTCGCCGGCGGCGGGGGCGCCGTCCACGCGCATCTTCAGCCCGGGCAGGCCGATGCTCTCGCCGGCGGCATAGGTGCCGGTGTTGACCACCGCGCCGCTGCTGTCGCGGACCTCGTAGGTGGTGGCGGCGGTGAACACGACGCTGTAGCTGCCGCCGTTCCAGGCGCTGCCGGAGCCGTCGCGGCTGAAATCCAGCAACAGGCCGGTGCCGGTATTGCCGGCGGCCGCATGCGCGTCCACGGTGCCGTCGCCGGTGGGCACGCGCATGAAGATCTCGCTGCCGGGCAGGGTGTCGGAAACCTTGGTGTCCGGGGCCACCTCCACGCTGCGCTGGGTCTGGTTACCGCTGTAGACCACGTTGCCGGAGACCACGGCGAACGGCGCGGCGTCGTCGGCGGTGCCGCCGAACAGGTAGCGGCCGGAGCCGTCGGTGCTGTTGGACAGGCTGAGCAGGCTGTCGTGCAGGGTCTTCAGCTCGGCGGCGATGGCCTTGCGGTCGGGCGTGGTCAGCGCCGAACTATTGGCTTCTACCGTCAGATCCTTGACCCGCGCCATCAGGTCGCCGGCCTGCGACAGCGAGTTCTCCTGCAGGTTGAGCCGGTTCTGCACGTTGTTGGCGTTGTCGCCGAAGCGCGCCAGCGCGGCAACGGTGCGATCCAGGCTGACCGCGGTGCCGGCGGCGACCGGGTCGTCGGCGGCGCTGACCAGGCGCTGGCCGGTGGACAGTTGCTGCTGCAGGTGCGAGATCGTCGCCTGCTTGCCGAGCATGGTGTTGAGCGACTGATTGAAGATCATGCCGCTGGAGATGCGATTGCTCATCGGACCGCGCTCAGGATGGACTGGAACAGGGTGTCGGCGGTGGAGATCAGGCGCGAGGCCGCCTGATAGGCCTGCTGCAGCCGCAGCATGTCCGCCGCTTCCTCGTCGAGATTGACGCCGGACAGCGAATCGCGCGCGTCCTGTGCGCTGCTCTGGATCACGTCCTGCGCGTCGGCCGCGTACTTGGCCTGGCGCGCCGCCGAGCCGACCGTGGTGGTCAGGCCGGCCACCGCACCGTTGAGGGTGATGGTGCCGCCGTTGAACGCCTTGGAATCGTCCAGGTTGGACAGCAGCAGGGCGTTGCCGTTGTTGCTCGAGCCGACCCCGGTCGGGCCCACTGCGAAGCTGTCGCCGGCGGACGGGACACCGTCCATGGTCAGGCTCCAGCCGTTGGCGCTGATGGTCTGCCCGGCGGTGTAGGTCTGCGGCGCGCCGCCGTTGATCGAGTAATGGGTGGAATCGATGAAGGCGATGCTCGCCGGGGTCAGCAGGTTGGCATTGCTGGCATTGGTCGCCGCGACATTGCTGACCTTGCCGGTGCCCAGGTTGCTCAGCGTGGCGCTGGCCTGGATCGGCGTCGCCGCGGCGATGCGCGAGGGGTCGGTGATGGCCACCGACAGCTTGCTGATGGCGTTGGCCGTGGGCTGCAGCAGGAACTTGTCGCCGCTGGCGGCGGTGCCGGACACCTGCAGGGTCACGCCGTTGACCACGAACGGGTCGGCGCTGGTGCCGGAACCGCTCATCGGGACGCTGGCGCCGGTATCGGCGCGGCTGGCGTTCCAGCTGGTGCCGTTGTAGGTCAGCAGCAGGTTCTGTCCGTCGAGCTTGCTCAGGTCGCTGACGCTGGCGGTGAACGCGGCGGTGCCGGTGTTGGCGCTGCTGCCGTCCACGGTCGGCGGCGGCAGATTGAAGAAGTCCCCGCCCATCTGCCCGTACAGGTCCATGCCGGCGTGGTGCTGCTGGTTGTAGCTGCTGGCGACACCGGTGGCGATGCGGCCCAGTTCGGCCTTGGTCGGATCCAGGACGTTGCTGCGGAACTCCAGGAAGCCGCCGATCTGCCCGCCCAGCGCCTTGCTGGTGAGCGGCGTCGAGCCGCCCGGCGTCTTCAGCGCGATCTGCAGCTTTTCCGGCTGGTAGGGATCGGGACTGGCGACCAGTGTCGAGGCGCTGGTGCCGACCACCATCGCCTGGCCGCCGGAGGTGTAGACGTTCATCATCCCGCCGTCCTGCTGGATGACGCTACCGCCGGTATAGCCGATGAGCTGGCTGATCATCTGGTCGCGGCGATCGAGCAGGTCCGGCGCGGCGGCGTTGGCATTGGCGCCGATCTGGCCGTTGATCTTGGCGATCTCGGTAGCCAGGCGGTTGGCTTCGGCGGTGCCGGCCAGCAGGCCGTTGTTGACTTCGCTGCCGAGCGAGTCGAGCTGGCCGTTGAGCTGCTTGAAGCGGGTCACCAGCGAATTGCCGGCGTCCAGCAGGTTCTGCCGGTTGGCGCTGGCCGAGGCGTTGGAGGACAGGCCGGTGGTGGCGTCGAAGAAGTTCGACCACTGCCCGGCGATGCTGGTGGCCTTGTCCGAGAACAGCCCGTCGACGCGGCTGGACAGGCTGGACAACTGCTTCAGCCGGGCGACTTCGCCGGTGCTGTCGAACAGGCGCGAGATCGCCAATTGGTCGGCGACGCGGGAGACGTCGGTGATCTGGGTGCCGTTGCCGATGAACTCGCTGCCGTACTGGCTGGGGACCGTGGTCGCGAACGTCGTCCGCTGCCGGCTGTAGCCGTCGGTATTGATGTTGGCGACGTTGTGGCTGACCGTGGACAGGGCACGCTGGAAGGCGAGCAGGGCGCCGGTACCGGTGGAGAGGATGGACATGGGCGGCTACCTCAACGGCGCACGAGGCCGGACGAATCGACGGTGCTGGCCAGCACGCGCTCGATGCCGCCGGCGGCGGCGCTGCCGATCGCGGCGACCGCGCGGCCGATGGTCGGGCCGCCGGCGATGGCGGCGATCTTGGCCGCGTAGGCCGGGTCGGTGGCGTAGCCGGCGCGCTGCAGGCCCTGGGCGAAGCCGCGGATGTCGGTGCCGGCCTTCAGCGCCTGCTGGTAGCGCGGATTGGTTTTCAGCAGGCGCACGTAGTCGGCGAAGCTCTCCGCCGGCGAGGAGTAGGCGCGGAAATCGGCGGTCTGCGACTGCTTGACCCCGTCCACGTACTCGTGGGTGCCGGTGGTCACGCGCTCGCCGTTCCAGCCGGTGGCCTTGATCCCGAACAGGTTGTTGGAACTGGCGCCGTCGCCGCGGGAGATGCCGCGGCGCCCCCAGCCGGTTTCCAGCGCAGCCTGCGCGACCAGGGCGCGGGCGTCCACGCCCAGTTCCTGCGCGGCCTTCTGCGCATGGTTCCAGATCTTGGCGACGAAGCCTTCCGGGGTGCGCT
>JBEVKG010000196.1:0-13997 GCA_040509765.1 Xanthomonas sp.
TCGTAGAACTCGCGCTTGCGGGTTTCGGCCAGCACGCCGGCCTTTTCGCAGGTGCGCTTGAAGCGACGGAGCGCAAACTCGAAGGGCTCGTTCTCGCGGACTTTAACGCTGGGCATGGAATCTCCGGGACACAATGGTGACCGGGTCACGCCCGGCGAGCCGCACATTATAGCGACTGTTTTCGCGGCTGCAAGCGCCATGTTTGGCCTGCTGCCGATTCGGCCGCACAATGCACCCATGAACGTTCTCGGCATCGAATCCAGTTGCGACGAAACCGGCGTCGCCGTCTACGACACCACCCGCTCCGGGGCCGCCGCGCTGCGCGCCCACGCGCTCTATAGCCAGATCGCACTGCACGCCGAGTACGGCGGGGTGGTGCCGGAGCTGGCCAGTCGCGACCACGTGCGCAAGCTGTTGCCGCTGATCCGCCAGACCCTGGCCGAGGCCGGCCTGCAGGTGCGCGACCTGGACGGGGTGGCCTACACCGCCGGCCCGGGCCTGGTCGGCGCGCTGCTGGTCGGCGCCGGCGTGGCCCGCGCCCTGGCCTGGGCGCTGGAGGTGCCGGCGATCGGCGTGCACCACATGGAAGGCCACCTGCTGGCGCCGCTGATGGAGGATCCGGACCCGGTGCACGGCGTGCCGGCGCCGCCGTTCGTGGCGCTGCTGGTGTCCGGCGGCCACACCCAGCTGATCGCGGTGGAGGCCATCGGCCGTTACCGTCTGCTCGGCGAGACCCTGGACGACGCCGCCGGCGAGGCCTTCGACAAGACCGCCAAGCTGATGGGGCTGCCGTATCCGGGCGGTCCGCAACTGGCGGCGCTGGCGACGCACGGCACGCCCGGGCGGTTCCGTTTCGCGCGGCCGATGACCGACCGGCCCGGCCTGGACTTCAGCTTTTCCGGGCTCAAGACCCAGGTACTGCTGGCCTGGCGCGCCAGCGACCAGTCCGAGGCGGTGCGCGCCGACATCGCCCGCGGCTTCGAGGACGCGGTGGTGGACACGCTGGCGATCAAGTGCGAGCGCGCGCTGGAGGCGGCCGGCAGCGACACCATCGTGGTCGCCGGCGGTGTCGGCGCCAATCTGCGCCTGCGCGCCAAGCTGCAGGCGATGGCGCAGGCGCGCGGCGGCCGTGCCTGCTTCCCGCGCCCGGCGCTGTGCACCGACAACGGCGCGATGATCGCCTTCGCCGGCGCCCTGCGCCTGCAGGCCGGGCTGCACGACGCCGCGTCCGCGGTGCAGGTGACGCCGCGCTGGGACATGGCGACGCTGCCGCCGTTGGCGGCAACGCGGGAATCGGGCATGGAGAATCGGGAATCGTGAGAGCGGCTCACGCGCCGCGTTTGCCTTTGCTCTTACCATTCCCCACTCCCTGTTCCCCATTCCCTGCCCATGGATAAAGTCTTCATCGAAGGTCTGGAAATCGACGCACTGATCGGCATCTACGATTGGGAGCGGCGGATCCGGCAGACGCTGCGCTTCGATCTGGAAATGGGCTTCGACAACCGCAAGCCCGCGGCCAGCGACGACATCGCCGACACCCTCAACTACAAGGCGGTCAGCAAGCGTCTGGTGGAACTGGTCGAGCAGTCCGGCTACGGCCTGGTCGAGACCCTGGCCGAGCGCTGCGCGGCAGCGGTGCTGGAGGAGTTCGACGTGCGCTGGCTGCGGCTGAAGCTGAGCAAGCCGGGCGCGGTGCGTGGGGCGCAGGCGGTGGGGGTGATCATCGAGCGCAGCCGCGCATGACGGTGCAGGCAGTGCCGCCGTTCGCCAGCGCCGCCCCGGCGCCTGGTGCGGCCTTCTTCGCGGATCTGCAGCACACCCTGGCGCCTTACCCCTGGGCCTACGACGCGATGGTGATCCTGGCGCTGCTGCTGGCGGCGTGGCTGGCCAACTGGGTGACCAAACGGATCCTGCTGCGCGGGCTGCGGCGGGCGCTGCGCGCCACCGTGCTCAGCGACAAGGAAGTGAAGCTGAGCGTGATCCCGCGCCTGGCCAACGTGATCCCGGCGCTGGTGCTGTCGCTGGGCATCGGCGCGGTGCCGCACCTGCCGGCGGCGATGGTAAGCGTGGTGCGCAACGTCTGCGCCGCCTTCATCGTGCTGACCGTGGCGCTGGCGGTGTCGCGCGTGCTGGATCTGCTCAACCACGTGTACGAGCGGCGCCCGGATGCGCACAACAAGCCGATCAAGGGCTACATGCAATTGCTCAAGATCGTGCTCGGCGTGGTCGCGGCGGTGCTGATGGTGTCGGTGCTGGTCGACAAGTCGCCGGTGATCCTGCTGTCGGGCGTGGGCGCGATGATGGCGGTGCTGATCCTGGTGTTCCAGGACACCCTGCTGTCGCTGGTGGCCAGCGTCACCATCAGTTCCAACGACATGGTGCGCGTCGGCGACTGGATCGAGATGCCGCAGCAGAACGCCGACGGCGACGTGATCGACATCGCGCTGCATACGGTCAAGGTCCAGAACTGGGACAAGACCATCACCACCATCCCGACCAAGAAGCTGATCAGCGACTCGTTCAAGAACTGGCGCGGGATGAGCGAGGCCGGCGGGCGCCGGATCAAGCGCGCGCTGTACCTGGACCAGCACAGCGTGCGCTTCCTCGACGCCGCCGAGATCGAGCAGATGCGGCAGTTGACCGTGTTGCGCGAGTACATCGACCGCAAGCGCGACGAGATCGGCGCCTGGAACGGGGCGCTGGCCGAGCGCGGGGTGGCGCCGATCAACGGCCGCCGGGTGACCAACCTCGGTACCTTCCGCGCCTATGTCGAGCACTACCTGCGGGCCAGCCCGCATGTGCGCCAGGACATGACCCTGCTGGTGCGGCAACTGGAGCCCGGCGCCAACGGCCTGCCGCTGGAGCTGTACTGCTTCGCCAACGACACCCGCTGGGCGGTGTACGAGCAGATCCAGGCGGACCTGTTCGACCACCTGCTGGCGATCCTGCCCAACTTCGACCTGCGCGTGTTCCAGGCGTCCAGCGACGCCATGTTCATGGACAGCGCGCGCATCCGCCGCGCCCCGGACGCCGTGCCGCCGCCGGTGGCTTGACGGCCGTCACGTCTGCGGGCATGTTGCGGGACAACATGCCGGCGCCTCTCGCCGCCGGCCCGCAGCAACAAGGGGCGCGATGGACTGGAGCAAGTACCGTACGGCCACCTTCGACGAGCTGATCCAGTCCGGTGGTCAACCACGGCCGGCCGCGCGCCGGGTCATCGAATACCTGTCCAGCCTCAGTGGACGCGAATTGTCCGAACGCCAGCTCGCCGCCGACGTCGCCGCGCGGGTCATGGGCATCACCTTCACCGTGTACTCCGACGGCCGCAACGTCGACCGCACGCTGCCGTTCGACCTGATTCCGCGGGTGATCCCGCTGCACGAATGGCAGCGCACCGAGGCCGGGCTGAAGCAGCGCATGCGCGCGCTCAACCTGTTCATCGGCGACATCTACGGGGCCCAGCGCATCGTCAAGGACAAGGTGTTCCCCGCGATGCTGCTGGAGCACTCGGTGAACTTCCGCCCGCAGTGCGTGGGCATCGTCCCGGCGCTGGGGGTGTGGGCGCACGTGTGCGGCTCGGACCTGGTACGCGACGCCGACGGCACCCTGTATGCGCTGGAGGACAACCTGCGCATCCCCAGCGGCGTGTCGTACATGCTCGAGAACCGCATGGTCGCCAAGCGGGTGTTCCCGGAACTGTTCGAGACCAGTGCGATCCTGCCGGTGGACGACTACCCGGCGCAGCTCTACGACACCCTGGCGGCGCTGTCGCCGCGCCCGGGCGACCAGCCGGTGATCGCCTTGCTGACCCCGGGCATCTTCAACAGCGCCTATTTCGAACACGCCTACCTGGCGCAGGCGATGGGCATCGAGCTGGTCGAGGGCGACGACCTGTTCGTGGCCGACGACGACTGCACCTACATGCGCACCGTGTACGGGCCGCGCCGGGTCGACGTGATCTACCGCCGGGTCGACGACCTGTTCCTGGATCCGGAGGCGTTCCGCGCCGATTCGGTGCTGGGCGTGGCCGGGCTGATCCGCAGCTGGCGCGCCGGCAAGGTGGCGCTGGCCAACGCGCCCGGCGCCGGCGTGGCCGACGACAAGGTGGTGTTCGCCTACGTGCCGAAGATGATCCGCTACTACCTGGACCAGGAGCCGATCCTGCCCAACGTGCCCAGCTACCTGTGCCACGAGCCCGACGACCGTCGCTACGTGCTGGAGCATATCGAGCAGCTGGTGGTGAAGCCGGCCAACGAGTCCGGCGGCTACGGCATGCTGATCGGCCCGCGCTCGACCACGCGCCAGCGCGAGCAGTTCCGCAAGCTGATCCTGGCCGACCCACGCAACTACATGGCGCAGCCGACCCTGGGCCTGTCCACCGCGCCGATCGTGACCGAGGCCGGGCCGGCACCGCGGCACCTGGACCTGCGCCCGTTCATCCTGTCCCGCGATGACGTCTACGTCACCACCGGCGGGCTGACCCGGGTGGCGATGGAGGAGGGCTCGCTGGTGGTCAATTCCTCGCAGGGCGGCGGCGCCAAGGACACCTGGGTGGTGGACCTGGACGAGGAGCTGGACTGATGCTCTCGCGCGTTGCCGACAACCTCTACTGGTTCAGCCGCTACGTGCGCCGCGCCGAGACCACCGCGCGGCTGGTCGGAGTGGGCAGCCTGCTGCAACTGGACCTGCCGCGCTCGGTGCGCTTCGCCTGGCGACCGATGATCGACACGGTCGGCGCCGGCGAGATCTTTGCGCTGTGGTTTCCCAATGCCGGCGACGACGTCGGCGATGCCGACGTGGTGCGCTTCTTGCTGCTGGACGAGCGCAATCCGTCCTCGTTGCGCAGTTCGGTGCGCTACGCCCGCGAACTGCTGCGCGGCATCCGCGACACCCTGCCGCAGGAGATCTGGGAAGCGGTCAACGACCTGCACCTGCACATCGATGCCAACGGCGAGCGCAGCGTCGGCCGCCGCTACCGCATGGAGTTCCTGTCCCACGTCACCGACGCCTGCCTGAAGGTGTCCGGGCTGCTGACCGCCAACGTCAGCCGCGACATCGGCTTCCAGTTTCTGCGCCTGGGCACGGCGATCGAGCAGGCCGACATGACCACGCGCATCATCGACGCCGGCGCCTCGGGCCTGATCACCCCGCGCCAGGCCGACGACCGCGAGGCCTACCAGGCCATGCAGTGGATGAGCGTGCTGCGTGCGCAGGCTGCCTACCAGATGTACCGCCGCCACGTGCGGCAGCGCGTCACCGGCGAGCAGGCGCTGCGCTTCCTGCTGCAGAACAACGATTTCCCGCGCAGCGTGCAGTTCTGCCTGGTCCGCGCCCAGCACATCCTGCCGACCATGCCGCCGCGGCCGCCGGTGGAGCGCGCGCTGATGCGCATCAGCGGGCTGGTGCGCAATGCCGACCCGGCCTACCTGGCGCAGCACAACCCGGCCGGGTTCATGGACGAGATCCAGACCCACCTCGGCCACCTGCACAGCGCCATCGCCGAGGCCTACTTCAGCTCCTGAGGCGCCGCGGGCGCCGCCGTGCCCGTGGCCGGCGGTCGCGGCACGGCCCTTGGCGAGCCCGGGCGCCCCGGCCGCGTCCTGCGGTCGCCCCCTAGGCGGCGTACGTCCGCAGGCGTATGGTGCGCGGCGGCCGGGCCGGACCCGGTCGGTAGACAGTTTTCTGAATAGGCGATTCCGGTGCCGGAACTTGCCCTATCGTCGGGCCGCAGAGCTAGAATTGGCGGCTATGTAAACGTTTTCTCAAAGGACCCCATGGCTTCGGATCGTATCGAATCGCTCATCGCCCGCATGACCGTCGAGGAGAAGGTCGGCCAGCTCGGCGTTTTCGCCGACATGGTGCGCCCGTTCGCCCCCGACGTGAATCCGGAAGCCAACGTCCGCAATGCCGACGAGGTGCTGCAGCAGGTGCGCGCCGGCCGGGTCGGCTCGCTGTTCAACGGCGTGGGCGCGGAACTGGGGCGGCGGATCCAGCAGGTGGCGCTGGAGGAGAGCCGGCTGGGGATCCCGGTGATCCTGGCCGCGGACGTGATCCATGGCATGCGCACGGTGTTCCCGATCCCGCTGGGCGAAGCGGCCAGCTTCGAGCCGGAGCTGGCCGAGCGTACCGCGCGCGCCACCGCGATCGAGGCCACCGCCGCCGGTATCCACTGGACCTACGCGCCGGCGGTGGACATCGCCCGCGACCAGCGCTGGGGCCGCGGCGCCGAGGGCGCCGGCGAGGACGTGGTGCTGGGCTGCGCCTTCGCCGCCGCGCGCGTGCGCGGCTTCCACGGGCCGGACCTGCGCGCCGCCGATGCGCTGCTGGCCACGCCCAAGCATTTCGCCGCCTACGGCGCGGTCGCCGCCGGCATGGAGTACGCCAGCGTCGACATCGCCCCGCAGACCCTGCGCGACGTGCACCTGCCGCCATTCCAGGCCGCCTTCGGCGCCGGCGCGCTGAGCGTGATGACCTCCTTCAACGACATCAACGGCGTGCCGGCCAGCGCCAACCACGAACTGCTGACCGAAATCCTGCGCGGCGAATGGAAGTTCCCCGGCGTGGTGATTTCCGACTACACCGCCGACATGGAGCTGATCGCGCACGGCTATGCCGCCGACGAGCGCGACGCGACCAAGAAGGCGTTCCTGGCCGGCATGGACATGAGCATGCAGAGCGGCTTCTACGCCGCGCACCTGCCGTCGCTGGTGGAGGACGGCGAGGTGCCGATGGCGCTGCTGGATGCATCGGTGCGCCGCGTGCTGGAACTGAAGGACGCGATCGGCCTGCTCGACGATCCGTACCGCTCGCTGGACCCGGCGCGCGAGGCCGACCAGTCGCACATCGCCGCGCACGATGCGCTGGCGCGCGACGCGGCGCGGCGTTCGATCGTGTTGCTGAAGAACGACGGCCCGGTGCTGCCGCTGCGCAAGCAGGGACAGAAGATCGCGCTGATCGGCCCGTTCGTGCAGGACCGCGACAACATCGAAGGCTGCTGGACCCTGTTCGGCGACAAGAGCCGCTACGTGACCCTGGAAGCCGGCGTGCGCGCCGCGCTGGCCGACGCGCAGGCGTTGACCGTGGTGCCCGGCTGCGCGCTGGAAGCGCCGCTGGACGGCGGCATCGAGGCGGCGGTGGCCGCCGCCCGCGCCGCCGACGTGGTGGTGCTGGCGCTGGGCGAGCCGCAGCGCTACAGCGGCGAGGCGCAGTCGCGCACGCAGATCGTGCTGCCGCCGGCGCAGCAGGCGCTGGCCGAGGCGGTGGCCGCCACCGGCACGCCGCTGGTGGTGCTGTTGCGCAACGGCCGCGCGCTGGCACTGCAGGGCGCGGTGCGCGACGCGGCGGCGATCGCGGTGACCTGGTACCTGGGCACGCAGACCGGCCCGGCGGTGGCCGAGGTGCTGTGCGGCGACTACAACCCGTCCGCGCGCCTGCCGGTCAGCTTCCCGCTCGATGCGGGGCAGCAGCCGTACTTCTACAACCACCCGCGCACCGGCCGGCCGGAACTGCCGACGATGAGCGAGTTCAAGTCGCGCTGGCGCGAGGTGCCGAACGCGCCGCTGTATCCGTTCGGCCATGGCCTCGGCTACACGCAGTTCGCCTACGGCACGCCGCAGCTCGACCGCACCCAGGTCGGCTGGGACGACACGCTCACCGTGACCACGCGCATCGACAACGTCGGCGCGCGCGAGGGCGAGGAAGTGATGCAGTTGTACATCCACGATCGCGTCGCCAGCCGGGTGCGCCCGGTGCGCGAGCTGAAGGGGTTCCGCAAGGTGCACTTGGCGCCGGGGCAGGGCATGGAGGTCAGCTTCACCCTCGACCGCCACGCGCTGGCCTTCACCGGCCGCGACGGACAGTGCGCGGCCGAGCCGGGCATGTTCGACCTGTGGGTGTGCGCGTCCTCGGCCAGCGGCGAGCCGGTCGCGTTCGAGCTGCTGCCGCAGGCCTGAGCGCAGCGGTGCGGCAGCGCCTGCCGCTGCCGCGTCGACGGACCCGACGACGCGACGTGTCTACCGGACCGGTCGCCGTGACGTGACCGCGGCCACGCCCTGGCCGCGGCATGCTTGCCGTGCACGCGGGGTCTGCTAGGTTCGGGCTTCGACCCCAACCGATAGGTGCACGTCATGCAACGGACTCCCCTGGGTTTGGCTTGCGCGCTGGCCATGGGCCTGGCGCTGTCCGCGGCACATGCCGCGCCCGCCGACAGCACGGCCGAGCGGCGCGGCGACTGGCCGTTCTCGGCGACGCCGGTGGCCACCTTCAACGAACCGTGGGCGATGAGTTTTCTGCCCGATGGCAGCGCCCTGGTCAGCGAGAAGGGCGGCACCCTCAAGCGCATCGACCCGGCCAGCGGCCACACCGGCACGGTCAGCGGCGTCCCGGCGGTGGCCTACGGCGGCCAGGGCGGCCTCGGCGACGTGCTGCCGCACCCGGGCTTCGCCAAGAACGGCTGGGTCTACCTCAGCTACGCCGAACCCGGCAGCGGCGATACCCGCGGCGCGGCGGTGATGCGCGCCAGGCTGACCCTGGACAACAACGGCGGCGGCGCCCTGTCGCAGCAGCAGGTGATCTGGCGGCAGCAGCCCAAGGTGTCCGGCAACGGCCACTTCGGTCATCGGCTGGCGTTCGGCCCGGATGGCAAGCTGTGGATCAGTTCGAGCGAGCGGCAGAAGTTCGATCCGGCGCAGGACATGAGCGGCAACCTGGGCAAGATCGTGCGCCTCAACGACGACGGCAGCGTGCCGACCGACAACCCGTTCGCCAACCGCGGCGGCGTCGCCGCGCAGGTGTGGTCGCTGGGCCACCGCAATGTGCTCGGCCTGGCCTTCGACGCCAACGGCCGCCTGTGGGAGCACGAAATGGGCCCGGCCGGCGGCGACGAACTGAACCTGATCCAGCGCGGCGCCAACTACGGCTACCCGATCGTGTCCAATGGCGACCATTACGATGGCCGCCCGATCCCCGACCACAGCACGCGTCCGGAATTCGCCGCGCCCAAGGTGAGCTGGACGCCGGTGATCTCGCCGGCCGGCTTCGTCATCTACAACGGCAGCCGCTTCCCGCAGTGGCGCGGCAACGGCTTCATCGGTGGCCTGTCTTCGCAGGCGCTGGTGCGGATCGAGTTCAACGGCGAGACCGCGCGCGAGGCGGCACGCTACGACATGGGCAAGCGCATCCGCGAGGTCGAGCAGGGACCGGACGGCGCGCTGTGGTTGCTGGAAGATGGCGCTGGCGGGCGGTTGCTGAAGCTGCAGCCGCTGGAAAGCTGAGCAAAGCGCCTGGCAGCGGCGGTTGCGCTGCTGCCAGGGGCGCGGCCTGTGCCAGGGGCGCGGCCTGGGTCTCGTACGCTTCCGATGCGTCGGCGTCGGCGTCGGCGTCGGCGGGCGTGGAATGCCATCAGGAACAACGCTGTGCTGCCATCGTAAGCGCGGCTTCAGCCGCGATGGGCGTTACCGAGGAAGCCCGTCGCGGCTGAAGCCGCTCCTACAATCTGGAACGTGGCGCGCCTGCCTTAGTCGCCGTTACCAGCCCGCTCCCAGGCGCGCCGGACCGCGTGGCGGGCCTTGCTCCAGCTCAGCGTCTGCGAGCCTTTGTTCTGGTCCCAGTCGTGGTGCAGCTCCGCTTCCACCTGCTCGTAGGCGCGGTTGAAGTCGCGGATGCGCGCCTCGTGGCCGGCGTGGTAGGCGGGTTCGTAGTCTTCGAACCGTTCGCCCTCGCTGTAATAGGGCTCGTCGGCAAAGCGATCGCGCCAGTACTGCGAGACGCTGGTGCGGTCCTCGTCGTTGGGGGCGCGGCCGGGAATCTGATAGGGAACACTCATCGTGGATCTCCGTTGCTGGGACTGCGCGTCACCTTAGCCAGACGGCCGTTAATCCGGTCCGTGCGCGGCGTGATCGCGGTATGAAACATTCATGCCTTTTGGCAGGCTGCGCCCGCGCACCGGGTGGCTTACGATCCGCCACTGCACCCTTTCTTCCGGCAGACCCCATGGCCGCCAACGGCATCGCCTTGTTGACTCCGTACCTGGCCACGGCCGGCGTCGGCTGGCTGTATTACCGGCGCATCCGCCGCTATTTCGGCCGCCAGCCCTGGCAGCCGCGGCGCACCGGCGTGCGGCTGGGGGTCCTGCTGCTGGTCGCGGGCCTGCTGGCCTGGCTGGCCGTGCATCTGCCCGTCGTGCGCCTGGGCATGGCACTGGGCGCGCTGGGCGGCGCCGCGCTCGGCGCCTTCGCCCTGCACCACACCCGCATCGAGGTGCGGGACGGCGCGCGCTGGTACACGCCCAATCCGTGGATCGGCGCCGCGCTGAGCGTGCTGTTGCTCGGACGCCTGGCCTGGCGCTGGGCCAGCGGCGCCTTCGCCGGCGGCAGCGCGCAGACCCTGCAGAACGCCAGTCCCCTGACCATGAGCATCGCTGCGGCGCTGATCGCCTATGGGCTGGTCTACGCCGCGGGCCTGTTCGTGCGCATGCGCGCGCTGACGCCGTCCTGATGGCCGGCGCGCCTGCCGAGGATGGCGCCATGGCGGTGGTCGCGTTGCACCCTCAGGGCAATCAGAGCGTCTAGCGCGAGGGGTTCTCGCGCAAGGCATGTCCCACCGGCTGGGTGCTGTCAGTGCGCGGCGGCCGCCGCTTCGTAGGGCAAGGCCACGGTGCCGGCCGCGCGCAGCGGCGCATCGGCGGCGTCCAACTGTTCCGGCTCGCCCTCGATCACCACCAGGATGCGGCCGGCCTCGATTTCCTCTTCGAAATTGCGCCGCACCGGATCCGGCACGGTGGACCCGACCAGGGCCGAGGACCAACTGCCGACCAGCGCCCCGGCGATCGCCATGACGCCGGCACCGGCCAGGGTGATGCCCAGCGGCGGCACCGCGATCGCCGCCAGCCCGGCCAGCAGCCCGGCCGCGCCACCGCCCAGGGCGCCGCGGGCGGCGGCCGGGACGGTGTCGGTCTTGCCTTCCTTGCGGTCGTCCGGGATGGCCTCCAGTTCGATGTCGCCGCGCGCGATCAGCGACAGATCGTCGTTGTCGAGACCGGCGCTGCGCGCGGCCTGAAGCGCACGGGTGGCGGTGGGCAGATCCGGAGCGCTGTAGACGCGGCGTCGTTTCATGGCGGGCGGCTCCTGCTGGCGGGCATCCAGCGTCCGGGCGCCGCGGTTATCCGCGCGTGACCTGCGCGCAAGGCGGCGTGAAGGCGCTCATGCGGCATCCTTGCGCGGGAATCGATAGAACAATGCGCCGACCAGCAGCGCTACGCCCGCGGCAGCCAGGTTCTGCCAGCTCGCGCTGAGCAGCAGCGCCAGCGCCAGCAACAGGGCCGCCAGCGGAATCAACGGTCCGCCCGGCAGACGCAGCGCGCCAGGCCGGTCGCCATAGCGCCGTGCCAGTACCAGCACCGCCGCAGCGGTGCCGATGTAGGCGAACAGGCGGGTGACCATCGACAGCAGCGCCAACTGCACGAACGATCCGGACAGGGCCAGCGCCAGCGACAACACGCCCTGCAGCAGGATCGCCGCGGCCGGCGTGCGGAAGCGCGGATGCACCCGCGCCAGGAACGCCGGACCGTAGCCGTCCTTCGCCAGGGCGAACAGGAAGCGCGGGCCCAGCATCACCGTGTTGCTGGTGGTGCCGAGGATGGAGATGGTGGCGCCCACGGTGAGGATCAGCGCCAGCGCCTCGCCGCCGAAGCCGCTGGCGGCATCGGCCAGCGGCGTCGCCGACTGCGCCACGTTGGGCAGCGTGCCCTGCGCCACCACCTGCACGGCGGCGTAGATCAGGGTGACGGTGACGATCATGGTGATCAGCGCGAACGGCACGTCGCGGCGCGGATTGCGGTATTCGCCGGCGGCGGCCGGGATGTTCTCGAACCCGGCGTAGGCGAACAGCAGCAGCAACGCCGCCTCGCCGAGGTTGCCGACATCGCGCGGGTCCGGGGTCTTGCCCGAGAACGCCCACGACCAGTCCACGTAGAACACGCCGATGGCCACGAACAGCAGCAGCGGCACCAGCTTGCCGATCACCAGCGCCACGCCGGTGCGCGCGGCCGACTTCACCCCGATCACGTTGATCGCGGTGAGCAGGCCGAGCGAGCCGGCCACGATGGACAGGCGCGCGCCGCCACCGGCCGCGGCCGGCCAGAAACGCACCACCGCATCGGCCAGGCCGTTGCTCAGCGCCGCTGCCGAACTGATCCGGGTCAGCCAGATCATCCAGCCGATCTCGAAGCCGGCGAAGCGGCCGAACGCCTCGCGCGCATACAGATAGCTGCCGCCGGGTTCGTCGAAGTAGCTGGCCGCCTGCGCGTAGCACAGCACCAGCAGGGCCACCGCCACGCCGGCCAGCAGCACCGCCCACAGGCTCAGCGGCCCGAGCAGGGCGGCGGTGGCCGCCGGCAGCAGGTAGATGCCGCTGCCGATCACGTCGTTGATCGACAGCCCGACGATCTGCCAGCGGCTGACCGCACGGACCAGCCCGGGTGCGGGTACCTGGCTCACGATGCCGGCTCCACGGCCGGCAACGCCCATGCGGCCTGCAGGCGCCGGTAGGCGCTACGCGGCAGCAGCACGAACAGCGGCGCGGCGGACGGCCGCAGCCATGCCAGCAGCCCCTGCATGTCGGCCGGCTGCATCGCGGTGCAGCCGGCGGTCGGTTCGCCCGGCGCGCGCCACAGGTGGGCGAAGATGCAGCTGCCGGCGCCGGGCGTGGCCTGCGCGTTGTGCTGGATCACGAAGCCTTCGCGGTAGCGCGGATCGCCGTCGTGGTGCAGGTCCAGGCGCATCGGCTCGGTGGACCCGGCCACTGCGGCGCTGCCGACCTTGTCGGCATCGACGATGCGGTTGTACAGCGGCGAGTCGGGCACATCGATGCAGTAGTTGCTCTGCTGCATCGCCTGGTAGGGCATGGCGCTGTCGATGCGCGGCGCGTAGCCGAAGGCCTCGCCGATGGTGAACACGCCGGCCGGGCTGCGGCCATCGCCTTCGCGTTTCTGCGGGCCATCCGCTTGCGCCGCATGCAGGCCCAGGCCCCAGGCGCTGCCGTGGCGGCCGAGGGTCACGTCGAAGGCCTGCCCATGCGCGTGCCACCCCTGCGCGTCGCGCTCGAACGCCTGCAGGCGCCCCTGCGGGCTGTCCCAGTCCGGCGCGAGCACCAGGATCAGCTGCTGTGCGCGCTGCAAGGCGGGCACGGCGCCGGCGTCGGCGGCCACGCCCGGTGCGGCGATCAGGGCGCACAGCAGGGCCAGGCCGACGCGCCAGGCGCGGTGGCGGCCGGCGTGCCGTGGCGCGGCAGGGGACCGAGGGAGCAGGGGCATGGGGATCTCCGGTGGCGGCATGGGCGCGATGGGCGGGCGCTGTGGTGAACGGTAGCGCAGTTGCGAGGTGGATGGCGCGCGCTGCGCTTATCTTGTCGACAACGGGCGATGCGGTGTCTGACGCGGGATGTCTGTGCTGACGGCGTGTGGCCGGCGGTATGTTCTTCTTTGATTGCTTGTTCCTGCGCCAGCGCAGGTTGATCGTTGCCGTTGCCGTTGCCGTTGCCGTTGCCGTTGCCGTTGCCGTTGCCGTGGCCGTGGCCGTGGCCGTGGCTGTTGCCGTTGCTGTGGCTTTGGCTTTTGACTGACCGGGTTCCCTTCCGAAGCGGCGGCCAGGCCGGGGAAAAACCTCGAAGGGGCGGCGCACATGGATGTGCGCCGTTCGCGGCAGGGGCAGGATGCCCCTTCCGCGAATCCCCGGGCTGGACGCGGACCCGGAGCGCGCCAGCGCGGAGGGCGCGAGGCAGGGTGTGCTTTCTTTTGGTTACTTTTCTTTGCACAAGCAAAGAAAAGTAACTCGCCGCAAGGCGAAAGCTTTGCTCTTGCTGCTACGGCGGTGGCCGCTGGATTGTAGGAGCAGCTTCAGCCGCGACAGGCACTACCGATCATGTGGGTCGCGGCTAAAGCCGCTCCTACAGACCTTCTCGCCTGACACGCAAACATCAAGCAACAGCAAGAGCTTTCGCCC
>JBEVKG010000197.1:0-11111 GCA_040509765.1 Xanthomonas sp.
CGCGGCTGAAGCCGCTCCTGCGCAGCACGTTGCCTGCGGTCGACGCCTGCGGGCGCGTCGCGCGCCACGCCCGCTACGCCAGCGCCACGGTCTGCCGAGGGCTGGGCCAGAACAGCGCGGCCTGGCCCCAGACGGCGCGGCTGCCGAAGCCCAACTGCCAGACTTCGCCATCGTGGATCATGAAGCGGTCGCCCTGCTTGTCCACCCGCGGCCCGCTGTAGCCATCGGCAATGCCGCGCTGGGCGACCGCATCGAGCAGCCGTTGCCGTTCGGCGCGGTCAGTCGGGGTTGCACTCAGGCGCGACGGCAGTGCGAGCATCTCGTCCTCGCTGTACTTGAAGCAGCGCAAGGCGCAACGATTGGCGTAGACGAACACCGGGTCGGCGCTGGCGTCATGCGCGAGGATGGCGTACGGCGCCTGCGCATGCAGCCAGTGGTAGCGGTCCGCGATGGTATCCGGGCAATACAGGCCGTGACCGCTGAGCGCGCGATAGCAGTCGTCGATGCGCGCGAGCAGGGTCATCTGGGATTCGGAAGGCGGCATGGGCGCGCTCGGGCAGCCTGCAGGAGCCCGGATTGTCGCGGATGCGCACGCGCGCGGACGTGACACCGGCCCGGGTCTGCGCATGCGCCACATCGGTCGACGGCGCGGCCGCGCGGCGCAGGCGCTCAGAACGTCCCGCGCTGCACGAACGGCACCTGTGCGTAGAGCCGGCGCTCGCCGCCGCGCGGGTCGTGCGCCAGGCGGCTGTCGGTGTCGAACAGCAGGGTCTGGCGTTGCGCCAGCGAATACGGTTCCCAGCGCGGCAGGCCGGCGTGGTTGGGGTCGCCATGGCGGGCGAAGGCGAGCAGGGCCGCGCTCATCGCATCGGCCATGCGCTGTGCGTCGGCGCCGTCGCCGGTGCGCGAACCGGGCTGGTGGATGTTGTCGAACACCAGCGGGATGTCCAGGGTGTGGAAGGCGCCGAACTTGCCGCCGTCCAGTGGCGAGCCCCAGTCCAGTTGGTAGACCCAGGTCGGTGCGCCCTGCCGTGCGCGCGCCTCGGCTTCCTCCACCGCGCCGCGCCAGGAGCGGCCGGCGGTGGTGGCGGCGAAGAACACTTCGCTCGGCGTGTAGTGCGGATACAGCCGCCGGTACTCGGCGATCACCACCTGCGGCGACAGGTCCACGAACTGCTCCTGCGCCAGCTTGTCCGGCAACGCGTCCCAGCTCAGCGCGAAGTTGGCCGGATCGTGGCCGAGGAAGGCGCGGGTCTCGTCGCGGGTGTTGCCGATCACCATCGGGATGCGCGCCGATTGCGGCGGTGCGTCCGGCCAGAACGGATGCCGGTGCAGCACCTGCGCATCCAGCACCGGGCCCAGGTACAGCGCGGTGGTCTCGGCGCGCGAAGGGTCGGGGGTGCGCGTGGCGTCGAGCACGCGCTGCAGTGGCAGTGTGCGCAGCGCGTCCAGTTGCGATGGCGCCAACTGCAGGGCCTGCAGCAGCAACTGCGCACGCTGCGTGGCCGCGCGCGGCCCGGCGGCGGTAACCTGCTGCCCGCTCATCGTCCAGGCGCGGTGGAACAGGCCCTGCGCGGCCGGCATCGCCATCAGCGTGGCGATCTTGGCGCCGCCGCCGGACTGGCCGAACACGGTGACGTTGTCGGCATCGCCGCCGAACTCGGCCGCGTGCGCGCGCACCCACTGCAGCGCCTGCACCAGGTCGAGCTGGCCGACATTGCCGGACGCCGCATAGGCCTGCCCGCCGAAGGGCGCCAGGTACAGATAGCCGAACGCGTTGAGGCGGTGATTGACGCTGACCACCACCACGTCGCCGCGCCGGCACAGGCGCACGCCGTCGTAGAGCGGATCGCTGCCGGAGCCGTTGTTGTAGGCGCCGCCGTGGATGTAGAACAGGATCGGGCGCCGCGCGCCGTCGCGCAGGCCCGGGGTCCAGACGTTGAGGAACAGGCAGTCCTCGCTGACCGGCTCGGACCCCCGCTGCGGGGCCGACGCGGCGTAGGCGCTGCAGTCGCGCACGCCGTGCCAGGGCCGTTCCTGCAGTGCCGGCTGGAAGCGCCGCGGCGCGGTGTCGGCGCCGTAGGGAATGCCCTTGAACACGCACACGCCCGCATCGCGCACGCCGCGGATGCGGCCGCTGCGGGTGCGCGCCAGCGGTGCCGCTGGCATGGGCGCCGACGCCAGCGCCTGGCCGGGCAGCGCGCCACTCAAGGCCAGCGCGCCGAGCGCGCCGTCGCGCAGGAAGCGGCGCCGGCCGTGGTCGTCGGGGGCGGCGTCGGGCGTGGCGGGATGCGCGGTGGGCAGGCGGATGCGGGCGGTCATGCGGAGACGGTGTCCTGGCTAGGCGATCGGGGACGCGGCAGGTGGGGCGGAGTGGCGGCCTTTGCGACCGCCGGCGATCCGGTGGCGTGCGTGGGGCGGGCGGAGCCGCCACCGCCCCGTGGTGGAGACGTGGCGCACCCCGCGACTCACGGTGTGCCCGCCGGCGGCGGGATCGGCGCGCGGGCGCGCGGGTCGTCCTGCACGTTGCGCATCCAGCCCAGCGCCAGCTGCGGCCAGGCCGCCAGCGGCAGGCCGGCGATGCCGCGGGTGCCGAAGCCATGGCCGCCGTGCGCGAACAGGTGCAGCTCCGCCGGCACCCCGGCCTGGCGCAGCGCCTGGTAGAACAGCAGGCTGTTCTCCTCCGGCACCACCGGATCGTCCTGCGCATGCACCAGGAAGGTCGGCGGCATGCCGGCATGCACGCGGTGCTGCAGCGAGTAGGCGGCCATGGTCGCCGGGTCCGGGTGGCGGCCGAGCAGCCGCAACCGCGAGCCGGTGTGCGCCGTGGTGCCGCTGCCCATGTCGATGACCGGGTACAGCAGCAGCAGGAAGTCCGGCCGCGCGCTGACCCGGTCGATCGCATCGCGGGCCGGGTACACCGGGTCGTCGTAGCGGGTACCGAGGCTGGCGGCGACATGGCCGCCGGCGGAGAAGCCGATCGCGCCGATGCGGTGCGGGTCCACGCCGTAGTCGGCGGCATGCGCGCGGATCAGGCGCAGCGCGCGCTGCGCGTCGGCCAGCGGCTGGTCGCGCGCCGCGGCGCCGTCGGCGGCCGCATCGGGGAGCCGGTAGCGCAGCACGAACAGGGTGATGCCGGCTTGTTCGGCGAAGATCGGCACCAGTGCGGTGCCCTCCTTGTCCAGCACCACGCGCGCGTAGCCGCCGCCGGGCGCGACCAGCAGCGCGCTGCCGTTCGGCGTCTTCGGCCGGTACACCACCAGGTAGGGCTGGTAGCGGCCGCTGAGTGCGCGATCAGGCAGGGCCGGGTCGTCGCTGCGCTCGACCAGGCGCGGTTGTTCGGGACCGGCCGCCGATCCCGGCGCCGGCCCGGGCCACAGCGGCAGCCGCGCCGCCAACTCGGCGGCGCTCTCGCTGGCCGGACGCGCGGCCGCCGCGGTCGGGCCGGGGGCGCCCAGCAGCAGGGCCAGCGCCGCCAGCAGCGCCATGCCAGGGCCGGGCGCGCGTCTGCCGCAGCGCGGGGACAGCGGTTCGGTCGGGCGGAGGCGCAAGCGGAGGAGTCGGGCCGACATCGTCGAGATCTCGTCGTGGGTGGAAGAAGCCCGCGCGGCGCGCATGGCCGGCGAGGGCGATGGCGCCCAGTGTGCGCGCCACCTGCGCCAACGCATGACGCTGCATTGCTGTTGCTGTTGCTGTTGCTGTTGCCGTTGCCGTTGCCGTTGCCGTTGCCGTTGCCGTTGCCGATTCCCGATTCCCGATTCCCGATTCCCGATTCCCAGCCCTTTGCCGCACCGCACATTGCCAATGACACCGGTTTACCATATACAACGGCGCAGCGCGCTGTCGATGCGCGGCGCAGCAATTCCGATCCCCCACCTTCCTTGCGGAGATGCCCTTGAGCCTTCCTTCCGGCCCGTCGCAGACGCCACCGCCCGCGTTGGCCGACATCGCGGCCCGCTTCGTCCAGGCCCGGCGCCAGGGGCGCGCGTTGCCTGATTTCCCCGGCGTGATCCCGGACGATCTGGAGACCGCCTATCGCGTGCAGGACCTGGCGATCGCGCAATGGCCGGACCGCGTGGTCGGCTGGAAGGTCGGCTACATCGCGCCCGAGCGCCGCGACCACTCCGGGGACGAGCGCCTGCTGGGCCCGATCTTCGCCGCTGCGCTGTGGAATGCTACCGGTGGAACAACGGACATCCCGGTGTTCGACGGCGGCTTCGGCGCGGTCGAGGCCGAGTACGTGCTGCGCCTGGACGCGGACGTGCCCACCGACCAGGTGCAGTGGACCGCGCAGCAGGCCGCGCAGGTGCCGGCGACGCTGTTCGTCGGAGTCGAGGTGGCGAGCAGTCCGCTGGCCACGATCAACCAGTTGGGGCCGCGCGTGGTGATCTCCGATTTCGGCAACAACAACGGCCTGCTGCTGGGGCCGCAGGTGCCCGACTGGACCGCGCTGGACGAGACCGCGCTGCGCGCCGAAACCTGGATCGAGGGCCAGTGCGTGGGCAGCGGCGGCGCCACGCTGCTGCCGGGCGGCCTGCGTGCGGCCTTCGCGTTCGCACTGGCGCGATCGGCCCGGCGCGGGCGCCCGCTGCGCCGCGGCGAGCTGATCGCCACCGGCAACGCCACCGGCATCCACGACATCGCCATCGGCCAGCAGGCGACGATCCGCTTCGATGGCTACGGCGAACTTCATTGCAGGGCGGTCGCAGCCTAGGCTGCGCGCTGACCACGACGCGCGGGAGGGCGCAGCATGATCACTCGTAGACGATTCCTGGGCGCGGGCCTGACCGCGGCGGCCGCCGCCGGCGTGCCGCTGGGCGCCCTGGCGCAGGCCAGCGGCACGCGCCTGCTCACCGCCACCGACGTGCACGTGGCCGACTACCCCACCGTGGAGGCGGTGCGCTGGTTCGGGCAGACCCTGGAGCAGCAGACCGGCGGCCGCCTGCGCCTGCGCCAGTACCACTCCGGCCAGCTCGGCCGCGAGGCGGAGGCGATCGACATGGCGCGCTTCGGCGCCATCGACATCACCCGCGTGTACTCCGGCGCGCTGAACAACGCGTTCCCGCTGACCCAGGCGCTGTGCCTGCCGTACGTGTTCGACTCGGTGGCGCACCTGCGCCGCGCCATCGACGGCCACGTCGGCGACAGCATCCTGCGCAGCTTCGAGCAGCGCGACCTGGTCGGGCTGGCGATCTACGATTCCGGCGCGCGCTGCTTCTACAACACCAAGCATCCGCTGCGGCAGCCCAGGGACCTGCACGGGCTCAAGCTGCGCGTGGCGAACTCGGACATCTTTCTCAAGCTGATGCGCATGCTCGGCGCCAACCCGACGCCGATGTCGCTGGGCGAGACCTTCTCGGCGATGGAGACGCACATGATCGACGGCGCCGAGAACAACATGCGCAGCTTCCAGTCCAGCCGCCACTTCGAGGCCGCGCACTACTGGTCGCAGAGCGATCATTCCTACGCGCCGGACGTGCTGGTGATGTCCCGGCGCAGCTTCGAGACGCTGGCCCCGGACGAGCGCGCGCTGGTGCTGGAGACCGCGCGACAGTCGGTGACGGTGATGCGCCGGCTGTGGGACGCCTCCGAGGCGCAGGCGCGGCAGCAGGTGATCGACTACGGCGTGGCCGTCAACGAGGTCGACATGCCTGCCTTCCGCAAGGCCGCCGCGCCGCTGCTGGCCGAGTACCGGCAGCAGCCGGAGATCGAAGCCCTCTACCGCCGCATCCGCGACTTCGCCTGAGCCCATGCCGATGACCGACCACGACCTCGCCCTCCCGGCGCCGCCGTTGCAGCGGCTGCTGGACCGCATCGCCAACCTCGCCATCGGCATCGCCGCCGCGGCCCTGCTCGGGCTGGTGGTGGTGCAGGGCTGGCAGGTGTTCACCCGCTACGTGCTCAACGACTCGCCGAGCTGGACCGAGCCGGTGACGCTGCTGCTGCTGAGCACGGCGATGAGCCTGGGCGCCGCCGCCGGCGTGCACACCCGCCGCCACTTCGGCTTCTTCCTGCTGGCCGAGACGCTGCATGCCAACCTGCGTCGCGTCATCGACCTGCTGCGCCCGCTGCTGGTGGCCGCCATCGGCGCGGTGATCGCGTGGTGGGGCGCGGTGCTGCTGCTGGACGGGCTGGACATCAAGATGGCCGGCGCGCAGATGCCGCAGAGCATCAACTACCTGCCGCTGTCGATCGGCGGCGCACTGATGAGCGTGTTCGCGCTGTACCAGGCCTGGCGGGTGCTGCGCCCGGGCACCACCGTGGGGAGGAACTGAGCATGGCCATCGCCATCCTGTTGGGATTGTTCGTGGTGCTGCTGCTGATCGGCGTGCCGGTGGCGTATGCGCTGGGCGCGGCGGCGCTGGCGACGCTGCTGTACCTGGACCTGCCGGCAGTGGTGCTGGTGCAGCAGATCTCCGCCGGCAGCGGCTCGGCATCGCTGATCGCGATCCCGTTGTTCATCTTCGCCGGCGAACTGATGCTGCGCGGCGGCATCTCCGACCGCCTGATCGCGCTGGCGTCCTCGCTGGTCGGGCGCATGCGCGGCGGCCTGGGCCAGGTCAGCGTGCTGTCCTCGCTGTTCTTCGGCGGCGTGTCCGGCTCGGCCATCGCCGACGTCTCGGCGGTCGGCGGCACCATGATTCCGCAGATGATCAACCGCGGCTACGACCGCGACTACGCGGTCAACGTGAGCATGACCGCGGCGCTGGTGGCGCTGCTGGTGCCGCCCTCGCACAACCTGATCCTGTTCTCGGCCGCGGCCGGCGGCGGCCTGTCGATCGCCGACCTGTTCGCCGCCGGCATCGTCCCGGCGCTGCTGATGACCGCGGCAATGATGATCACCGGCTATGCGGTGGCGCGCTCGCGCGGCTACGGCACCGAGGCGTTCCCGGGCTGGCGCGCGGTGGCGCTGCGCCTGGTCGGCGCGCTGCCGGGCCTGGGCCTGGTCGCGCTGATCTTCGTCGGCATCCGCGCCGGCATCTTCACCGCGGTGGAGAGCGCGGCGATCGCGGTGGTGTACGCGCTGCTGGTCACCGCGCTGCTGTACCGGCAACTGCGCTGGGCCGAGTTCTTCGCCGCGGTGACGCATGCCGCGCGCACCACCGGGGTGATCCTGTTCGTGATCGCCACCGCGGCGGTGTTCGGCTGGCTGCTGGCCTACCTGCAGGTGCCGGCGGCGGCGGTGCACTTCCTGCAGTCCATCGCCCACAGCCAGCACACGGTGCTGCTGATGATCGTGGTGATGCTGCTGCTGCTGGGCATGTTCATGGACCTGGCGCCGAAGATCCTGATCTGCACGCCGATCTTCCTGCCGGTGGCCAAGGCCTACGGCATCGACCCGATCCATTTCGGCCTGGTGATGGTGCTGGCCGGCGGCATCGGCCTGATCACCCCGCCGGTGGGCTCGGTGCTGTTCATCGGCACCTCGATCGGGCAGATCACCGTGGCCCAGAGCATGCGCACCATCTGGCCGTTCTGGCTGGCGGCGCTGTGCGTGCTGCTGATCGTGGCGTTCTTCCCGGAGCTGTCGCTGTGGCTGCCGCGCGCGCTGCGCGCCTGATCGGGCCCGGCGGCGTGCGCCCGGCGGCCAACCGCGGGCCGTTCACGCCGATCGCCGCTGCCGCCGTCGGCGGCCCGGCGGCCCGGCGCCGGGGCGGCACGTGTACACCGGTTGCGTGACCGTGCGCTGGAACCAACATGACACCCAGTAGAATCCCCTCTCTTTCGCTCGGTTTTCCGTCCATGGCGCCGAACAAGCCCCGTCCCGCCGATGCTCCCGCTTCCGCTCACGGCAAGGCCGCGACGATCAACGACATCGCGCGCCTGTCCGGGGTGTCGAAGAAGACCGTGTCGCGGATCATCAACAACTCGCCGCTGGTGCGCAAAGACACCCGCGAGAAGGTCGAGGCGCTGATGCGCGAGGTCGGCTACGCGCCGGACCCGCTGGCGCGCGGGCTGGCGTTCCGCCGCTCGTTCCTGATCGGCATGGTCTACGACAACCCCACCGCGCAGTACATCGTGGACATGCAGTACGGCGCGCTGGATGCGCTGCGCGGCTCCAGCTTCGAGCTGGTGGTGCACCCCTGCGACAGCCGCAGCCCCGGCTACATCGAGGGCGTGCGCCGCTTCGTGCAGCAGCAGAAGCTGCACGGGGTGATCCTGGTGCCGCGCGCCTCCGAGGACCAGGCACTGGCGGACATGCTCGCCGGCATCGGCGTGCGCTACACCCGCATCGCCTCGCTGCCGCTGGACGACACCTCGCAGATGGTGGTCACCCACGACCGCGACGGCGCCGCCGAGGCCGCCGACTACCTGCTGTCGCTGGGCCACCGCGACATCGCCCTGATCACCGGCCCCAGCGCCTACCGCTCCGCGCACGAGCGCACCGCCGGCTTCATCGACGCGCTGACCCGGCGCGGTATCGAACTGCCGCCGGCGCGCATCGTCGAGGCCGGCTACACCTTCGAATCGGGCGTGGCCGCGGCGGAGAAGCTGCTGCTGGGCAAGCAGCGGCCCAGCGCGATCTTCACCGGCAACGACGAGATGGCCGCCGGCGTGTACAAGGTCGCCCTGCGCGCCAACATCAACATCCCGCGCCAGCTCTCGATCATCGGCTACGACGACAGCCCGCTGGCCTCGCGGCTGTGGCCGTCGCTGACCTCGGTGCGCCGGCATACCCGCGACACCGGCCGCACCGCCGCGGCGATGCTGATCCAGCCCGAGGGCACGCCGTCGCTGGCGGTGGCCAGCGTGCGCCCGCACCTGATCGTGCGCGATTCCTGCCAGCCGCCGGAAGACTGAGCGCGGCGCAGCCGGTGTAGACTGCCCGGCGACCGTGCGGACACCGCTCCGCCCATCGAAGGCCCGCTCCGTTCCGGCACCGCCCGGGCGGACCCACGCGGCCTTCCTGCGAGGAGCCTTCGCCATGTCGTCCCCTGTCCCTGCCGCCACCGCGGTCCGTTTCGGCCGTCTGGCGCCGACCGTGCCGGTCGCCGAGATTCCCCGCGCCGTCGCCTTCTACAGCGAGCGGCTGGGGTTCCGCAGCGTGTTCCAGAACGGCAGCCCGGTCGGCTTCGTGATCCTGAAGAAGGACGCCGCCGAACTGCACCTGACCCTGCGCCCCGGCCACCGCGGCAGCACCAGCAACGTCGCCCATCTGCTGGTCGACGACGCGGCGGCGCTGCACGACCGCCTGCAGGCGCAGGGCGTGCGCATCATCAAGGCGATCCGCGATGCCGACTTCGGCCTGCGCTGCTTCGTCTTCGCCGACCCCGACGGCAACCGCATCGACGTCGGCCAGCCCCTGCCGCCCGGCTAGTGCGCCATCGGCGAGTGCCGCAGCGCGCGCATCCCCAATGCCGACATCCCCAATCCCCGGCGTTCGTGCACTGCGGAATGACACCGGTTTACCAGACCCGCTAGACTGTCCTCCGTGGCGGGCTGCCGCATGCCGTCGCCTGCACTGGAGAAGCCCATGTCCCTGTACTGCAAGACCCACTACGCCACCCATCCCGACGCGATCAAGGGCGCCAGCAACGACCAGCTGCGCGACCTGTACCTGCTCGACGGTCTGTTCGTGGACGACGCGGTGACCCTGAAGTACACCCACTACGAGCGCTTCGTGCTCGGCGGCGCCGCCCCGCGCACGCGGGCGCTGACGCTGCCGGCGCAGACCGAGCCGGCCTCGGCCGCCGGCCACCCGTTCCTGGAACGGCGCGAGCTGGGCGTGATCAACGTCGGCGCCGGCAGCGGCACCGTCACCGTCGACGGCACCGTGTATCCGCTCGGACCCAAGGACGGCCTGTACGTGGCGATGGGCAGCACCGAGGTGGTGTTCGCCTCCGACGACGCGGCCACCCCGGCGCAGTTCTATCTGGCGTCCACGCCGGCGCATGCGCGCTTTGCCACCAAGCGGCTGTCGATCGCCGAGGCGGTGGCGCTGGACCGTGGCGCGCTGGAGACCAGCAACGAGCGCACCATCTACCAGTACATCGTGCCGGCCACCTGCCAGTCCTCGCAGTTGTTGCTGGGCCTGACCGTGCTCAAGCCGGGCAGCGTCTGGAACCCCATGCCGCCGCACCTGCACGACCGCCGCAGCGAGGTCTATTTCTACTTCGAGCTCGGCGCCAACGACCGCGTCTACCACTTCATGGGCGAGCCGGACGCGCAGCGCCACATCTTGGTGCAGAACAACGAGGCGGTGGTGTCGCCGCCGTGGTCGATCCACATGGGCGCCGGCACCGCCAACTACGCCTTCATCTGGGCGATGGCCGGCGACAACGTCGACTACACCGACGTCGAGCCCGTCGCGGTCGCCGATCTCCGATGAGCGACCTCAGTGCCTTCAGCCTCGAAGGCCAGACCATCGTCGTGACCGGTGCCAACACCGGCATTGGTCAGGGCATTGCCGTAAGCGCCGCCCGCGCCGGTGCCCGCGTGGTCGGCGTTGGCCGGTCGCCGCTGGACGAGACTGCAGCGCTCATCGGCGACGCGAATTTCCTGCCACACCTCGCTGATCTCGCAGATATTGATATCGCAAAGACACTCATCGGGATCCTCTGGAGTCGTTACGGTGCCATCGACGGCCTGGTCAACAACGCCGGCATCATCCGGCGCGCCGATTCCGCTGAGCACTCGGAGGCCGATTGGGACGATGTGTTCGACATCAATCTCAAGTCGCTGTTCTTCCTGTCCCAGGCGTTCGGCACCAGGGTGCTGACCGAAGGTCGCCGCGGCAAGATCGTCAACATCGCCTCGCTGCTGAGCTTTCAGGGCGGCATACGCGTCGCAGCCTATACCGCCAGCAAGCACGGCGTCGCCGGCGTCACCAAGACCATGGCCAACGAATGGGCGGCGCGCGGCATCAACGTCAACGCCATCGCGCCCGGCTACATCGAGAGCAACAACACCGCGGCACTGCGCGCCGATCCGGACCGTTCGTCCGCCATCCTTGGCCGCATTCCGGCCGGCCGCTGGGGCAAGCCTTCGGACATCGGTGACGCCGCAGTATTCCTGCTGGCACCCGCCTCGGACTACGCGCACGGCGCGATCGTCCCGGTGGACGGCGGCTGGCTTGGGAGATGACCATGACCACAGTGTTTGCCCAACCC
>JBEVKG010000198.1:0-23621 GCA_040509765.1 Xanthomonas sp.
CCGGTGCGGTGGATACCAGTTGCGCGGCGGCGCTGACCGATGCGGTCGAAGACGTCTGCGCCGGCAGCGGCTTCAGCCACGTGCGCAACGGCCGCTTCAAGGGCGGCTGGAGCACCCGCTACCATGGCGCGCCGGCCGATGGCGTGCACGCGATCCAGATGGAACTGGCCTGCCGTGGCTACATGCACGAGCCGGACACGGTCGACTCCAGCACCTGGCCCTCGCCCTGGCAATCCGACCACGCCGCGCCGCTGCGCGCGGTGCTGCAGCAGGTGCTGCAGGCCTGCCTCGACTTCGCCCGCAGTCCCGCCGCGTCCGGCCGCGCCGCCGACTGACGCGCGCACCGTGTCCCGCCTTCCGCGCATCCACCTGAGGATTCCCGCATGACCCGCCTCGACGCCACCCGCCGCATCCACGCGCCCACCGGCAGCACCCTCACCGCCAAGAGCTGGCTGACCGAAGCGCCGCTGCGCATGCTGATGAACAACCTGCACCCGGACGTGGCCGAGCGCCCGCAGGAACTGGTGGTGTACGGCGGCATCGGCCGCGCCGCGCGCGACTGGGAGAGCTTCGACGCCATCGTCGAGACCCTCACCCGCCTGGACGACGACCAGACCCTGCTGGTGCAGTCGGGCAAGCCGGTCGGCGTGTTCCGCACCCATGCCGACGCGCCGCGGGTGCTGATCGCCAACTCCAATCTGGTGCCGCGCTGGGCCACCTGGGACCACTTCAACGAACTGGATCGAAAGGGCCTGGCCATGTACGGCCAGATGACCGCCGGCAGCTGGATCTACATCGGCGCGCAGGGCATCGTCCAGGGCACCTACGAGACCTTCGTGGAAATGGGCCGGCAGCACTACGGCGGCGACCTGTCCGGCAAGTGGCTGTTCACCGGCGGCCTCGGCGGCATGGGCGGCGCGCAGCCGCTGGCCGCGGTGATGGCCGGCGCCTCGTGCCTGGCGGTGGAGTGCCGCAAGAGCAGCATCGACATGCGCCTGCGCACCGGCTACCTGGATACCTGGACCGATTCGCTGGACGAGGCGCTGCGCCTGATCGCCGAATCCTGCGCGGCGAAGACGCCGCGCTCGGTCGGCCTGCTCGGCAACGTCGCCGACGTACTCGCCGAGCTGCTGGCGCGCGGCGTCAAGCCGGACCTGCTGACCGACCAGACCTCCGCGCACGACCCGGTCAACGGCTACCTGCCGCAGGGCTGGACGGTCGAGCAGTGGGACGAAAAACGCGCCTCCACGCCGAAGGAGGTCGAACGGGCCGCGCGCGCCTCGATGGCCAACCACATCCGCGCCATGCTCGGCTTCCACGCCCTGGGCGTGCCGACCGTGGACTACGGCAACAACCTGCGGCAGATGGCACTGGAGGAAGGCGTGGCCAATGCCTTCGATTTCCCCGGCTTCGTCCCCGCCTACATCCGCCCGCTGTTCTGCCGCGGCATCGGCCCGTTCCGCTGGGCCGCGCTGAGCGGCGACCCGGAGGACATCGCCAGGACCGACGCCAAGGTCAAGGAACTGATCCCGGACAACCCGCACCTGCACCGCTGGCTGGACATGGCCGCCGAGAAGATCCAGTTCCAGGGCCTGCCGGCACGGATCTGCTGGGTCGGCCTGGGCGACCGCGACCGCCTCGGGCTGGCGTTCAACGAGATGGTCGCCAAGGGCGAACTGAAGGCGCCGGTGGTGATCGGCCGCGACCACCTGGACAGCGGCAGCGTCGCCTCGCCAAACCGCGAGACCGAGGCCATGGCCGACGGCTCCGACGCGGTCTCCGACTGGCCGCTGCTCAACGCCCTGCTCAACACCGCCAGCGGCGCCACCTGGGTCTCGCTGCACCATGGCGGCGGCGTCGGCATGGGCTTCTCGCAGCACGCCGGCATGGTCATCGTCTGCGACGGCACCGAGGCGGCGGCCAAGCGCATCGCCCGCGTGCTGTGGAACGACCCGGCCACGGGCGTGATGCGCCATGCGGATGCGGGCTATGCGCTCGCCGTGGAATGCGCGAAGGAGAAGGGACTGGATCTGCCGGGGATTCTCGGCTGATCCAGCGCCGCTGGCTGGATGCCGGTCACTGGCCGGCATCCGTCCGCGTGCTGGAGCGCGGCGCCATGCTCGCCGCAACAGGCCCGCGTGCGCGCTGGCGGACACACGCAGCCGCGCGCGACCCGACGCGTCTGGCTTGACCCTGTTCCCGGCCGCGACCATGATGCGCCATCGTCTAGGATGGACCACCGCAATGGATCGCGCTCTCGCTCTCGCTGCCGCGCTGCTCTGCACCTTGCTCGGCAGCCTGCCTGCGTCGGCGCGGGATACCCAGGAAAACTTCGCTGCGCGGCTGGACGCGCAACTGCAGACCAACCGCGAACGCTACGGCATTGCCGGGCAGGCGGTGCTGGTCGCGCACGACGGCCAGGTGCTCTACCGGGGCGCCAGCGGCGAACGCGATCCGGCCAGCCACGCGCCGGCCACCGTCGATTCCATCTTCGCCGCACAGTCGATGGCCAAGCTGTTGACCAGCACGCTGGTGATGCAACTGGTGGATCAGGGCAAGGTGGATCTGGACGCTCCGGCCAGCCGCTATGTCCCGCAACTGCCGGCCGCGTGGCAGGCGATCCACGTCCGCGATTTCCTCAATCACAGTTCCGGCATTGCCGAATACTACGACCGCGTGGACGACCACTGGGTGAGCAAGGGCTACCCCGGCGTGGCGCCCGACCTGGCCGCGGCATTCAAGGTGGCCGGTGCGGCACCGATGCAGTTCGCCACCGGCAGCCGGGTGCAGTACACCCAGGCCAACTACCTGGTGCTGACCGCCCTGCTGGAAGCGCACTACCGCAAGCCCTACCCGGCCATCGCGCGCGAACGCATTCTGCAGCCGCTGCACATGCGCAGCACGTCGTGGGGGCGGGCCAGCGTCCCGCCGGATCGCGCGGCGGTGGCGTACATCGGCAAGGACGGCGCACTGCAACCGGCCGATGAAGATCCCTGGCCCCGCTACGGCTGGGGCCATGCCGATCTGCAGACCACCGTCGGCGACATGAACCGCTTCCTGCAGGCGCTGGCCACCGGCAGACTGGTGCCGACGGCGACCCTGGAACGACTGTGGCAGCCGCAGACGCTGACCGGCGGCGGCAGCAACTTCTTCTCCACCGGTTGGGATACCACGCGCAGCGATGGCTACACCCAGGTCGGCCACGATGGCGGCACCCGCGTGCGGGCGCGGCTGGCCTACAAAGGCAGCTTGCGCAAGGGCTACTGGATCTTCGTGTATTTCACCAACGGCAGCGCCCGCAACGTCTGGTCCAGCACGCTGGTGGAAAGCACGATGGCGCAGGCCGCGCCGAAGGAGTTCCCGCATGCGCTGCTCTCCGAGCGCATGGTCGCCTATGCCCTGGACGATGACGCCGGCGCGACGGACGCCATCCGCACGTGGCTGCGCGACGGCAACGGCGTTCCTGCCAGCGAACAGGAACGCGCGATCAACGCCAGCGGCTACGCCATCCGCGAGAGTCTCGGCGCCGGCAGGGCGCTGAAGGTGTTCACCCTCAACACCGTGCTGTTTCCCGACTCGGCCAATGCCTGGGACAGCCTGGCCGAGTGCCATGCCGCGCTCGGCGATGCCGAGATCGCCAAGGCGCTGTACGCGAAGTCGAAGGCGCTGTCCAAGCCTGCGCCATAGCGTCGGGCGTGCCCGGCCGCCCCTTGCGCAGAGCCGAGCCCGGCGAAGCCGGCAACCGCGACGGGTGCCAGGACGGTCGCCCCCCGTCGGATGCACCATGACCGACCGCAGCCGCAGCGTTGTCGGCGCCTGGCCGCCGGGCAACTGCGGTGCCAGGCCTCGCCGACGCGGATTTGCCAGATCGGCGCGTGCGGTCGCGGCCGCCTGGGCCTGGCGGTCGACGGCCCGCGCGCCGCCCCAAACAGGAACTGCGTCACCCCTTGGAGGCGATGGCCTCAAGATCGGCCGCCCCACGCCGACAAGGGATGCATCATTTCAAGGAGCCTGCATGGGCATCCTGATCTACCTCACTCCTGCCGTGGCGCTGTGGGCTGCCGTCGCCACCGCGTTCGCGCATGGCTTGTTCCAGCGTCTGGGGCATGCCTATCGGCGCGACGCGACTGCGAAGGAGACGATCGCGCGGTATCAGGCCGCGCTGAGCCAACTGAAGGCGCAGGCGGCGGCCAGCGCGCAGGAACTGGAGACGCTGCGCCAGGACCACGAACGCCTGCGCGCGACCTACGAGTACGAGTCGGCCCCGGCGGCGGCCGCGGCCGCCCCGGGCACCGCAGCGCCTGCGGCGGCACCGGCGCCGGCGCCGCCGAAACCGGTCGCGCTGCCGACGCCGGCCGCGCCGCCGTCGGCCATCGCCCTGGCGCAGATCGACATCGCCGACGAGGTCGGCACCCTGCTCGCCCACGTCGCCCGGGTGGCGCGCAGCATCCGTCGCTACAGTGCCTACAGCCGCGGCCACAACGGGCCGGAGCCGGCCAGCGCGCGCTACGACCTGCACTGGCTGTCGGACTGCCTGCACAACCTGGACCAGATCGGCCACGCCCTGGCCCGCAACAACATGGAAACCCTGACCGCCGCCTGCACCGAACTGCTGACCATGTACGAGCAGTATCTGCGCGACGGTTCGGGCTACAACAGCCGCGACACCTTCCAGCGGCTCGCCACCCAGGTACCGCTGGCAGAGGTCACCGATGCGATCCGCTCGATCGCGGCCAAGGCCTCGCTGGCACGGCAGGCGCAGGCCGCGCACGAACAGGCCGCGCACGCGCACGAGCGCGTCGCCGACAGCCGCCAGGCCGACGCCCTGTCGATGCTGTGACGGCGGCGTCCGCGCCGGCCAGCGGCGCCGGCCCGCGTTGACCCGGCCGGTCGCCCGTGCTGTGATGCCTGCCGGTCAGGGCGGAGCGGGATCATGGCGGACAGCAAGGCGGCCTTCGAGAAAGCAGTCCAGGACATCAAGCAGCGCGCCGAGCGCCCCGACAACGACACGCTGTTGCGGCTCTATGCGCTGTACAAGCAAGGCTCGGAGGGCGACGTGAGCGGGGCCAAGCCAGGCTTCTTCGACTTCGTCGGCACCGCCAAGTACGAGGCCTGGGCCAAGCTCAAGGGCATGCCTCAGGCCGAGGCGCAGAAGAAGTACGTGGACCTGGTGAAGAAGCTGCTGGCCTGATGGCCCGCGACACCCGGCGGCGCATCCTCGAGACCGCCCTGGCGATGTTCAACGCGCAGGGCGAGCCGCACGTTACCACCAACCACATCGCCGACGAGCTGGAGATCAGCCCCGGCAACCTGTATTACCACTTCCGCAACAAGGACGACATCATCGAGCACCTGTTCGCGCGCTACGAGGAGCGCATGGACGCGGCGCTCGCCCTGCCGAGCGCGCGCCTGCCGGAGCTGGAGGACATCTGGTTGCAGTTGCACCTGGTGTTCGAGTGCATCTGGGACTACCGCTTCCTGTACCGCGACCTGGTCGAGATCCTCAGCCGCAGCCGGCGCCTGCGCCTGCGCTTCGCGCGCATCCTGCGCCGGGCCGACGCCAGCGTGCAGGCGGTGTTCGAAGGGCTGGCGCAGACCGGCGCGATGCGCGCCAGTGGCCAGGAACGCAGCGGCGTGGGCACCAACCTGCTGGTGGTGGCCACGTTCTGGCTCAACTACGCGGCCGCGCGCGGCGAGAAGAACGAACAGGTGGCGATCCGCCACGGCATCGTGCAGGTGATGCAGTTGATCGCGCCGTTCCTGCGCGAGGCCGAACGCATGCACCTGGCCACCCTGATGGACGCCTACCTGGATTGAGGCGCCCTGCCCTGCGTGCCAGCAGCGCTCAGCCGGCAGCGGCGTCGGCGCCGTCGAGTACGTAGACCTTGCAGACCAGGCCCGGCGGCGTGCGGTAGGTGCGAAAGCCGATGGCCTCGTAGTACGCCTGCCCGAGCGCGTTGTCGGCGGCGATGCTGGCGTCGATCCGGGCCAGCCCGGCGCCACGCGCCGCCGCGCGGGTCGCCCGGAACAGCGCGCGGCCGACGCCACGGCGCGCCGCCCGCGGATCGACATGGGTGCCGATGATGCCCCAGCCCTCGGCGACGTCGTAGGCATTGCCGGGGCGCGCGATGCGCAGCGACTGGAAGCCGAGCACGCCTCCGTCGGCGTCCTCGGCCAGCACGCACTGGAGGCGATCGGGATGCTGCAGGTAGGTCGCGCGCACCGTTGCCGGATCGGTCGGCGCCCTGCGCAGGCCGGCGGCGAAGATCGCGTTCTGCACCGCGGCCATCGCCTCGGCATCCTCAAGGGTCGCAGGCCGGATCTGCATGGTGGCGTCGTCTCGGATCGGGGCGTGGCCGCCGAGTATGCCCGAGCGCGGCCCACTGCCGCGCGTGCGGCAGGCCGGGTCAGGCGCCGGTGCGACGGCGGCGGCTGACGCGCTTGGCGGCGGGACGCTTGGCCGCCGTCTGCCTGGCACCGCGCTTGCTCGTGGCGGCGCGCTTGTGCGGCTGCGGACGTGCCTGCAACCCCAGCTTGACCAGCACCGGCTGCAGGCGCGCCTCGACCTCGGCGCTCAACGGCTGCACCTGGCCGCGCAGCGCCGCGGCGCCCTCGCGCACGCTGCTCTCGGCCTCGTCGGCCAGTTGCGTGGCGAGCGCCTTCAACGTCGCCGCGCCCTGCGCGGCATCGGCGGCGGCGGCCAACGCGCGCTTGCGGGTCAGCGCGACCACGCCCAGCCCGGCCAGCCACAGGTGCCGCGGGTTCAGCCGGTCCGGCCGCAGCGCGGAGGTGGAACGCTTCTTGGTCGCCATCGCAGAATCTCCAGAAGGGCCGGCAGTGGCCCCGATGTGCGCCATGCTGGCGCCGGCGGCTTGAGCAAACACACTATCGGCGACCGCCCTTGCCACGCGCCCGCCGCAGCGCCATGCTCGGCGCCGACGCCGTTGCCGGCGCAGACAGGGAGATTCGCATGGCAGCAAGATCGGGCGCGTGGGCGCCGTTTCCGTACGACGCCAAGGCCTACGCCTACGCTGGCGATGCGTTGAAGAAGGCCTGGCCCAAGCTGCATGCCGGCGACCGCGAACCCTACCCGGATCCGGCGCGCGCCCAGGCGCTGCTGGATGCCGCAGGCAAGGCCGGCAAGGGCCACGATGCGCAGACGCTGTCGGCGGCACTGATCGAGGCCTGGCGCGCCTTCCACCAGGGGCAGTTCCAGCAGGCCTACGAGGCCGGCAAGGCGTTGGGCGTGTTCGGCGCCTCGGTCGCGGTCAAGGCGATCGGCATCCACGCCGGCTATCTGGTCGACGACGAAAAAGAGCAGTTGCACCGGCTGCAGCAGGCCGCGGCGCTGGCCGAGGCGGCGATCGTCGCGCTGCCGGACGAGGCCAACAGCCACTACCGCCACGCCTTCGCGCTGGGCCGCTACAGCCAGGGCCTGAGCATCGTCAAGGCGCTCAAGCAAGGCATCGCCAGCAAGGTCCGGGCGTCGCTGGAAGCGGCGCTGGAGCTGGAGCCCCAGCATGCCGAGGCGCACATGGCGCTGGCCCTGTACCACGCCGAGATCATCGGCAAGGTCGGCGCCATGATCGGCGGCCTGACCTACGGGGCCAAGGCCGCCACCGCGGAACAGCACATCCAGCAGGCGCTGACGCTGGTGCCGGACGCGCCGATCGCCCACGTCGAACACGCCAACGTGCTGCTGTTGCTGCACGGCGACAAGCGCGAGGATGCCGCCGCCGCGGCGTTCGAGAAGGCCGCCAAGCTCAAGCCGCGCGATGCGATGGAAGCGCTGGACGCGGCGTTTGCGCGCGACCAACTGGAGTAACCGCCGCACCGCGTGGCCGGCGTGACACGGCGTCGGCGGACGTCTGCCGCCGCGCCTGCATCCACGATGGCGATGCACCACCCGCCACCGTATCTCGCAGGAGCGGCCTCAGCCGCGATAGGCTTCCGCGAGAAAGCCCGTCGCGGCTGAAGCCGCTCCTACATGCAGGTTGCAAACCGCACACGCCTCGCACGGACAGATCGCGACGCAACGCGGCTCGCGCGCTCCGGCCGGGCGCACCCGTCCCGCATCCACCGCGTCCCGCCGCCGCGAAGTCCCACCGCGACCTCGCAGCGGCGGTGGACATCACCCTGCCGGCGGCAGCGCGTAGGCGATCACGTAGTCGCCGCGCTTGGTCTCCATGAAGTGATGGCCTGCAGCGACGATGACCAGGTACTCGCGGCCGTCGACCGCGTACACCATCGGCGTGGCCTGGCCGCCGGCCGGCAGCTTGGCCTGCCACAGGGTCTTGCCGCTGGCCAGATCGATCGCGCGGATCATGTCGTCGGTGGCCGCGGCGATGAAGATCAGGCCGCTGGCGCTGACCACGGCGCCGCCGTTGTTGGGCGTGCCGATCTCGATCGGCAATCCGGAGTGGATGCCGAACGGGCCATTGCCGCGCGCACTGCCGAACGGGCGGTCCCACAGGGTCTTGCCGCTGGCCAGATCGATCGCGCGGATGCCGCCGTACGGCGGCTGCTTGCACAGCAGCCCGGTGAACGGCAGGCGCCAGCCGGCGTTGACGTTGATCGCGTACGGCGTGCCGGCCTGCGGATCGCCGGCACCCTCGGCGCCGCCGCTGTCGCCGCGCACCTGGTCGCGCGGCGCCCAGCCCAGCTTGTCGGCCTTCGCCCGCGGCACCAACCGGTTGTAGTTGGGCATGTCGTTGTAGTTGGCGACGATCACCCCACGCTGCGGGTCCACCGCCACACTGCCCCAGTCCGAGCCGCCGTTGTAGCCGGGATATTCGATCGAATGGCGATCGGCTTCGGGCGGGGTGT
Source organism: Xanthomonas sp. (assembly GCA_040509765.1). Taxonomy (GTDB): domain Bacteria; phylum Pseudomonadota; class Gammaproteobacteria; order Xanthomonadales; family Xanthomonadaceae; genus Xanthomonas_A. The sequence goes on from JBEVKG010000198.1 coordinate 8,827, forward strand.
AGATGCCCTTGTAGCTGGCGCTGCGGAACTGGATGCGGCACACCAACTGGTCGATCGGGGTCATGCCCCACATGTCGCGCTCGGTCAGGTCGCGCTTGCGCAGCGAGTGGTACAGCGAGAACGGCTGGGTCTTGGCGCGACGCTGCGGCTCCACGCCGCCGCCGGGCACCGGCCGTTCCTCGACCCCGACCAGCGGTGTGCCGGTGCGCCGGTCGAGCACGTACAGCTCGCCCTGCTTGCTCGGCAGCAGCACCGCCGGCACCGTCGTGCCATTGCGCGGGAAATCCAGCAGGGTCGGTTGCGAGCCGAGGTCGTAGTCCCACGCGTCGATGTGGGTGGTCTGGAAGTTCCACACCGGTTTGCCGGTGGTGACGTCCAGCGCGACCAGCGAGGTCGCGTAGCGATCCTCCTGCGGGGTACGCGAACTGCTCCAGTAGTCGGCCGAGGAGTTGCCCATCGGCAGGTACACGTAGCCGAGCTGTTCGTCGCCGGCGGCGCTGGTCCACATGTTCGGCGTGCCGCGGGTCCAGGTCTGCCCCGGCGGCGGTGCGCCGGTCCAGTCCGGATGGGTCATGTCCCAGGCCCAGCGCAACGTGCCGGTCACCGCGTCGAAGCCCTGGATCACGCCGGACGGTTCGTAGCGCTTCTGCCCATCCAGCACCTGGTGGCCGGTGACGACCACGCCGCGCACGATGGTCGGCGGCGAATTGATCGAGACATAGCCGGGCGGCGTATCGCCCATGCCGACGGTGATGTCGACCTGGCCATGCCGGCCAAAGTCCTCGCACGGTTTGCCGTCGGCCGCATCGACCGCGATCAGGCGCCCGTCCAGGGTGCCTTCGATGATGCGCTGGCGGCAGGCCGTGGACGCCGTTGCCTGGGCGTCGGGCACCGCGTAGTAGCTGACCCCGCGGCAGGCGGCGGTGTACGGGATCGCCTTGTCGGACACCTTGGGATCGTAGCGCCAGCGTTCGCGGCCGCTGCGCGCGTCCAGCGCGATCAGTTGGTTGCGTGCGCTGCACAGATACAGGCTGTCGCCGATCTTCAGCGGCGTGGTCTCCGCGCCCCAGCGCTTGTCCGGCAGGTCGCCGGTGCGGAAGGTCCAGGCGGTGCGCAGCTGCGCCACGTTGTCCGGAGCGATCTGCCGCAGCGGCGTGTAGCGGCTGCCGGCATTGTCGCGGCCGTAGGCGGCCCAGTCGGCAGCGGCGGGCGCGTCGGCCGGCTGCGCGCCGGTGCGCGGGGTTGCCAACGCTGCGGCCATGCCGGCCGCATGCGTCAGCGCACCATCGGCCTCGGTCACCCCATACGGCAGGAACGCCAGCGCGAACGCACCGACGAACACCAGCGCCAGCACGGCGGCGAGCGTGCGCGACAGCCTGCGCGAGAACGGTCGGTCCAGCCGCGGCAGGAGCAGCGCCAGCAGCAGCGCCAGGAACACCATCAAGCCCATGCGCGGCACCCAGCGCCAGTAATCGATGCCCGACTCCCAGGCCGCCCACAGCAGCGACAGCAGGAAGGTCGCGGCGAACCACAGCGCGCCGCTGCGCCGCGCGCGCCACAGCTGCACGCCGGCGATCGCCAGGCCGAGGCCGGCGACCAGGTAGTACCAGGACCCACCCAGCGTCAGCAGCCAGCCGCCACCGGCCGCCAGCACTGCGCCGATCAGCGCGCAGGCGCCGCCGAGCAGGCGCAGCGGCCAGCCGCCGCGACGCTGCGTTTGTTCGAATTCGTTCATTGCCACTCCTTGCAGGACACGGCCACGCGGCACATCCGCGCGGCAGCGGCGCATGTGCGCCGCGCGTCGTTATCCCAAGCAGGCAGTGAACGCCGCGCCTTTCCTGGCGACACACGCTGACACCAAATCTTGCGGTCCTCGTGATCCAGCGCCGACCGCGGCATCACGCGACATGTGCCCGGTTTCCGCGGCGGCGCGCCGGCATCGCCACACCCGACGTGCAGAGTGCGGCCGCGGCACTGCCTGCGCGCGCACCCGCACGTCCGTCGCGTCATCTGGGCCATCCGAAAACGACGACGCCGGCACGAGGCCGGCGTCGTCGTTCGCTCAGGCGCGGATCACTCCTGCGGCGGTGCCGCCTCGCCAGCGCCGTCGACGACGCCGTCCTCGCCCGGCAACACGTCTTCCTCGACCAGCGAGCCATCCAGGCGTTCGACCGCCTGCAGCTTCTCGCCCTTGGACAGGCGGATCAGGGTCACGCCCTGAGTGTTGCGGCCGACGCGGGAGATTTCCGAGGCACGGGTCCGCACCAGGGTGCCGCCGTCGGAGATCAGCAGCACTTCGTCGCGGGTGCTCAGCAGCACCGCGCCGACCAGCTTGCCGTTGCGCTCGCTGGTCTGGATGCCGATCACGCCCTGGGTGCCACGGCCCTTGCGCGGATACTCGACCAGCGGGGTGCGCTTGCCGTAGCCGTTCTCGGTCGCGGTGAGGATGTAGGCATCGGCCTCGTCGCCATTGCGCGCCTCGGCATCGACCTCGGTGTCCGCCGCAGCGTCGACGTCCTCGGCGTCCTCGTCCTGGCCCACGGCCGGCTCGGCCACGATCAGGCTGACCACGTACTCGCTCTTGGCCAGGCGGATGCCGCGCACGCCGCGGCTGCTGCGCCCGGTCGGCTTGACGCCGCCGCGGCTCTTGCGCCGCGCGCCCCGGGTCTCCTCGCCCTCTTCGCCGGCGGCCTCGTCGTCGGCCGCGGCGACCTCGTCGGCACCGGCCTCCTCGATGACCGCCTCATCGATCTCGTCGTCCTTGGGACGTTCGGAGAAGCGCACGGTCTTGCCGTTGGAGGCGAACAGCAGCACGTCGCGCTCGCCGTCGGTGAGGGCCACGCCGACCAGCGCGTCGCCCTCGTCGAGGTTGATGGCGATCTTGCCGATCTTGCGCTGGAACGCGAACTCGCTCAGCGGGGTCTTCTTGACCATGCCGTTGCGGGTGGCGAAGAACACGTAGCGCCCCTCGGCGTACTCGCGCACCGGCAGCACCGCCTGCACGCGCTCGCCGTTCTCCAGCGGAATCCAGTTGACGATCGGGCGGCCGCGTGCGTTCGGCCCGGCCTCGGGCAACTGATGCACCGGCAGCCAGAACACCTTGCCGCTGCTGGTGAAGGTCAGCAGCGTGTCGTGGGTATTGACCAGCCACAACTGGTCGATGAAATCCTCTTCCTTGGTCGCCGCCGCGCTGCGGCCGCGGCCACCGCGACGCTGCGCGCGGTAGGCGCTGACCGGCTGGCGCTTGGCGTAGCCGGCATGCGACAGCGTCACCACCACGTCTTCCGGCGCGATCAGGTCGAGGATGTCCAGATCCTCCTCGCTGTGGCGGATCTCGGTGCGGCGCGCGTCGCCGTATTCCTCGCGGATGTTGACCAGCTCTTCGCGGATCACCTGCAGCAGCACGTCCGGGTTTTCCAGGATGCGGATCAGCCCGGCGATCGCCTCCAGCAACTGCTTGTATTCCTCGGTCAGGCGCTCCTGCTCCAGGCCGGTCAGGCGGTGCAGGCGCATTTCCAGGATCTGCGTGGCCTGCACTTCGGTCAGCTGGTAGCCGCCGCCGACCAGGCCGACGCCGCTGGGCAGGTCTTCCGGGCGCGAGGACTCGGCGCCGGCCGCATTGAGCAGCGCGCCGACCAGGCCCGGTTGCCAGGTCTTGGCCAGCATGCGCTCGCGCGCTTCGTTCGGGTTCGCCGAGGTCTTGATCAGCTCGATCATCTCGTCGATGTTGGCGAGCGCGACGGTCAGGCCTTCGAGGATGTGCGCGCGGGCGCGCGCCTTGCGCAGTTCGAAGATGGTGCGGCGGGTGACCACTTCGCGGCGGTGGCGGACGAACGCCTCCAGCATCTGCTTGAGGTTCATCAGCTGCGGGCGGCCGTCGACCAGGGCCACCATGTTGATGCCGAACACCGACTCCATCTGGGTCTGCTGGTACAGGTTGTTCAGCACCACGTCGGCGGCTTCGCCGCGCTTGACCTCGATGTAGATGCGCATGCCGTCCTTGTCGGACTCGTCGCGCAGCTCGCTGATGCCCTCGAGCTTCTTTTCCTTGACCAGCTCGGCGATCTTCTCGATCAGCCGCGCCTTGTTGACCTGGTACGGGATCTCGGTGACCACGATCGCTTCGCGGCCGTTGTCCTGGATCTCGATCTCGGCCTTGGCGCGCATGCGCACGCGGCCGCGGCCGGTGCGGTAGCCGGCGACGATGCCGGTGGTGCCGTTGACGATGCCCGCGGTCGGGAAATCCGGGCCCGGGATATGCTCCATCAGGCCGTCGACGTCGATCTGCGGGTTGTCGATCAGCGCCAGGCAGGCATTGATCGACTCGGTCAGGTTGTGCGGCGGGATGTTGGTGGCCATGCCCACCGCGATGCCGGCCGAGCCGTTGACCAGCAGGCTCGGGAAGCGCGTCGGCATCACCGACGGTTCCTGTTCCTTCTCGTCGTAGTTGGGCTGGACATCGACGGTTTCCTTGTCGATGTCGGCCATCATCTCGTGCGCGAGCCGCGACATGCGCGCCTCGGTGTAGCGCATCGCCGCCGCGGAGTCGCCGTCGACCGAACCGAAGTTACCCTGCCCGTCCACCATCATGTAGCGCAGCGAGAACGGCTGCGCCATGCGCACCAGGGTGTCGTACACCGACTGGTCGCCGTGCGGGTGGTACTTACCGATGACGTCGCCGACGATACGCGCCGACTTGTAGTAGGGCTTGTTGCTGTGCGCGCCCAGCTCGTTCATCGCGAACAACACGCGGCGATGCACCGGCTTGAGGCCGTCGCGCGCATCCGGGAGGGCACGCCCCACGATCACGCTCATGGCGTAATCGAGGTAGCTCTTGCGCATCTCGTCTTCCAGGTTGACCTGGATGATTTCCTTGGCGGATTCTGCCATTCGGGTTCCGTAAGTCTGGTGGCGGATCGACCACGACGCCGGCCCGCGACGGGCAGGCCCGTCGCGGCCGGACGCCTACGGCGCACGGCGGTCGATCTAACCGCCGGATTCTATCATGACGGGCGCCCGATTGCCCGGTTTTTGCGGGCGCGAACAAGCACTTGCGCGCCATCGGCAGCCGCTGCCGGGCGCTGCCGCGCTAGCCCAGAGCTCAGCCGCCGACGGCGGCGCGCATGCGCGCCGGGTCCGGGTGTTCGATGACCCCACGCTCGGTGACGATGGCATCGATCAGCGCGGCCGGGGTCACGTCGAACACCGGGTTCCAGGCGGCGATGCCGTCGGCCACGGTACGCGTGCCGCCGACGCCGAACAGCTCGCCCGGATCGCGCTGCTCGATCTCGATCTGCGCGCCGTCGGCGGTGTCCATGTCCACGGTGGACGACGGCGCCACCACCATGAACCTGACGCCATGGTGGCGTGCGGCGATCGCCAACTGGTAGGTGCCGATCTTGTTGGCGGTGTCGCCGTTGGCGCAGATGCGGTCGGCGCCGACGATCACCCACTGCACCGCCCCGGTCTTCATCAGGTGCGAGGCCGCCGAATCGGCGATCAGGGTCGCCTCGATGCCGTCCTGCTGCAGTTCCCACACGGTCAGCCGCGCGCCCTGCAGCCAGGGCCGGGTTTCGCCGGCGAACACCTTGGCGATGCGCTGCTGGGCGACGCCGGCGCGGATCACGCCCAGCGCGGTGCCGAAGCCGGCGGTGGCCAGCGAGCCGGTGTTGCAATGGGTCAGCACGCCGCTGCCGGCGGCGATCAGGCCGGCACCGAGCGCGCCCATGTGCCGGTTGGCGGCCAGATCCTCTTCGGCGATCGCCTGCGCCTCGCGCTCCAGCACCGACCGCCAGTCGCTGCCGGCCGCGCCCAGCGCGGTGCGCATGCGCGCCAGCGCCCAGGCAAGATTGACCGCGGTCGGCCGCGCGGCATTGAGCCGCTGCAAGGCCGGCTCCAGCTTCAGCAGCGCCTCGGCGCCGTTCTCGGCCTGCACCTCGCGCGCGGCCAGCACCGTGCCCCAGCCGGCGGCGATGCCGATCGCCGGCGCGCCGCGCACGGCCAGGGCGTGGATCGCCGCGGCGACCTGGTCGCTGTCGCGGCAACGCACGTGCTCCACCGCGAACGGCAGCTTGCGCTGGTCCAGCAGCTCCAGCGCGTCGCCGGTCCACAGGATCGGGCGGATATGGTCGTAGCGGGCGTAATCGATATCGAGGGCGGCGTTCATCGCGCCATTGTAAACGCCGGCGATTGCCGATTGCGGACGGCGCCGCGGCGCCGCCCCGGCGCGCTCAGTTGACGCTGAACTCGGCGCGGCAGCCCTTGTCGACCCAGATGCCGTCGCGGTCCCAGCCCCAGCTTTCATTCTGCACGCAGGCGGCGCCGGACAATTGCCGGCGCAGTTCGACGCGGTCCTGGACACTGACCCCACAGCGACGCCGCGCCTTGCCCTTGGATTCGCACAGCACCGGCCGCGGACCGGCGGGGAACCCGGAGCCGTCGGCCGCGCCGATCTCGAACTCGCCGCGGCAACCGCGCGCGACCCAGATCTCGTTGCGGCGCACGCCCCAGCTGCGCTCCTCGCGGCATGGTACCGACGACAGCTGCCGCATCAGGCGCACCGGCGCCCCGCGCAGCATCACCGGGCAGCTCTCCAGGCGCCCGTCGGACTCGCAGCGCAACACGCGGCGCATGGCGCTGCGCGGCGCCTCTCCCGGGTTGGGACGGAACTCGGCGCGACAGCCCAGGGTCACCCACACGCCGGTGGCGTCGGAGCCCCACTCGCTGCCGCGGATGCAGTCGTTGTCGGACAGTTGCCGCACCAGTTGCACGCCCTGCTCGGTCGACATCGGGCAATGTACCCAGGTCATGTCGCGCGACTCGCAGCGCACCACCGCGGCATCGTACGCATCGGCGGTCTGCGCGGGCGACGGCATCGGCCATACGCTTGCCGCCAATCCCAGCCAACACCAGCCACCGAGCCCGTACGCCCACTTCATGCTTGGCTCTGCCCCTATGCCTAGAACCTGAACAACGAAGACCTGCTGGCGCGCCGCGTGCGCATGCCGTGCCCGATCAAACCATCATCGATGTGGACAACGCAACAACGCGCCGCGGCGCGCCGTGACGGCCGGTTCAGGCATGCGCGAAATCGTAGGCGAGCACCTCGCCGATCTGCGTGGTGCCGCGCATCGCCATCAGCAGCCGATCCACACCCACCGCCACGCCGGCGCAATCGGGCAGCGCCGGCAACGCCTGCAGCAGGCGTTCGTCCAGCGGCGGCAGCACCGCGCCGCGCGCCTGGCGCAGCGCATGGTCGCGCAGGAAGCGCCGGCGCTGCTCGGCGGCATCGTTGAGCTCGTGGTAACCGTTGGCCAGTTCGTAGCCGCCCAGGTACAGCTCGAAGCGCTCGGCCACCGGCGGGTCATCGTCGCGCACCCGCGCCAGCGCGCACTGGCTGGCCGGCCAGTCGTGGACCACGGTGAGGCGGTCGGCCGGGAACGCCGGCTGCAGGCAATGGGTCATCAGCAGGTCCAGCCAGTCGTCGCGGCCGAGGCCGTCGGCCTCGATACGGATCCCGCGCAACGGCTGCTGCAGCGCTTGCAGCGGCGCGGTGAACGGGTCCAGGTCCAGCCCCTGCAGGAACAGCGCGCGGTAGCTGAGCACCTGCAGCGTGGCGCTGCGCCCGACCAGCGCCAGCGCGGTGCGCACCAGTTCCACGGTTTCCTCGATCAACCGGCGGTGGTCCCAGCCGACCCGGTACCACTCGAGCATGCTGAACTCGGGATTGTGGCGGCCGCCGGCCTCGCCGTTGCGGAACACCCGCCCCAGTTCGTAGCAGTCGCCGATGCCGGCGGCGAGCAGCCGCTTCAGCGGGTACTCGGGCGAAGTGCGCAGCCAGCGCAGCGCCGGACCGGCATCGACGTGGCCGCTGAAGCGGGTCTGGAAACTGTCGATGTTCGGCTCGGTGTTGCCGGCCGCCGACAGGATCGGCGTCTCCACTTCCAGCACGCCGCGCGCGGCGAAGAAGGCGCGGATCGCGGCATTGAGCCGGGCGCGCAGTTGCAGGGCGGACAGCAGGTCCATCAGGGCGCCATGTCGAGCCGGCGGCTCAGTTGGTCGCGCGCGTCGTCGCGGTAGCCCAGGCCCAGGTACAGACGCTTGGCCGCGGCGTTGTGGTGGTTGACCTCCATCCGCAGCACGTCCGCGCCCAGCGCGCGGGCGCGCGCCTCGACCAGCGCCACCGCGCGCCGGCCCCAGCCGCGGCCGCGCGCGGCCGGGCCCAGGTACAGCTCGTCGAGCAGCAGATAGCGCCCGCCGAGTTCGACGCTGAAACAGGCGGTGACCAGCGCATAGCCGACCACCGCGCCATCCGGCGCCAGCCACAGCAGCGCCTCGCCCAGCGCCGGCTGGGTGAGCAGCGCCTGCAGGCCGCGGGTCACCCGCTGCGGATCGAAGGCGATCCCGTCCTCGGCGTAGAACGCCTGCAGCATCGCCAGCAACACCGGCTGGTCGGCCGCGCCGGCGGTGCGCCAGCGCAATGGCTCCGGCGCCGTGCCGAGCGCACTCATGCGCCCTGCCCCTGCGCTTGCAGGAAGGCCAGCAACTGCGCCTCGTCCCACACCGCCACGCCCAGTTCCTGCGCCTTGTCGAGCTTGGAGCCGGCAGCCTCGCCGGCGACCACGAACGCGGTCTTCTTCGACACGCTGCCGGCGACCTTGGCGCCCAGCGCCTCCAGTTGCGCCTTGGCCTCGTCGCGGGTCAGTGCGGTCAGGGTGCCGGTCAGCACCACGGTCTGCCCGTCCAGCGGGCCGGCGCGGCGCCGGGTCTGCGCCGGCGCCGCAGCGAGCAGGCGTTGCATCGCCGCCTCGGCGTCCAGCAAGGCCTGCTTCTGCGCCGGGTCGGCCAGGTACGCGGCCAGGTTGGCGGCACCGGCCGTGGACAGCCCTGCCCCGGTCCAGCCGCTTGCGTTGGCGCGCAGCAGCGCGTCCAGTGTTTCGTAGGTGGCGGCCAGGCGCTGTGCGCTCTTGCCGCCGAGCTTGTCCACCGGCAGCGTGCCGAGCAGATGCGCCAGGTCCAGGCGCTCGCGCAGTTCCGCGGGCGGCGCGCCTTCGTCGGAAAAGCCGATGCCGGCGTCGATCAGCGCATCGACCACCGCAGCGTTGCCGCGCTGCTCGAAGAACGTGGCGATCGCGCGCGCCACCTCGCCGCCGATGTCCGGCAAGGCCTGCAGCAGCACCGCCGGGGTGCTGCGCACGAACGCCAGCGAGCCCAGCCAGTAGGCCAGCGCCTTGGCCGTGGTCTCGCCCAGGTGCGGAATGCCCAGCGCGAACAGGAAGCGCGGCAGGGTTGTGGCGCGGCTGGCGTCGATGCCGGCGACCAGGTTCTCCGCCCACTTGGTCGCCAGCTTGCCGCCCAGGTCCACCGTGAGGTGCGCGCGCAGGAAGTCGGCGCGCCGCCACGCCGTGGCCTCGTCCTCCAGCGCGGCGCGGCCGTCCGCGTCGAGTGCCAGCGCGCCCTTGCTGTCCTCCAGCGCCTGCAGCAGGTCGGCGGCGGTGGCCGCATCCAGCGCAGCCTTCATCCGCACCAGGTCCTCCACGCTCAACGCGTACAGGTCGGCCAGCGACTGCACGAAGCCGAATTCGACCAGGGCGTCGGCCTGGCGCTCGCCCAGCCCTTCGATGTCCAGCGCGCGGCGCGAGGCGAAGTGCCGCAGGGCTTCCTTGCGCTGCGCGGCGCAGGCCAAGCCGCCGCTGCAGCGCCAGGCCACCGCGTCCTCTTCCTTGACCAGCTCCGAGCCGCACACCGGGCACACCGCCGGCATCGTCCACGGCACGGTGCCGGGCGGACGCCGTTCTTCGATCACCCGCACCACTTCCGGGATCACGTCGCCGGCGCGGCGCACGATCACCGTATCGCCCTCGCGCACGTCCAGCCGCGCGATCTGGTCGGCGTTGTGCAAAGTGGCGTTGGTGACGGTGACGCCGGCGACCTGCACCGGCTCCAGCCGCGCCACCGGGGTGACCGCGCCGGTGCGGCCGATCTGCACCTCGATCGCGCGCAGCACGGTGGCCTGTTCCTGCGCCGGGAACTTGTGCGCCAGCGCCCAGCGCGGCGCGCGCGAGACGAAGCCCATCGCCTGTTGCTGGTCGTAGTCGTCGAGCTTGTAGACCACGCCGTCGATGTCGTACGGCAGGCTGTCGCGGGCGGCGCCGATGCGGCGGAAGTAGGCGATCAGGCCATCGAAGCCGGTGGCGGTGTCCGCCTCCGGCGCCACCGGGAAGCCGTAGTCGCGCAACCGTTGCAGGGTCTGCGAATGGGTTTCGGGCAGTTCCAGGCCGCGCACCTCGCCGACCGAATAGGCGAAGAACGCCAGCGGCCGGCGCCGGGTGACCGCCGGATCGAGCTGGCGCAGCGATCCGGCAGCGCCGTTGCGCGGGTTGGCCAGCAGCTTCTCGTTGCGCTCCAGCGCCTGCGCGTTCCACGCGGCGAAGGCGGCACGCGGCATGTAGATCTCGCCGCGCACCTCCAGCACTGCCGGCGGCGGCGTGCCGAGGTCGCGCAGCTTCAGCGGCACCGAGCGCACCTGGCGCAGGTTGGCGGTGACGTCCTCGCCGGTGCTGCCGTCGCCGCGGGTGGCGCCCTGCACGAACACGCCGTCCTCGTAGCGCAGGCTGATCGCCAGGCCGTCGAGCTTGGGCTCGACCGAGAACACCGGTGCGGCCAGCTCGAGTTCGCGCTCGATGCGGCGCTCGAAATCGGCGACCTCGGCGAAGCGCGTGCGGTCGTCGGCGTCCGCGGCCACGCCCTGGGTTTCAAAGGCATTGGCCAGCGACAGCATCGGGATCGCGTGACGCACTTCCGGGAAGCCGCCGTCCGGCCGCGCGCCGACCCGGCGGGTCGGCGAATCCGCGCTGGCCAACGCCGGGTGCGCGGCTTCCAGCGCTTCCAGCTCGCGCATCAGCGCGTCGTACTCGGCATCGGGGATCGCGTTGTCGTCGAGCACGTAGTAGCGGTGGTTGGCGTCTTCGATGCGCTGGCGCAAGTCGGCGGCACGCGTCTGGGGATCGGGAGTTGCGGTCATGCGCAGCGGAAATGCGGGTAACGGAGAGGGGGGCGATAGTAGCTGGAAGGCGGGGATTGGGGAGTCGGCTTGACGGCCGGGATTTGGGATTCGGGATTGGGGATTCGCAAGAGCCCGAGCTCGGACTTCTCGTGTCGGCGGCGGTCGGACCCTCATCCGCCCCTGCGGGGCACCTTCTCCCGAGGGAAGAAGGGAGAAGCCAAAGCCCCTCTCCCGTCGGGAGAGGGGTTGGGGTGAGGGTCCGGAGCGGCAGCGCCATCGCCGTCGCCCCGGCTTCTGCCAATCCCCAATTCCGAATCCCAATCCCGGCCTTTAAGCGATTCCCCAACCCATCCCCGAATCCCGGCCTCAAGCCCATCCCGAAATCCCAAATCCCGAATTCCGGCCTGTCACGCCCTTGCCCCACACTTAACACCTCGTTAACGTGACCTTCCCCGCCCGCTCTGGAGAGCTCCGTGTCGCTACCGGTCTCGCGCCGTTCCTTCCTGTCCCTGGCCACCTCCGGTCTGGCGCTCGGCGCCGTTGGCCTGGCGCCCGTCGCCGAGGCGGCGCGGCGCAAGGCAGCCGCCACCGCGGCCGCCGCCCCCGGCGTGGCGCCGGCGGCCGGCACGGTGTACCTGAACTTCAACGAATGCCCGCTGGGTCCTGCGCCCGCGGCGCTGGCGGCGGCGCAGGCGATCCTGCCGCGCAGCGGCCGCTACCTGTTCGAGCTGTCGGATGAACTGATCGCCGCCTTCGTCGGCCAGCAGCGCCTGCCGGCCGACCACGTGGCCGTCTATCCCGGCTCCAGCGAACCGCTCGCCCGCGCGGCGCGCGCCTTCACCTCGCCGCGCGCCAGTGTGGTGGTGGCCGATCCGACCTTCGAGGCGGTGGCCGATGTCGCCGCCGCGCATGGGGCGCCCGTGCGGCGGGTGCCGCTGCGCGCCGACGGCGCGCACGACGTCAAGGCCATGGCCGCCGCCGATCCGAACGCCGGCCTGATCTACCTGTGCAATCCGAACAACCCGACCGGGTCGATCACCAAGCGCGCCGACATCGAATGGCTGCTGGCCAACAAGCCCGCCTCCAGCGTGCTGCTGGTCGACGAGGCCTATCTGCACTACAGCGAGGAGCCGTCGGTGATCGACCTGATCGGCCAGCGCCAGGACCTGCTGGTGCTGCGGACCTTCTCCAAGCTGTACGGCATGGCCGGCCTGCGCCTGGGCATGGCGGTGGCCGCACCGGGGCTGCAGACCAAGCTTGCCGCGTTCGGCCAGAATCCGGTGTCGGTGCCCGCGCTGGCCGCCGGCATCGCCAGCCTGCAGGACCTGCAACTCGTGCCGACCCGCCGCGCCGAGAACGCGCGCATCCGCGACGACACCATCGCCTGGCTGCAGAGCAAGGGCTACAAGTGCCTGCCGTCGCAGGCCAACTGCTTCATGGTCGACGTCAAGCGCGACGGCGCCGCCTTCGCCGCGGCGATGGCCAAACAAGGCGTGATCGTCGGCCGCAGCTGGCCGATCTGGCCGAAGCTGGTCCGCGTCACCGTCGGCAGCGAAGCGGAGATGCTGCGGTTTCGGGAGGCGTTTATGAAGGCGCGCAAGTAGCTTTGGTTCGGGAATGGAGAATCGGGAATCGGGAATCGCAAAAGCGGGCTGCCGCGCAACTGAGGCGTTACTGGCCTTGCCCCGGCTTTTCCCATTCCCGAATCACGATCCGCTAGACCCTGCGCAGCCGCGCCAAGGAGGGGAAACCAGGCGATCGGCGCAGGAACTCGCTTTTACGATTCCCCATTCCCATTTCCCTATTCCCAGCACCAAGCTACCAGCGCGGCGCCTTCGTCAACGGCGGCGCCTGGTGCTGGCGGTCGTAGGCGCGCAGGTCGTCGCGGATGTGGGCGATGCGCTGGCGGCCCAGGGCGTTGCGGCTGTCGTCCAGGACCACGCCGTCGAGCAGTTCGCCCATGCGCTGTACGGTCGGCAGCATCTTTTCCCAGGCGTCGAGCGCGGTCAGCGGCGCCGGCAGGGTCAGGAAGAAGGCGATCGCCGGGGTCTCCATCTCGCGGATGTGCGCCATGTCGAAGCTGCCCGGCTTCATGATGCTGGCCATGCTGAAGATCGGACCGCGCTCGGGATGGCCCTCGACCAAGCGATGGAACACGTTCATGTGACCGAAGGTCAGGCCGGTCTTCTCGGCGGCCACCACGATGTCCTCGCCGCGCAGCACCTGCCCGGCGCGGGCAGCGACGTACAGCGAGACGATCTTGTCGAAATCCTGGCTCGGCCGCTTGCCGAGTTCGGCGCCGGGCGCCTCCGCCGCGGGCAGGCCCAGCTCGGGCTGACGTGCCTCTGCGTCCGCACCATCCGCGGCCAGCGCTGCATCCCCGACAGCCGGGGCGGCGTCGCCCAGCGAGGGTTCGCGGCGCGGCGCGGCCGGATCGGCCGGCTCCACGCGTCGGCCCTGGCTCGGTTTCTTCGGGCGGCCGAACAGGAAGATCGCCGCAATCAACAGCAAGCCGGCGGCGAGGATGCCGATGCGTAGCATTGCCATGTCGGACATTCAGGGGTTACTCCGGCAAGGGTACACAGGGGGAAGATAACTGCTGGGTGCGCACGAGGTCCGCCAGGACGGGACCGACGCCTCGACGCGCATCACGTCCTTTAGCATGTCACGTCAGGCCGCGCCCGCCAAACGCGCGGCCTCCTCGAGGTCCACGCTGACCAGGCGGCTGACGCCGGGCTCGCGCATGGTGACGCCGCTGAGCTGATGCGCCGCCTCCATCGTCGCCTTGTTGTGGCTGACGAACAGGAACTGCACTTTCTCGCTCATTTCCTTGACCATCGCCGCCAGGCGACCGACGTTGGCCTCGTCCAGCGGCGCGTCCACCTCGTCGAGCAGGCAGAACGGCGCCGGATTGAGCTGGAAGATCGCGAATACCAGCGCCACCGCGGTCATCGCCTTCTCGCCGCCGGACAGCAGCGAAATGCTGGACACGCGCTTGCCCGGGGGCCGCGCCATGATCGCCACGCCGGTGTCCAGCAGGTCCTCGCCGGTCAGTTCCAGGTAGGCGTGGCCGCCGCCGAACAGGCGCGGATACAGCGCCTGCACGCCGGAGTTGACCCGGTCGAAGGTGTCCTTGAAGCGGCCGCGGGTTTCGCGGTCGATCTTGCGGATGGCGTCTTCCAGGGTCTCCAGCGCGGTGTTCAGGTCGACGTCCTGCGCTTCCAGGTACTCGGCGCGCTGCGCGGCCTCGCCGTACTCGCTGATCGCCGCCAGGTTGACCGGCTCCAGCCGGCGCATGCGCGCATCGATCTGCTGCACCGCCTGCTCCCATTCGGCCGGGTCGGCGTGTTCGGGCAGGCCGTTGATCACGTCCTCGAGCACGAAGCCGGCCTTGACCACCGCCGCCGACAGCTGCTCGGCGTTGAGCACCAGCGCCTGCTGGTCGAGCCGGCGCTGGGCGATGCGCTCGCGCTGCGCCAGCGCCTGCTCGTCGCGCTGCTGGCGGGTCTGTTCCAGACCGCGCAGTTCGTTGTCGATGCCGTCCAGCAGCGTGCGCGCCTCGCCAAGCGCGCGGTCGGTGCGCACGCGCTCGCTCAGCGCGGCCTGATGTTCGGCCTCCAGGGCCAGCACCGGCGAGTCGCCCTCGTTCAACTGCGCGCTGAGTTCGCCCAGGCGCGCGTCCAGTTGCCCGCGCTGGTTGCCCATGCGCTCCAGCGCCTGGCTCAGCGAGGCGATCTGGGTACGTTGCGATTCCAGGGTCAGGGCCAGCGCGTGCGAGGCCTCGCGGACG